>JBBQYL010000058.1:0-25621 GCA_038208735.1 Burkholderiales bacterium
CGACGTGGGCAAGCGCGGCTTCTGCGACTCCACGGCGCAGGCGCGCATCAACGCGCTGCTGGTGCAGCAGGCGCGCGCCGGCGGCCACGTGGTGCGGCTCAAGGGCGGCGACCCGAGCGTGTTCGGCCGCCTCGACGAAGAGTTGGAGGCGCTGGCCGAGGCCGGCATCGCCTGCGAGGTGGTGCCCGGCGTCACCGCGGCCATCGCGGCCGCCGCCGACCTGCGGCGCCCGCTCACGCGGCGCGGCACCGGCCGCAGCGTGGCGCTGAGCACCGCCATGACGCGCGCCGGCCAGCTGGTGGCCACGCGCGGCGCCGACACCGAGGTCTTCTACATGGCCGGACGCCAGCTGGCCGCGCTGTCGCGCCGCCTGCTGGGCGCCGGCTGGCCGCCCGAGACGCCCGTGGCCGTGGTGTCGCGCGCCGGCTGGCCCGACCAGCACGGCAGCGACCACCGCGTCGACACGCTGGCCGGGGCCGTCGTGCTGCACGGCGGCCGCCCCACCGTGGTCATCGTCGGCGTCGGGGCCACCGCGCTGCCCGACGCGACGTCGTCCCCGGCAGACGTCATCGCCCTGCCGTCGTCGACGGCGGCCTCCAAGCCTTAGAATCCCGGCTGCTCCAGCCTATCGCCACGCACCCGTTGCCATGACCCACGTCGTTACCGAAGCCTGTATCCGTTGCAAGTACACCGATTGCGTGGACGTGTGCCCCGTCGACTGCTTCCGCGAAGGCCCCAACTTCCTGACGATCGACCCGGACGAGTGCATCGACTGCGCCGTGTGCATCCCCGAGTGCCCGGTCAACGCGATCCTGCCCGAGGAAGACGTGCCGGCCCACCAGCTCTCGTTCATCAAGATCAACGCCGACCTGGCCAAGAACTGGCCCAGCATCACCAAGCGCAAGGCGGCGCTGCCCGATGCGGACGAGTGGAAGGACAAGACGGACAAGATCGGCGAACTGATCAGGTGATCAGCGGTCACCTGGATCCGAAGCGATGGCCGCGCCCCTCAAGACCGACGCGCTGATCATCGGCGCCGGCCCCGCCGGCCTGTTCCAGGTGTTCGAGCTGGGCCTGCGCGAGATCTCCGCGCAGGTCGTCGACGCCCTGCCCTTCGCGGGCGGCCAGTGCGTCGAGCTCTACGGCGACAAGCCGATCTACGACATCCCGGCCCTGCCCGTTTGCACCGGGCGTGAGCTGACCGAGCGGCTGCTAGCGCAGATCCGCCCGTTCGCCCCCACGCTCCATTTCGACCAGCTGGTGAGCCACGTGGCGCGCACCGACGCGGGCCGCTTCGACGTGCGCACGCGCGCCGGTCTCCACTTCGACTGCGGCGCCATCGTGCTGGCCGCGGGCGTGGGCGCGTTCGTGCCGCGCGCCCTGAAGGTGCCCGGCCTCGATGCCTTCGAAGGTCGCCAGCTGTTTCATCGTGCCGACCGGGTGCCCGCAAGCGCGCTGGCCGGCAGCCAGGTGCTGGTGGCGGGTGCCACGGAGCAGGCCCTGGCCTTTGCCACGCAGCTGTGCGAGGCGGTCGCGCGTGGCGCGCCCGACGCGCCCGCGCGCGTGACGCTCATCCACCGGCGCGACGCATTCGACGCCAGCGACGACACCGTCGCCGCCTTCCGCGATGCCTGCAGCGCCGGCGCCCTGCACTTCGTGGCCGGCCAGCCCACGGGCCTGGAGACGGACGGCGAGCGACTCACGGCGCTGACCCTGCTGGACGCCACCGGCGCCAGCGTGTCGCTGCCCGTGGACACCGTCGTGGTGCTTCAGGGCCTGTCGCCCAAGCTGGGCCCGTTCGCCGACTGGGGCCTGGCGCTGGAGCGTCGCCAGGTGCAGGTGGAGACCGCTCAGTTTTCGACCAGCGTGCCCGGCCTGTTCGCCATCGGCGACGTCGTGCAGTACCCGGGCAAGCAGCGCCTGATCCTGTCGGCCTTCCACGAGGCCACGCTGGCCGCCGCGGGCGTTGCCGGGCATCTCAGCCCGGGCGACGACGGGCCCATCGAGTACACCACCAGCAGTCCGCGGATCCACAAGCTGCTGGGCGTCTAGCCACACGCCGGAGGGCCAGGCCCCTCTTGGACTGGACTCAGGTCACCGGCGCCGGGTTGAACAGCACCAGCGCGTTGTGCAGCTTCCAGTGCTCGGCCCAGGTCTTCTTGCCGCTGGCCACGTCCAGCATCAACCGGAACAGCTCCCAGCCGAGATCGGCGATGGTGGCCTCGCCGTCGGCGATCTTGCCGGCGTTGACGTCCATCAGGTCGTGCCAGCGGCGGGCCAGGTCGGTGCGCGTGGCCACCTTGATCACCGGGCATTGGGCCAGGCCGTAGGGCGTGCCGCGGCCGGTGGTGAACACGTGCAGGTTCATGCCGGCGGCCAGCTGCAGCGTGCCGCAGATGAAGTCGCTGGCGGGCGTGGCCGCGTAGACCAGGCCGCGCTGGTTGGCGCGCAGCTTCTCGCCGGGCGACAGCACGTGCGCGATGGCCGACGAGCCGCTCTTGACGATGGAGCCCATCGCCTTCTCGGCGATGTTGGACAACCCGCCGGCCTTGTTGCCGGGCGTGGTGTTGGCGGCGCGGTCGACCTTGCCACGATCGAGGTAGGCGTCGTACCAGGCGAGCTCGCGCACGATGGCCTCGGCCACCGCCGGCGTGGCGGCGCGGCTGGTGAGCTGGTCGACGGCGTCGCGCACCTCGGTGTTCTCGCTGAACATCACGGTGGCGCCGGCGCGCACCAGCAGGTCGGCGCAGAAGCCCACCGCGGGGTTGGCGGTGACGCCGGAGAACGCGTCGCTGCCGCCGCACTGCACGCCTACCACCAGCTCGCTGGCGGGGATCGTCTCGCGCCGGCGTGCTTCCAGGCGCGCCAGGTGCGGCTTCGCGCTGGCGACGATGTCGTCGATCATGGACATGAAGCCGACGTGCGAGTCGGCCTGCAGGCACACCGTCTCGACACCGGCCGCCGGATCGCGGCCGTCCGCGATGGGAAAGCTGCCCGGCGGCAGCAGGCGATCGGGTTGCAGCTTCTCGCAGCCCAGGCTCACCACCATCACCTCGCCGCCGAAGTTCGGGTTCAGCGAGATGTGGCGCAGCGTGCGGATGGGGATGTTGGCTCCGGGCGCGTCGATGGCCACGCCGCAGCCGTAGGTGTGCTCCAGCCCCACCACGTCGTCGACGTGGGGGTGCAGCGGCAGCAGCTCCGACTTGATGCGCGCCACGGCCACCTCCACCACCCCGGCCACGCACTGCACGGTGGTGGTGATGGCCAGGATGTTGCGCGTGCCCACCGAGCCGTCGGCGTTGCGGTAGCCCTGGAACGTGAAGCCGTCGAGGGGCTCGGCCGCGGGCGGCGCGATGGTGGCCATCGGCAGGCCCTCCAGGGCGCGCGCCGACGGCATCTGCAGCAGCCGCTCGTGCACCCACGAACCAGCCGGGATGGCCTTCAGCGCATACCCGATGGGCACGTTGTAGCGTCGCACGACCGCGCCTTCGGCGATGTCGACCAGCGCCACCTTGTGGCCCTGGGGCACCTTGTCGACCAGCACGACGCCGGCGCCGGGCACGCCTTCGGGCAGCGGCGTGCCGGCGGCCAGCCCGCCGTCGTTGGCCACGATGGCCACGTTGTCGGCGTCATGCATGCGGATGGTCAGGGGCGGTCTGGATCGCGTCTCGGTCATCTTTGTTCCACGGGGGTCGCGGCGGCGGGCTCAGGCCCATGAAAGCCATGGGAACGCTTTCAGCCCGTTCTTGGTACAGTCCAACAACTGCTTGTAGTACGTCATCAGTTGTCGTACAACTATTCCACTTTATGCGTTCCCTCGCGCCGGACGACCAGGGTTAACACCGAGCCATGACCGCCACCCCACTCGCACGCCGCCGTCCCCGTTCCCTCGCCCTCGAACTCGTGTCCTCGCTCGGCGAACGCATCCGCGACGGCCGCCTGAAGGTGGGCGACAAGATGCCCACCGAGGCGGCCATCATGGCCGAATTCGACGTCAGCCGCACCGTGGTGCGCGAGGCCCTGTCCAAGCTGCAGGCCTCCGGGCTCGTGGATACCCGCCACGGCATCGGCACCTTCGTGCTGAGCCTGGGCGACGACGCCGGCTTCAAGATCAGCCGCGAGCAGTACGGCACGCTGCAGGACGTGGTGGCGGTGCTGGAGCTGCGCATCGGCCTGGAGACGGAGGCGGCCGCGCTGGCCGCGCAACGCCGCACCGAGGCCAACCTCGACGCGATGCGCAAGGCGCTCGACGCCCTGTCCTATGCGCTGGAACACGGCAGCGACGCCGTGGCGGCCGATTTCCTGTTCCACCAGGAGGTGGCCCGCGCCACCCAGAACGACCACTTCGCCGACCTGATGACCACGCTGGGCAGCCGCATCATCCCGCGCGCCCGCCTCGAGCCGGCCCAGGTGATGACCGACGAGCGGCGCGAATACCTGCGCCGCGTCAACGGCGAGCACGAGAGCATCTTCGATGCGATCTCGGCGCAGGACTCGGAAGGCGCGCGCGCCGCGATGCGCACGCACCTGGCCAACAGCCGCGAACGGCGCCGGCGCTCGCAGACCGAGCTGCGCTGACCGCCCCGCCCGGCGTAGCGCCGGGCTCGGCTCGATGTCGTTGTACGACAACCGTCGATGGCCTTCGTCGCGCACCGCGCCACGTTTGAGGCACAATCCGCTCGCCTTCCGCATTCCCGCGGCGGGCTTCGCTAGGGGTGCTGGTCGAAAGACTGGCTGAGAAAGTCCCTTTGAACCTGATTGGTCGGTCGTGCCTTGGCACGAACGACCAGGTCGACGGCGCAAGCCGACGATCCGAGGTAATCCTCGCGCAGGGAAGCGGTCGCTTTGCCGTGGCCTTTCGCGTCGCGCACTCCCGACTCCGTTCCCCTGCCATCGCTTTGAAAGAGCTCGATGGCTTCCGTCCGTTTCCGTTTCCGTTTTTCTCCCACGCCGCTCGCCGCGGCCGTCCTCGCGCTCGTGGGCGCGGCGCGCGCGCAGGACGCCCAGCCGGTGCAGACCGTGCAGGTGACCGCGCGCAACCTCGCCGACACCGCCGGCGTCACGGGCTTCGCCCAACCGCTCGCGCGCACGCCGATCCAGGCCGACGTGATCGACGCCGACGTGTTGAAGGACCTGGGCGCCACGTCCCTGTCCGACCTCACGCGCATCGACGCCAGCCTCACCGACTCGTACAACGCGGTCGGCTACTGGACCACCTTCGCCGTGCGCGGCTTCCAGGTGGACAACCGCACCAACTTTCGCCGCGACGGCCTGCCGATCAACGCCGAGACCGTTCTGTCGACCGACAACAAGTCGGCCATCGAGGTGCTCAAGGGACTCAGCGGCACGCAGGCCGGCACGAGCGCGCCGGGCGGGCTGGTGAACCTGGTCGTGAAGCGGCCCGACCAGGACCTGCGCGACGTCGCCGTGAAGTGGGTGCAACCCGGCCAGGTGGGCATGGCGGCCGACCTGAGCCAGCGCTTCGGCGCCGGGCGCCAGTTCGGCGCGCGATTGAACCTGTCGGTCGACCGGCTCGATGCGAATGCGCGCGACGCCCGCGGCCACGCCAGCTCGGCCTCCCTCGCCACCGACTGGCAGCCCGACGCGCGCCACCTGCTCGAGCTCGAGTTCGAGCACAACCTGCAGTCGCAGCCCAGCGTGCCCGCCTTCAGCATGCTGGGCCCCGTGGTGCCCGACCCGCACGCGATCGACCCGCACATCAACCTCAACGACCAGCCCTGGTCATTGCCGGTGGTGACCCAGGGCAACACGATGTCGCTGCGCTACACCCAGGCCATCAATGACCAGTGGAGCGTGAAGGTGCACGCGCTGCAGCAACGCCTCGTGAGCAACGACCACCTGGCGTTCGCCTACGGCGCCAACGCCGACTGCGAGCCGTGCGACCGCTTCGCGGCCGACGGCACCTACGCCCTCTACGACTTCCGCAGCGACGGCGAGCGCCGCCTCACGCGCGACCTGGACGTGTCGCTGGCGGGCGCGTTCAACACCGGCCCGCTAGAGCACGAGCTCACCGTGGGCACGCTGATGACGCGCTTCACCGCACGCTTCAACGACGAGGCCTACAACTACGTGGGTATCGGCAACATCGCCGGCACCGCCTTCGTGCCGCCCGATCCGCGGCTGCTGGTACCCAACACCAACCGCACCGAGCGCAACGACGAGCTGTACCTGCGCGACACCGTGTATCTGGGCGACGACTGGACCGCCTGGCTGGGCGTGCGCCACTCGCGCCTGCGCCGCGCTTCGGCCGAGACGTCCACCGGCAGCCCGGCGTTCGACACCGACTACCGCCAGGCGTTCACCACGCCGTTCCTGTCGCTCAGCCGCCAGTTGACCGAGGCCGACATGGTCTACGCGAGCTGGGGCAAGGGCGTGGAGAGCACGCTGTCGCCCACGCACGGCAACGCCACCAACAAAGGCCAGTCGCTGCCGGCCACGCTGAGCCGCCAGTGGGAGCTGGGCTGGAAGCACGCCAGCGGCGTCGACAGCTGGGGCCTGGCGGCCTACGACGTGAAGCAGGCGTATTCCGGCGACGTGCAGGGCGGCGCCAACGGCGATACCCCGATCTACGACTTCCAGCACGACGGCATCACGCATTCGCGCGGCCTCGAGGCCGAGGCGCAGACGCGCCTGGGCGCGTTCACGCTGCGCGCGTCGGCGATGCTGCAACGCGTGACGCGCGAGCAGGCCACGCTGGCCAGCGACGACGGGCTGCGTCCCACCAACATCCCCGACAGCGCGGTGAAGCTGCTCGCGTCGTACGCGGTGCCGCAGGTGCGGGGGCTGAGCGTGCAGGCCAACATGGCCTTCGAGGGCCAGCGCGAGGTGCTCCCCGACAACACCGCGCAGGTCCCCGGCTGGACGCGTTTCGACCTCGGCGCGCGCTACGCGCAGCCGCTGGGCGCCACCACGCTGGTGTGGCGCGCGGGCGTCGACAACGTGTTCGATCGCCGTGCCTGGCGCGAGGCGCCGTACCAGTACGACCACGCGTATCTTTTCCCCCTCGCGCCGCGTACTTTCCACGCTTCGGTTGAAGCAAAGTTTTGACGCCGTTCAAAAACTGGCTATACTGAGAGGCTTCGCAGTTCCCCGATAGCTCAGTTGGTAGAGCGCCGGACTGTTAATCCGTAGGTCCCTGGTTCGAGCCCAGGTCGGGGAGCCATCCCTCCCGAGAGGATTGCGAAGAAAAGCCTCAAGCCCAGCCCCCACCGGTTGGGCTTTTTGCTTTCTGGCTCCACAATCCGCGCCACCTTCGACAGGAGACGCGATTGATCAAGACCCTGGCCGCGGCAACGCTGTGCGCGTTGACCGCCCTCGCCCACGCCGCCGGCGACCGCCCCGAGTTCCCGCCCTTCGGCCTCGACCTGACGGCGCGCGATCCGGCCGCGAAGCCGGGCGACGACTTCTTCCAGTACGCCAACGGGCACTACCTGGCGCGCGCCACGATCCCGGCCGACGAGCAAGCGGTGTCGCGCCGCAGCGGCATGACGCGCACCATCGATGGCCGGCTGCGCGCGATCCTCGAAGACCTGTCGCGCGGCGTGGCCGAGCAGCCCGACGACGTGCACGGCAAGGTGGGCGCGTTCTATGCCGCCTACATGGACGAGGCCCGCATCGAGCGGCTGGGCGCGCGCGCCCTCGCCCCCGAGCTCGAAGCGATCCGCGCGGCAACCGACCTGCCGACGTTGGCCACGCTGATGGGCCGCTCCACCGTCGACGTCTTCCCGAGTCCGTTCTCGGTGTCGATCGACGTCGACCTGAAGCGTCCGAAGACCTACGCCGTGTACGTGTCGCAGGCCGACCTGGGCCTGCCCGACCTCGACTACTACCTGAAGCCCGATCACGAGCAGCAACGCGCCGCGTATCGCGGCTACGTGACGCAGATGCTCACGCTGGCCGGCTGGCCCGATGCGGAAGCGGTCGCGCCCGACGTTCTCGCGTTCGAGACGCGCCTGGCCAAGGTGAGCTGGACCAAGGTGCAGCAACGCGACGTGGTCGCGCAATACCATCCGGTCTCGCGCGCGCAGCTGCAGGCGCTGGCGCCCGCGTTCGCGTGGGACGAGTTTCTGCGCGCGGCGCAGCTGGGCGACCGCGGAACGCTGATCGCGATGCAGGACACCGCGTTCCCGAAGATCGCCGGCGTGGTCGCCGCCACCCCGTTGCCGGTGCTCAAGGCGTGGATGGCGTTCCGCAGCCTCGACAACGCCGCCAGCGACCTGTCGCGCGACTTCGCCGACGCCGCGTTCGAGCTGCACGGCAAGACGCTGGGCGGACAGGCCGAGCAGGCGCCGCGCTGGAAGCGCAGCCTGTTCGTGGTGGCGGGCAAGGACTGCGACGTCGACCCGCACGCCTGCTTCGGCACGCTGCAATGGGCGGTGGGCCAGGTGTATGCCGAACGCTGGTTTCCGCCGGCCGCCAAGGCCCGCATGACGGCGCTGGCGCTCAACCTCAAGAAGGCCTTCCGCGCGCACATGGAGGCGCTCACCTGGATGAGCCCCGCCACCAAGGCCGAGGCGCTGCGCAAGCTCGACGCGGTCACCATCAAGGTGGGCTACCCCGACACGTGGCGCGACTACGCGGGCGTCGTGATCCGCCGCGACGACCTGATGGCCGACGTGCGTGCCGCGGCGGCCGCCGACTGGACCTTCGTGGTCGAGCGCGGCAAAGGCCCGGTCGACCGCGGCGACTGGCTCATGACGCCGCAGATCAACGACGCGTACAGCGGCAACCTGCAGGACATCGTGTTCCCGGCCGGCATCCTGCAGCCGCCGATCTTCGACGCCGCGGCGGACGACGCCATCAACTACGGCGCGGCCGGCGGCGTCATCGGCCACGAGATCACCCACCAGTTCGACGACCAGGGCCGCACGGTGGACGCCGACGGCGTGTTGCGCGACTGGTGGACGCCCGCCGACGCGGCCGAGTTCAAGGCCCGCACCACGATCCTGGGGGCGCAGTATGCGCAGTACGAGCCGCTCCCCGGCATGCACATCAATCCGGACCTGACGATGGGCGAGAACCTCGCCGATCTCGGCGGCCTGACGATCGCGCTCGACGCCTATCGCGCCTCGTTGAACGGCAAGCCGGCGCCGGTGCTGCAGGGCCTGACCGGCGACCAACGCGTGTTCCTGGGCTGGGCCCAGGCCTGGGCCGGCAAGTCGCGGCCCGAGACCGTGCGCCGCCTCAACAGCAGCGACCCGCACAGCCGGCCAAGATTCCGCGTGAACGGCGTCGTGCGCAACATCGACGGCTGGTACGACGCCTTCGGCATCAAGCCGGGAGACGCGCTCTACATCGCGCCGGACAAGCGCGTGCGCGTCTGGTAAGCGCTCAACGGCTCATTCCCATCGCCTGCTCCAATGCGGCGGGATCGTAGACCTTGCCGCCCTTGACGGTGCGCCAGACGTGGCGGATGTCGCCGATGTCGCGCGTCGGGTCGCCGTCGACCAGGATCATGTCGGCCTGGCGTCCCGGCGCGATGAAGCCGCGCTGGTCGGGGCCCGCCACGCCCAGCACCTGCGCGGGCACCAGCGTGGCCATGCGCAGCACCTCGGGCGCGGGGATGCCGGCCTGCACGTAGAGCTCCAGCTCGTTGTGCAGCGTGTAGCCGGGGAAGCTGTCGGTGCCGGGCATCAGCGTGATGCCGCCGTCGTACAACGTCTTGAGCAATCGCAGCAGCTTGGGCAGCACCTTCGCGTAGGCCGCCTCCTCGCCGGGCGGCACGGCCGCGGCGCCGGACAGCAGGCGGCGCCGCGTCACCGGCGGGAAGCGCTCGATCATCGCGCACAGGCTGCGCGAGCAGGCGCCGGGCGCGCCCGAGAACAGGTCCTGCAGCACCGACACCGTGGGATCGAGCACCGTGTGGCGCTGGCGCAGCAGGGTCATGAACGACGCGAACTCGGGCGAGGCGGTGTCCAGGCCCTGCAGCTTCTCGGCCATCACCGTGTAGCGATCCCTGGTGCGCGTGTCGCGCACCTCGGGAAAGAAGTTCAGCACGATGAAGTTCAGGTGCTGGATCTCGTCGGCACCGGCCTCGACGAACTGGCGCGCCACCATGAAGGCCGGCACGTGGCCGCTTACCCGCAGGCCGCGCGCGTGCGCCATGTCGGCGATGGGCGCCACCAGCGCGGGCGGGAACGAGGAGTAGATCTTGATCTGCTCGTAGCCGTGGTCGGCGTACCAGTCGACCGCCGCCTGTGCCTGGGCGCGCGTCTCGACGCGCACGTCGGTGGGGCCGGCCAGCGCGCCGGTGCCCTCCACGATGCCGGCCAGCACCACGCGCGGGCCCAGCTCGGTGCCGGTATCGAAGCGCTTGACGCGCGCCAGCAAGGGCACGTTGTCGTTGGCCATGTCGCGGCCGCTGGTGACGCCGGCGATGAGGTCGAAGGTGCCGTCGACGCCGGAGAAATGCTGGTGCACGTCCCACAGGCCCGGCATCAGGAATCGGCCCGCCGCGTCGATCACCTCGGTGCCGGCGGGCGCCGGCGTGGCGTCGTCCGGGTCGACGCGCACCACGCGCTCGCCCTGCACCAGCACGCGCATGTCGTCGCGCACCGCGAGGTCGCGCGGGTCGAACAGGCGGGCGTGGCGAATCATCAGCGGGCCGGCGGGCACGTGCGTCAGGCGGTGCGCCACCTCGGCGCTCCACGCCTGGTCGGCGGCGCCCTGCGCGGCCTGCAGGCGCGCCAGCGACGGCTTGAGCGCATCGGCGAGCACCTCGAACCAGTCGTCGATGACGGCCGCGGTGGCGCCCTTGTCGTCCAGCCACACCGGCACCGGCGTGAATTCGATGCCGCCGATGCGGTACAGCGTGAGCGTGCGGCCGGCCACGGCCAGGCGCGTGCCGCGCTCCATCCACGCCTCGCCGGCCGGCAGCAGCCTCAGGCGTTGGCCCGGCGCCTTGAGGAGCGCACGGGCGAGCACGCCGATGAACTCGGGCGGCGCGTTGGCCGGCAGGTAGAACGCGCCCGGCGCGGCCCAGTCGGCGGAGCCGGCCTCGATGCGATTCTTCCAGGTGGCCTTGCCCGCGGTTACGTCGAAGTGCTCGGCCAGCGGCACCTTCCAGTAGTCGTTGCCGTCGGCGTCGTAGGCCACGGGCAGGCCCTGCGCATCGAGGAACCAGCGCGCGTGGATCTGGTCGCCGCGCCCGCGTTCGCTGAAGCCGTAGTCGGCCTGCGTCACGCCGTTGGGCAGCGCCCGCAGCTTCTGGGTGCCGACGGCCACGCCGTGGATGCGCACGTCGTCGTCGTGCGGGTGGGCCGGCATCGCGCTGGCGACGAGGCCCAGCGCGGCAAGCAAGGACAGCAGGCGGCGCGGCATGGCGTTTACATCGATGCTCAGGCGGGCGCCCAGGCCTCGGACATCACGCGGCGGAAGTTGCCGCCCAGGATCTTCTCGATGCGCGACGCGGCGTGGCCGCGCGCGGCCAGCAGGTCGGCCAGGCGCTGGAACTGCGTGGGACCGCACAGGTCGGGCAGGAACGTGGAGACGTCGGCGGTCTCGCCCGGCGCGCCGATGCCCAGCGCGCGACGCTGCGCGATCTCGTCCTCCAGGTGGCGCCGGTAGGCCGTCATGTCGTCCTGGCCGGTGGTGCCGCCGTCGGTGCCCAGGCCCACGTGGTCCTCGCCGCAGACGTCGATCGCGTGCTCCAGGTGGGCCACCAGATCGGCGGCCAGCGGCTGTCCGGCCAACCGCAGGTAGGGCATGAAGTACAGGCCCACCACGCCCCCCTTGGCCGCGAGCACCCGCAGCTCGGCATCGCTCTTGTTGCGCGGGTGGTCGGCCACGGCGCGGCAGCCGGCGTGCGTGATCGCCACGGGCCGCCGCGCGAGGCCCAGCGCGTCGAGGCAGGTCTTCGCGCTGCTGTGGCTCAGGTCCACCAGCACGCCCTCGGCCTGAAGGCGCTCCAGCACGTCGGCGCCGAAGCGCGACAGGCCCTGGTCATCGGCCACCGTGGCGCCGTCGCCGACCGCGTTGCGGCCGTTGTAGGTGAGCTGGATCACGCGCACGCCCATCTTGGCGAACAGGCGCACGCGCTCCACCTCGCGGCCCAGCATCTCCGTGTTCTGGAAGCCGTAGATCACGCCCACCTGCCCGGCCGCGGAGGCCACGGCGATGTCGGCCACGGCCAGCACCCGACGCAGCGACTCGGGGTGTTGCGAGATGAAGGCGTTCCAGCCGGTGATGTCGCGCACGGTTTCGCAGAACGCATCGGCGGTGCCGGCCACGTGGCCCAACGTGACGTTGACCGCCGACAGCCCCGCGCTGCGAGCGTCGGCCAGCGAGCGCGCGTCGATGGCGCGCGTGCCGCCCAGGTAGACGGCGGCGTTGGCGGCCGTGGCGTCGGCATGCACCGGCGGCGGCAAGTTCGGGTTGTCCAGCACGCCCAGGGCGTTGATGGTGGCGAAAGGGCTCTTGATCACGGGCTTCCTCGGGGTGCCAGTCCAGCGCGGCAACGCGGCGAGTGAATAGAAGATTATTCTAGAATACTATTCGCACCATGGCGAGGAGAAATTTGTCCGCATCCCAGGCCGCCGCGCCCGACCGGCTGCTCGAGCTGGCCCTGCCCGACGCGCGCCAGGCCAGCCGGCGCAGCGTGCTGCGCCACGCGCTGACGCTGTTCAACGAGAACGGCGTGGAGTCCACCACCATCGACGACCTGCGCCGCGCCTGCGGCCAGAGCGTGGGCACGATCTACCATCACTTCAAGAACAAGGAAGGCGTGGTGGCCGCGCTGTTCTTCGTGATGTTCGACGACCAGAGCCAGGCGATCGCCGAGCGCATCGCCGGGGTCACCGACGGCCACGCGGTGGTGGAGGCGTTGATCGACGCCTACACGGCGTGGATCACCGCACAACCCGAGGGCGCCCACTTCGTGTTCACGGCCCGCGACTCGGTGTCCCAGGGCCCGCATGGCGCCGACCTGCGCGAGCGCCTGCTGGCCCGCTACCTCCCCATCGACGACCTGCTGGCGCGAGAAGCCGAGACCGGCCGCATCCTGCCGCTGTCGCCCGACCTGATTCCGGCGCTGGTGCTGGGGGCGACCGAGTTCTATGCGCGGGGGTGGCTGGCAGGAAGGCGGCAGGCGTCGCCGGCGACGCATGCGAAGCGGTTCGCGGTGGCGGCGTGGCGGTCGTTGACGGATTGAGGGCGCGTCGGGTGCGGGCGCGCTGGTTCATGCGCTTGACGCGGCTCGCTGGGTCTTTCGAAGCGCGGACCAGGAACTCGTAGTTGGAGACGACCTCGCTTGCGAGCGGCGGCTGCGTCCCGCCGGGGCTGGCTTCGGGGCGGTCTCGCCTGCGGCTCGACTGCGCTGCGCTCCTCAATGCCAGCCCCGGCGGGACGCAGCCACCGCTCGCTGGCAATGGCTTGGCGGTTGGGACAAAACACGCATTCCATTTTTTGGAGGAGCCCGGCATCGGCCGGGCCATCGAGACTCGCCAATGCGCGCGGCAAGCATACCGGCAGGGCAACGAGCTTGACGCGAACGACGGCCGTGGGATGCGCACGTTGCAGTTTTCCGCTTTCGCTGCGTAGCGGCCGCCCCGCACGATCGGCAACGGCATAGACGTCTGCCCCAATATGGCCACTACTCGTCAGAGTTCCAGCGGTAATGCGCTATCCACTCGTGAATCGTGGAAGCATCTGCGACATCCATCTCCGCGGGCTGCAAGTTTGTAAATTCCTTTGCTTCCGGGGAGTAAGTGTTGCTCGTGATCGCGACCGCACCGTGCAAGTTCTTAGCTTTTGCGACCCCATAGATCTCTCTGACGTCTGTGACGGGGAGTACCGTCCGACTGCCCTTGCTGTTTGTTCTGTTCGGATGCTTGTCGTGGTCCAGCACATCCGATGGCGCTGAGCAATCGCTGTCTCGTGCTTTGGAAGGTACAAGACGTTGTCTTGAAGGCAGTATCCAAGCGACCCTGACATGGCCTTCCTGCATCCCTAGGTATTGAGGGTGCCCCACCAGCCCACCTACTTGTGCTCGTTTGTGCGACCTGGCAAATCGAGGAAGACGGAATCAGTGTCTGCAAAGCGAAAGCGGTGATTCGCAATGCAATCAGACCGCGGTCAAGATGGAAGAAGACCTCACGATTTTCTAGCTGGGATGCCTGCCGCGGGCATTGGCGGGGCTCGATGGCGCGCCAATGCCAAACTACCTCACAAAATGGGATGCATGGTTCTTGTCCCAACCGCCAAGGCGTTGCCAGCAAGCGGTGGCTGCGTCCCGCCGGGGCTGGCATTGAGGGGCGGCGAGCACCGGAGGGGTGGGGGCGGCGCGCGCAGCGCGCTTCGTGAACTGACTCGCGACAGTTGTCCGAGCTTAGCGCCGCAGGCGCGCAGCGAGTTCTGGCGCGCGCCCCCGGCCCGAGGAGCGCAGCGCAGTCGAGCCGCAGGCGAGACCGCCCCGAAGCCAGCACCGGCGGGACGCAGCCGCCGCTCGCCCGCGAGGTAGTCGCCAGCTACGGATTCCTGCTGCGCAACCAGAAAGACGCCGCTCTCATGGATCGACGAAGAGCCAGAAAAAAGCGGCGTCTCCCGACGCCCCACTTGCCCTACTTCGCAGCGACAGCCGATCGCGGCGCCGCGTTCTTCACATACATGTCGAACCACCGCACCATCTCGTAGATCTGCTGCTCCTGCGACTCCATCGCCGAGTACCAGTGCGGTTCGTGCGGCAGCATCACCAGGCGCGCGGTGCCGCCGTTGCCGCGGATGGCCTCGTACAGCTTGGCGGATTGAAGCGGGGTGGTGCCCGGGTTGGCGTCGTCCTCGCCGTGCATGATCAGGATGGGCAGCTTCATCTTGTCGGCCGCGAAGAACGGCGACACGTTCGTGTAGACGTCGGGCGCCTCCCACACCGAACGGCGCTCACTCTGGAAACCGAACGGCGTCAGCGTCTTGTTGTACGAGCCGCTGGTGGCCACGCCGGCGCGGAACAGGTCGGAGTGCGCCAGCAGGTTGGCCGTCATCAGCGCGCCGTGGCTGTGGCCGGTGACGCCCACGCGTTCCGGGTCGGTCACCCCCAGGCGCACCGCCTCGTCGACGGCCGCCTTCGCGTCGGCCACCAGCTGCGGCAGGTAGGTGTCGTAGGCCTTCTTCGGATCGCCCACCACCGGGAACGACGCGCGGTCGATGATGGCGTAGCCGGCCAGCAGCAGCAGCTGGTACTGGCGCAGGCGCGTGAACGTGGCCTGCGAGCCGCTCACCTGGCCGGCGCTGGCGGCGTCGGCGAAGTCGAGTGGGTAGGCGTACAGGATGGTGGGCACGCGCGTGCCTTCCACGTAGCCCGGCGGCGTGTACAGCGTGAACGACAGGTCGACGCCGTCGTCGCGCTTGTACGTGACCAGGCGCTTCTTGATGGCGCGCACCGCCGGCGTCGGGTCGGGGATGTGCGTGATCGCGACTCGTTCGGAGGCGAAGCCGGACTCGCCGGCGGCGGCGGCCGCGGCGGGTGCGGCACCGAGCGTGCGCAGGTACGCGTTGGGCGGGCTCGTGGTCGACTGGTACCAGGTGATGAACTGGTGATCGTCGGCGCCGGTGAAGCCCACGAAGCGTTCCAGCGAATCGCGGTCGCTGCGGAACAGGCGCTCGGACTGGCGCGTCTTCAGGTCCAGGCGGTCGACGAACGGTCGATCGCCGTCCGGCGACGCGCCGGTGCCCGCCAGCCACATCGCATCACCCTGCATGCGGATCAGCGCCTGGCCGTTGGCCTGCTGGCGATAGACCGGCACGCCCGGATCGGCGTACTTCTCGTCGCTGGACAGATCCCACAGCGTGCTCGGGGCCACCTGCGGGTGGTCGACGTCCATCACCGACACGTGGCGCCAGTGGCGGTTGGCGTCGCCCTCTTCCAGCAACGCGACTTCGCTGCGCTCGGTCCAGCCGAAGCCCTCGAAGCGCTGGGTGGTACGCAGGAGCTCGGCGGCCGGCGCGGTGAACGGTGCCTTGCGCAGCATCACCTTGTCGCGCTGCGGCACGTTCACCTTCCAGTCGCCGCCGTCCAGGGCCTCGGCCCAGATCAGCGTGGCCGGGTCGGTGGGACGCCAGGAGAAGTCGCGCGGGCCCAGCGGCACGCCGTGCACCGGCACGCGGTCGGTGAGCGGGATCGACGCGATGGGGGTGGACGTGGCCGCCGTGCGCCTGGCGATGTTCCAGACTTCTATTTCACGCGGGAAGCGCTCGGCGGTCGTGACGTACGAATACGGCCTGTGGAGGGTGGCCACCAGCAGGTTCTGGCCATCCGGCGACGGGTCGACGTTCTCGATGTTGCCCGCCTTGCCCACGCGGGTGACGGCCAGCGTGGTGGCGTCGACGAGGGCCAACTGCGACCGGGCGTACCAGTCGAACAGGTCTTCGTCGTGCGGGTTCTTGAGCGTGTCGCGGGTCTCGTAGGTGCTGCTCTCGCCCTTGCCCGAGCCCGTCTCCTGGATGCTGGGGCCGGGCGGAAGCACCGGTTCGGCGGGCGGCTGGCCCATGTTGTCGGGCACCAGCTTGACCAGCAGCGCGCGGTGATCGGGCATCCACTGCACGTCGCCATCGAGCATCGGGTTCAGGCGCACGCCGGGCACCTTGCGCAGCACGCCGGTGGTGGCATCGCCCACCCACAGCTCCACGGCGTTGCGCGCGGTGTTGGCGAACGCGAAGCGCTTGCCGTCGGCCGACCAGAACGGCCGGCCGGCGCACGCGCCCGGCGGCAGCGTCACCGCAGTGGGGGTTCCGGCGGGCACGCTCACGAGCTGGAACGCGGTGGCGCACGGCGTGACGCCGTAGCCACCCGGCGTGTCGTGCTTGCTGTGGTTGGCGATCTCGATGCGCGTGCCGGCCAGCTTGAGATAGGGCGTGGACACGCGCGACATCGGCGGGAACGGCTGCATCGTCACCAGCAGCATGCTCTGGCGGGTGGGGCTCAGGTACGCGCCGGGCGCTTCGGGCGCGTGCAGCACGTCGAGGATGTTCTTCGGCGGCTGGTCGTAGCCGCGCGGGGCGGAGGCCGCGGACGACGCCTTGGCCGGGCCGGCCGTCGGGGCGGCGGCGGCCGCGCTGGCGGCCAGGGCCGCGATCAGGACCGGCGCGACATGGCGGGGGATGCAAATGGGCATGGAATGGAGATCCTTCGCAGCGAGGTGATCGAAGCGCCGACCCGCCAACTTCGTGGGTCGGAGGCATGGCCGGTGCAGCCTTCCACTATCGCACGGCGGCCGCGCCTCTTCGTACCGGGAAGACACGGTCTGACCGAGACCTGAGGCGGGGTTTTCCGCACGATCGTTCGGTGCGCACCAAGCCCGTACTAACCCTTCACCAAGACTGGGGGGTAAGCCCCGCAATGAGGCCTGGATCGCACTCGATTGGGGCGAAATGCGGGTTCTTTCCTATGTCGGTGCGATACCCCGCTGGCTAACATTTCAATCACTAAATAGAACGGTCGTTCTATTTTTGGTAGAGAGCCGTCGACCCCGTCGTCGTCGCTTTCGCAGCGAATCGGAGTCACCCGTGGTCGTCGTTCCCATGTCCCAGCTCAGCGCGTTCAAGGCGATGAAGGACGGCTTCGCACAGCGCGGCCTCGACCTGTCCGGCATCCTCGCCGAGGCCGGCCTCAACCCCGATCCGAGCGAGGCGGTCGACGCCGAACAACTGGCCGACATCTTCTCCGTCGCCTGGGGCGCCGCAGTCGCCAAGACGGGCGATCCCGCCATCGGCCTCGCGCTGTGCCCGCGCCAGCCGCTGATCGGCCTGGGCTCGCTGTCCAGCCTCATCCTGTCCGCACCCGACCTGCGCAGCGGCCTGCAGCGCATGGCGCGCTACACCAGCCTGATCTCGCCCACCACATCCATCGGCATGGACATGCCGTCCACCAGCGTGGGCATGCACGTCGACCAGGACGCCTGCCGCATCACGCTGCGCATCTCGGCCGGCAAGCTGGCCGTGCCGCAGCAGCGCTACGACTTCATGGCCGCCACCTTCCTCAAGGGCATCTACTGGCTGATCGGCGAGAAGGTGACGCCGTTGCGCGTGCACCATCCCTACGCCGCGCCGGCCGACCCCACGCCGTGGGAGACCGCCTTCGGCTGCCCGGTGCACTTCGGCGCCGCGGCCTTCGTGATCGAGCTGCCGCTGTCGGCCCTCGACCAGCCCTTCCCCACCTCCGACCCCACCGTGGGCGAGATGTGCGAACGCATGGTGGCCCAGCTGGCGGCCGAACAAGGCGGCTGCATCACGGCGCGCGTGCGCCAGGCGCTGATGCAGCTGATCTCCAAGGGCGATCCGCGCCGCGAGCTGGTGGCCGCCACGCTGTGCATGAGCGAACGCACGCTGCAACGCCGCCTCACCGAGGAAGGCACCAGCTTCATCGAGCTGGTGGACGACACCCGGCGCGAGCTGGCGCAACGCTATTTCGTCAACGGCGCCTACAGCCCCACTGAGATGAGCTTCGCCCTCGGATTCTCCGATCCCAGCAATTTCTATCGAGCTTGCAAACGCTGGTTCGGACGCACGCCGAATACTCTTCGCTGCGCCGCCTGATATTGCTTTAAAAAATTCCAGCACGATGCCTGGTTGACTAACCTCCAGGCATTTTTCGATGGAGCCTCGCGGCTCCATTTTTTATTCTCTGAAGTTTCTCCCGAATCGTCCTCGCGGGTCTCGCGCGGGTTAGTACGTAAGGGCTTCGAGACCCCTCAAACTTAGGGAAGTCACCCCCGGCACTGGTTTCTCAAGCCATGGCCTTGGCTCGGCAAGTCAGTGTGAAGCGAGGCGATTCCGAACATAGTTGCGGCACGCGATCAAGGAATGGTTTCAACGGCGGCAGACGGCTCACCGAAGACGTCGACGGCAACCCGGAGCAAAACTCCGGGCGCGGATAACCTGAGCAGGTCGTGAGGGGTTTCCAAGAAGTTTCCATATACCAATCCATTTCGGAGAGACAAACATGACGTTCTTCAAGCTTGCCACCGCTGCCGCCCTGGTCGCCGCCTCCCTGTCGGCCTCGGCCATGACGCAGATCAACGACGAACAACTGAGCACCGTGTCCGGCCAGGACGGCGTGTCCATCGTCGCCGACCTGAACATGAACATCGGCTCGTTCCAGTACACCGACAAGGACGCCACCGGCGGCTCGGTGTCGTTCGACAACATCTCGGTCAAGGGCATGGTGGTCATGACCATCGACATCCTGAACGCCGCTACGTTCACGTCCGCCGTCGTGGGCAGCATCGCCGCCGACTCCGGCCTCGGCCTTGCAGCCGCTGCCGCGGTCGCCAAGGACATGGGCACCGCCGCCGGCTACGACTTCAAGTCCGACGTCGTGCAGTTCGCCTTCCCGGCGGCGACCGACGCTGTCTCGGCCCGCAAGGCCAGCCCGAGCATCACGATCAGCGCGATCAAGATGGGCTCGACCGCCATCACTGGCGTCGACGCCACGACGGGCGCCCCGATCTACGGCGCGCACACGGATGACGCGGGCGCCTCGTTCGGCTCGGTCGCCATCAAGAACCTCGACCTGCAAGGCACCAAGGTGTGGCTGTTCGCCCACTGAGCAACGCCGGCCTGAGCGCACGCCGACAGCGGCGGCGTGAAGTCTGACGTGAAGGCCCCGTGATCCTGCGTCACGGGGCCTTTTCCTTCGCGAATGCGCGTCCGGAACCCGTTGATCTCGCCGTCGCTTCCGATATCCCCGCCCTGAAAAGCCGTCCCCAACCATGCTCCGGCCCCGCCTCCGATCCGCCCTGCTCACCGCCGCACTGCTGGCCGCTGCCGCCTGCGCGCACGCCCAGGACAAGCCCGGGTTGAAGCCGCTGGACGACGCCGAGCTGTCCGCCACGTGGGGCCAGGCCCTGCTCGACGTGACCAACACCCAGCAAGGCAACTACGATTTCTCGCGCATCACGCTCAACGCCGACATCACGATGTCGTCCTCGTTCAGCGGCCTTGTCTTCGGCCTGAAGCCGGACGGCACGTCCGACATCAACATCAGCACGCTCAACTTCGGCCGCAGCGATTCGACGGCGGCGGCACGCACCGTCGCCATCACCAACCCGTACTTCGAATGGGTGTACTCGGGCGCCGACGTGGTGGGCATGCGCTTCGGCTTCAACGGCATCGCGGGCGACGTCGGCCTGCTGATGAACAGCGTCAACGGCTCGCTGAGCGTGACCACCCCCTCCGGCACCGTCAGCGGCACCGGCACGCAACTCACCTCGCTGAACGGCAGCGCCGGTTCCGTCGCGCTCAACGCCATCGGCGGCGTCACGGCCGGCACCACCGACGGCGCCAGTCGCGACTTCTTTCTTTCCGTGCTCAAGAGCGCCGTCAGCTGGCCGAGCGTCGGCGGCGTGGCCTCGGCCACGGCGCAGCCCGGCTTCTGGATGAACTGGACCGACCGGCTGGCCGCGCTCAACACCACCGGCACGGTGCCGCCCAACACGCCCAAGGTGGGCCCGTGATGCGTCGTGGCGGGATGACGGCCCGGCTGCGCATGGCGACCCTCGGCGTCGCCGGCCTGGCCGCGCACGCGCTGCCCGCCGTCGCCGCGAACGACCCCACCGCCGCCGCCCCGCACGCGATGCAGGCGCTGGCGGACGACGAGCTGTCGGCCGTGCGCGGCGCCGACGGCATCGCGTTCAACCTCACCAACTTCTCGCTGACCAGCAGCCTCACCGATCCGCTGAAGCTCACCTACCTGTCGCCCAACGGCAGTTCGCTGACGCTGTCCGGACTCGATCTCTCGCGCACCGACGACGCCGACAAGTTCGCCGATCCGTACCAGCTCTCGGTGTTGTCGCGCAACGGGCAGGCCGACGAGATCGCGATCGATTTCCCCTTGAACAGCGCCGGCACGCAGTCGTGGGCGCTGACGGCGGACTTCCTCAACGTCGACGGCACGTCCGGCACCGCCTTCAACGGCGGCACGCTGCAGGTGCTGGACCTGACGATGAAGGGCGGCGGCCTGCACGTGGCGCCCACCGCCCTGGCCGACACGCAAGGCATCGCCTTCGGACTGGGCACGCGGCTGGATATCGGCAGCCTGTCGGTCTACCCGCTGGGCCGCTCCGCCACCGGCGTGATCGACACCAACGACGCGATGACGATCACCGGCGTCCACCTGGCCGACGCCACCACGGGCGGCGCCTGGATGCTGGCCGACCTGAACCGGCATCCCGGCCTGCTGAACGCGGCGACGGACGCCACCGGTTCCTACATCCACCTGCAGGTGGGCTGGCCGACGACCACCGACCCGGTGCCCGCCGGCTCACTCACCATCGACAACATCTCGTTCACGACGCCCGGCGTCGCGGCCGCGGCCGCCACCGTCACCAACCTCGGCTCGGCCAGCATCGCGTCGATGCAGATCAACTACCTCGACATCAAGCTGAGGACGAGCCCATGACCCTGGCCAATGACGCTCGATCGATCGCCGGCGCGCTGCTGCTGGCGCTGGCCGCCACGAACGCGTGCGCCGAGAAGAAGGCGCTGGACGACGACGAGCTGCGCGGCGTCAACGGCCACGGCATCGCCCTGGTCGTCGACCTGAAGCTCAACACGAGCGTGGCGGCCGGGTTCAAGAACGGCGACACCACCACGTACGCCATCGTGCAAGGCTTCGGCGGCGAACTGCAGCTGTTCGCCATCACCATCGATGCGGTGGCCCGTGCGGGCGCCAGCGACTACCTGGCCATCGGCATGCCCGGCTACCTGCACGCGAAGGACTTCGGCGCCCGGGCCATCGGCGTGCAGACCGATGCGAACGTGCCGCTGACCAGCAGCCTGGGCTCGTTGTTGCTGAACGGCACGGCGTCCATGACGGGCCAGCTCAACCTGTGGGCCAAGTGACCACGCCCCTTTCCGAGATGGAACCCTCATGCTGCTGATCCTCCTGGGCGTCGTCGCCGCCGCCATCCTCGGCGCGGGCGTGGCCTCGCGCCACGAACCGCTGAACCGCCCGCCGCTCGAGTACGAGCTCAACGTCGTGAAGATGAACGGCGCCAGCACCGGCAGCGTCGCGCCGGAGGCGGTGCAGATCTATCCGAACCAGTACTACAAGTACCTGCACGTCGTCCACCAGTCCTTCGACTACAGCTGCGGTTCCGCCGCCCTGACCACCGTGCTGCGCTTCCACCTGGGGCTCAACGTCACCGAGCAGGACGCGATGAAGGGCATGCTGGAGCACGGCGAGCAGGACAAGATCGTCGCGCGGCGCGGCTTCTCGCTGCTCGACATGAAGCGCTACGTCGCCACCCTGGGCAGCGACTCGGGCGGCTTCCGCGGCGACATGAACGACCTGGCTCAACTCGGCCAGCCCGCCATCGTGCCGATCGACTACGCGGGCTTCAAGCACTTCGTGGTGGTCAAGGGCGTCCGTGAGGGCAAGGTGTTCATCGCCGACCCGTCCATGGGCAACATCGCCTTCTCCGTGCAGGAGTTCGCGGGCCTGTGGGACAAGGGCACGCTGTTCGTCATCTATCCCTCGAAGACGCATCCCGCCGTCGAATCCAGCCTGGCTCTCAACGAGCAGGAACTCGGCGCGATCTCGCCGGACCTGATCCGCGAGGACGTGGCCCTTCGTCCCGCCGACAACCGCGACGCGCTGGAGCACGCCGTGCAGGCGGGCCTGGGCACCATCACCTTCAAACATCAATGACCATGACAACGGCAATCCGCCAAGGCAAGACCGTGGCGCTGGCGACCGGGCTGCTGCTTGCCAGTGCCGCCGCTTGCGCGCAACCCGATACCCAGCCGGACTCTCCGGCGCCGGCCGCGCCCACCACGCCCGGCAACGCCGCCGCGACGTCGGGCCCCACGCCCCCCACGGTGCCACCCACCGGCACGGCCGCCGACGCGCTGAAGAAGCAGGCCGGCGACGTCGACCAGGCCTCGCTGCTGAGGGACACGCTGAGCAAGACCGACCGCAGCTACTCGCTGCTGCGCGCCGGCCGGATCGCGTCGAACTACGACTTCAACTACAGCTACACCGGCAACGAGGCGATCGAAGTCGGCTACGACTCGACCTCCGCCATCGACCTGCTGCGCATCCAGACCACGCGCGCCCACACCCTCACCAACACGCTGTCGGTGGACTACGGGCTGCTGGACAACCTCACGGTCAGCGGCTCGCTGCCGTTCGTCAGCAAGTTCACGCAGAGCACCAAGTTCAGCGGCACCACCTATGGCCTCGGCGACATCAGTTTCGGCGCCCGCTACCAGCCCTTCGTGCAGAAGGCCGGCGGTCCCACCATCACCCTCACCAGCGCGCTGTCGCTGCCCACGGGACGCAGCCCGTACGAGCAGATCATCGGCCAGAACACCTCCACCGGCAACGGCTTCGGCATGGGCACGCTGGGCGTGAACGCGTCGCAGGTGTTCGACCCGGTGGCGTTGTTCGGGTCGCTGAGCGTCAGCGCCGGCCGCAGCGTGAGCAACCTGCACCAGTTCAACGACGCGGACGGCAGCGTGCTCACCGGCCTGCAGCCGGGCAAGACCATCGGCTTCGGCGCGGGCTTCACGTACGCGCTCTCGTACAACGTGTCCACCAGCGTGTCGTTCCAGGAAGGCGTGACCACCGCGTCGCACATCACCTACACCTCTGCCGCCGACGGCCTGTCGCATTCGCGTGGCACGACGATGCAGGTGTCGGCACTCCTCAATTTCGGCCTCAGCGTGCGCGTGAGCCCGAAGACGTCGTTCAACCTGTCGGCGGGGATGGGCCTGACGACGGACTCGCCGGACTTCAGCCTCGGGCTGAACATCCCGCTCACCTTCGCGCTGTTCTGACGTGATGTCGCCGACCGTTCCGACGCGCGCCGTCCTCGCGGCCGCGCTGCTCGCCGCCGCCCTGCCTGCCCGCGCGACGCTTACCGAAAACCTCGCCGTGAGTCCCGTGGCGATGTCGATGGGCAATGCGGTGACGGCCGACCCGCCGGGCCTGGATTCGATCCACTTCAATCCGGCGGGCCTGGCGAGGATCAAGTCCGACACGCGCTCGGACACGATCTTCGGCGCCATGCTGCGCACCACCGCCGATTTCCACCAGCCAGCCGACTTCGACGTCGGCGGATGGACGGAAGACCCGCTGGCAGGCACGCATTCGGGCGGCAACAAGCAGGCCATCTTCATTCCCATCGCCGGCGTGGCCAGCCCGCGCATCCCGTTCGCGGTGGCCGCGGGACTGGGCCTGGCCTGGCACAAGGAAGGCTCGCCGTGGACCTTCGCCACCGGCACCTACGTGCCGCAGGCGGTGGGCATCGACCGCACCAAGAACCCGAACGACCCGGCGCGGTTCGACGGCAAGAAGGTGGTGATCCAGCGGCTGGTGTACCTGTCGCCGTCGGTGGGCTACCAGGTCAACGACAAGTTCAGCATCGGCCTGGCCATCCCGATCGCGCACCAGGGCTTCGCCCTGGACACCGACATGCGCTTCCCCAACAAGCTGCTGGGCATCATCGGCAAGCTGCAGGACGCCTGGTGCGGCAGCGGCGGCAACCCGCTGGACACACTCGGCTTCGGCCTGTGCGGCACCGACGCCAAGGGCAACGTCAGTGGCCGACTGCGCCCGTTCAACAGCGTCGGCGAAATGAAGTTCTCCGGCACCTCGCCGGCCGACATCACGTTCAACGTCGGCGCGCTGTGGCAGCCCATCGAGAGCGTGGGCTTCGGCGCCGTGTACCAGTCGGGGTCGAAGACGGTCATCACCGGCGACTACAACTTCCACGCCGACCCGATGCTGCCCGAGTTCGTGCGGCACATGTACAGCTCGCTGTTCGGCCCGGTGGTGGCCGCGATGTTCGGTTTTCCCACCCACATCCCCACCGACCAGGGCGGCAACTTCACCCTGGTGATGCCGACCCCGGCGCATTGGCAGTTCGGCACGAAGATCAGGCCGATCGAGGGCGTGCAGTTCAACGTCGATGCCGGCTGGACCGACTGGGGCAAATGGAACAACCTGACGTTCCAGTTCGATCGCCAGGTCAACCTGCTGGAGATGGCGCGCCTGTTCGGCCAGGCCGACTCCAGCAAGCTGGTGATCCCGCGTGGCTACCAGAGCGTCTGGAGCATGGGCTACGGCATGCAGCTGGACGTGTGGGACGGCGTCAAGCTGCGCATAGGCTACGAGCCGCGCAAGAGCTCGGTGCCCAACAACAAGATCGACCTCATCGCGCCCATGCCCAAGCTCCCCGTCAAGAGCCTCGGCCTGAGCTACGAGGCCAAGGACGGCATGACGCTGGAGACCGGCTTCAGCTATGCCAAGGGCCACTACAACGTGCCCGCCAACACCGACTGCAACCTCAACTGCACCGATTTCTTCAACGTGATCTACAACCCGTACGCGGGTCTGGACGTGTCCGGCACGCTGGTGCTGCGCTACTTCGGCCTCAAGATCACGCAACCCTTCTGATTCCCAGGTCTCCTTCCATGCACGCTCCTCGCCGTCCCCGCCACGCCTTCGTTGCAGCCACGCTGCTGGTCGCCGCTTCCCTCGTCCATGCCCAGGTCCCGGTCGATGCCGAGAAGCAGAAGGTGATCGACCAGATCCTGACCCTCTGGCATCCCGAGAACTCGGTGGTGATGGTCGCGCAGCGACCGGGCGCCGACGCGCTCGAGAAGACGC
>JBBQYL010000059.1:0-24982 GCA_038208735.1 Burkholderiales bacterium
TGAAAATCTGTATCTGCATCTGCACGTTCAGGCGCCCCGGCATGATCAAGGCGCTGTTGCTCAAGCTGGGCCAACAGGACACGGCTGGCGAATTCACCTTCTCGGTCGTCGTCACGGACAACGACAAGGCGCAATCGGCCCGGGCCGCCGTGCTCGAGGCGGCCGCAATGCTGGATTTTCCGGTGCTCTATACCGTCGAACCCGACCAGAACATCGCCAAGGCGCGCAATCGGGCCGTGCTCGCCAGCGCGGGCGACTACGTCGCCTTCATCGATGATGACGAAATGCCGGAGCGCGACTGGCTGCTTGCTGCACTGCACGCATGCCAGGCGCATGGCGCCGATGGCGTGCTGGGACCGGTTCGACCTGTCTTCGAGCACGAGCCGCCAGCCTGGCTGATCAAGGGGCGCTTCTGCGAACGGCCCGACCATCCGACCGGCCATGTGCTCAATTGGCGAGAGACGCGGACCGGCAACGTCCTCTTCCGCCGCTCGCTCGTCGCGGGAATGGTCGAGCCTTTCGCCGTCGCCTATGGCAATGGCGGCGAGGACACCGACTTCTTCAGGCGCCTGATCGAAGGCGGCGCCACCTTCGTGTGGTGCAACGATGCGCCGGTCAATGAGGTGATCCCCCCCGATCGCTGCCAGCGCCGATACTTCCTGAAGCGGGCACTGCTGCGCGGCCAGAACGAACGCAAGCTCGCGAACGTGGCCTCCGTCGGCAAGTCGCTCGTCGCTGTCCCCGCCTACCTGCTGATGCTGCCCTTCATGCTGCTGGCGGGACAGCACTGGTTCATGCACTTCTCCATCCGCCTGTGCGACCACGCGGGCAAGATCGCCGGCGTGCTGGGATTCAGGCCGCTGGGAAACAGATACATCGCTCAACCATGAGCGCGATCAACAGCCGCGCGAGGATCGCGAAGGATCGCGACCTCGGCCTCGACTTCGTGAAGGGATTCCTCGTCGTCGTGATGGCGCTCTATCACGGCATGAACTACTTCTCGAGCGTACCCGCCGGGTACTACGGCTACCTGCGGTTCGTCAACGGATCGTTCGTCTTCATTTCCGGCTATGTTGTCGCCGCGTTCTATGCCGACCAGGCCAGCAACGACCGTTACGCGGCATTCCGTCGGCTGGCCTACCGGGGCATCAAGCTGCTGTGCATCTTCACCGTCCTCAATCTGGCCATCAGCGCGCTCGGCGTCACGAACTATCGCGCAGTCACGTTCGGGCTGCCCGACTACCTGGCCAGCGCAGCGGACATCTACGGCAGCGGCCAGGCCCACCAGATCGCATTCCGGATCCTGGTGCCGATCTCGTACGTCCTCATGGTTTCGGGTCTCTACCTCGTGTCGCAGCGGTCGCAGGCGGTCCTCGTCGCCCTGACGATCGTCGCGGCGCTGTCGTGGAATTTCTTCACGCCCCTGGTGGCCAACGTCTTCTTCGTGCTGACCGGACTCGTCGGCCTGTCGTTCGGCCTCCTGCTCAAGCAGCAAGACCCGTTGCAGCATCGGGCCCGGAGCTGGCCGCTGATCGTGCTCGGATTCGTGGCGCTCGCCAGCGTGATGAACTGGCTCAGTGGCAACGTGCTCGCCTACGGCGTCGGCGTGGGCCTGCTGCTGAAGCTCGCCTACGACGGCTCCGCGCTCCTTGCGAAGGAGGGTCGCGTGTACCGCTGGCTGGTGCTGTTGGGCAAGTATTCGCTGGTGAGCTACATCGTCCAGATCGCGTTCCTGTTCGCGCTGCACCGCGCCTTGCGCGGCATCCAGATCGCGCCCGTCGTCGAACTGGCCCTGGCCTTCTTCGCGACCTGTGCCTTTCTGCTGGCCGCCTGCCTGGCGATCGAACACCTGCGCCACCGGTTCCGGCTGGTCGAGCGCACCTACCGGCTGGTGTTCGCATGACGCGAGCACCCCGCGCCCCATGTCGATAGCGATCGGCGCCCTCTTCGGCTGCTACATCCTCTGGCTCTTCCTCAACGACGCCCGGCGTCGGCAGGGAATCTCGCCGGCCCTCTGGAGCGTGGTCGCGTGGATCACGCTGCTCGGGTCGCGACCGGTGTCCACCTGGTTTTCCGTGGGCGGCGGCGAAGGCAGCGCGGAGTCCTACGACGAGGGCAATCCGTTCGAGCGATCGGTGTACTTCGTGCTGATCCTGCACGGGGTCATCGTGCTGGCGCGTCGCGGGGTCCGGCTTCGCGAGGTGATCGCGGCCAATGGCTGGCTCTTCGCCTTCTTCCTGTTCTGGGGGTTGAGCATCCTGTGGGCCGATGCCTCGTTTGTCGCGTTCAAGCGCTGGATCAAGGATCTGGGCAACGTCGTGATGGTGCTGGTGGTCCTGACCGACGGCAAGCCGATGGAGGCGATGAAGGCCGTGTTCGTGAGGAGCGCGATGGTGCTGCTGCCGATCTCGGTGCTCTTCATCCGTTTCTATCCCGAGTTCGGCCGCACCTACCACGTCTGGACCGGCGAGATGATGTACACGGGCGTCACGACCCACAAGAACAGCCTGGGCGTCGTGGTCCTGGTGAGCCTGATGTTCCTGGTGTGGGACTTCACGAGCCCGCCGGCCCCGCTGGCCCGCGCGCGTGCGCGCCTCTCCCGGCTTGGCGAGCTGTCGCTGATCCTGATGGGGGGATGGCTCCTCATCAAGGCCGGAAGCGCCACCGCCACCGGCTGTGCCGTCGTGGGGCTCTCGCTGATGTCACTCCTCAGCTGGAAGGCGCTGCGCACCCGGGTCGGTGCCATCGAGTTCATCGCGGTCGCCGGCACGCTCCTGTTGTGGCCGACGGGAATCGCCCAGGGCGTGCTCGACTTCTTCATCGTCGACGTGCTCGGACGCGACCTGACGCTGACCTCGCGCACGGACGTCTGGCCGATGTTGCTGGGCAAGGCGGACAACGCCCTGGTGGGTTCGGGCTTCAACAGCTTCTGGACCGGCGAGCGCCTCGCCGACATCTATGGACAGCTCGGCATCATCCAGGCCCACAACGGCTATCTCGAGACCTACCTCAACGGCGGCGTGGTGGGCCTCGGGCTGCTGGCGCTGCTGCTGCTTTCGGCGATCAGGCGAGCCAACGTGCAATTGGCCCAGGGCAGCGACGTCGCGAAGGTGGGCTTCGCGCTCATCCTCATCAACGTGGTGTACAACTTCACCGAGGCATCGTTCGACAAGACGAGCCCGCTCTGGTTCGCGTTCCTCATGGTGATGACGCAGTACCGCGACAGCCGCCAGCCTGCCCCGGCGGATCTCGTGGCAGCCAACGACGCATCGAACGGCGTCGATCGGCCGCGCCCGCTGCCTCCGGAAGCGCGGTGGTGACGCCGGCATGGCGTGCGGGCGCTCCTGACCGCGCGGGGACGGCTCACAGGCAATTCGGCATCTTGCCCTGTTCGAAGCAGGCTCGCGCCGGGATGTCGCCCACCAGCGCCGTGGTAGGCACGGCAGCCGAAGGCCCGAACGCCGGCCAGGCGAGGCTCCCGAACCATGCCGGCTTTGCCGCGAGGTAGAACGAGCTCGGCAGATCATGGCGGGCAATGCCCGCATTCCAGCGGAAGGCCCCCGTCACGAAGTCGTAGTCGCCATGGACGATGGCCGTCGTCCAGGCCTTGTCGCCATCGCCCTTGTCGCCGCCGCCGTCGCTCGGGTTCGCATAGCCGAAGGTGTAGCCGTAGGAATTGTTGGTGGTGTAGTACGAACGCGGCTGCCTGGCCACGACCATCGGCGTCCACTTTCCCAGCGCCTTCTGGCGCTCCGACCCGATCACGTTGCCTACGAGACTGTAGAAGAGCGCCGTCTGCGACAGGTCGACCGCGGCCAGCGCCTGCGTGGCCCAGAAGCCGTTGGCGGGCTCCTCCGGTTTCCGCCCGGTCAGCGGGCCGTGGACCGTCGTCGCCCCCTTGAACCAGTTGCGGAAGGCTGTGTTGTGGCTGGACGACCCCCAGAAGTAGTCGGCGTCCAGCTTCGGCGCGATATTGCCCTCCCACAGGTTGAACATCGGGTGGGCACCGTGCACGTTCAGTCCGCCGAACAAGCTGGTCTGGCCGGCAGAGTCGAAGTTCTCGTCGATGTAGTTGTAGGCGATCACGTTGCCCGCCGCGCCCCAGTTGAGCATCACGGACTGGTGCAGGCGGCGCAGCACATTGTTTTCGACGAGCGTGCCGGTGGTCTTGTCCGCGATGAAGATGTCGGCGTCCGTCCGCCCTGGCGCGTGGGTCCAGGCGTCGTGGAAGTAGCTGTCGCGGATCTCGTTGCGGTAGCCCCAGAGCAGTTGCGCGTGGTCGCCGTCGGTGTAGTTGCTCTCGACGTTGCGGATCCAGGAGGCGCTGGCGCCCTCCATCAGGAAATTGGCCGTGAAGCCGGTGTCGTTCATGAAGACCTGCAGGTCCTCCACGCCCGTGTTCGTGGCGCCGGGGTCGATCTGCGTGGCCAGCGGGTCGCGGTCGTAGCTGATGTACAGCGCTGGCGCAATGCTCACGCGGTGGCCTTCGACGGCGGTCACCTCCACGATCTGGCCCTGCACGCGCGTGCCATTCCAGCCGATGCCGCCGTCGCACCAGGTGCAGGTGCCGTTGCTGGTGGTGATGACGACGGTGGCCGGGTCGTTGCGTTGCGTCACCATCAGGTGATCGCCGGCGCCCACATCGGACGCATCGGCCAAGGTGATCCGCGTGGACTTCGCCATGGCGCCGGCCGTGATGGCGGTCGATTCGGCCGTATCGGGTGTCACGCCGGGCCCGAAGCGGATGAAGCCGGCACCGACCCCTCGTGCGTTCAGGATCGTGCGCTGGGGACCGGCGCCGCGCAGCACGACGTGGCTCGGGATGCTCAGTCCCCCTTCGATGTCGTAGGTACCCGCCGCCAGCAGCACCACCTGGTCCGGCTTGCACCCGTCCAGCGCCTCCTGGATCGCCGCCGTCGACGCACCCGCGTCGATCGTCGCGCAGATGATCGTGCGGTCCGGAATGCCGCCCGGCACGCCCGACTGGCTCCAGTCGATCGCGCGATTGGACGGCAGCACGGCGTCGGCGACGTGCGCCGCCGCGACCCTCGCGCAGCCCAGGATCCCCACCAGGACGAGAAGGCGGGCGCGCGGCGGGGGCAGCAGGTTCGACATGGGGAGGATCTCCGGACAGGCAGTCGCCCCGGATCGATCAACCCGAGAGGCAGTTCGGCATCTTGCCTTGGTCGTAGCAGGACTTCGCGGGAATCGTACCGACGAGTGGGACCGTCGGATCGGTTGGCGCCGGGCCGAAGGCCGGCCAGGGCAGGCTGCCGAACCAGGCCGGCTTCGCAGCGAGATAGAAGGAACTGGGCAGGGCATGCAGCGCGATGCCCGCATTCCAGGTGAACTTGCCAGCGACGTAATCGTAGTCGCCATGGACGATGGCCGTCGTGTACGCGGCATTGGTGTCGCCGGAGTCGTCGCCGGTGTCGGTCAGGTTGGCATAGCCGAAGGTGTAGCCATACGGGTTGTCAGCGATGTAGTACTCGCGGTCCTGGCTCGCCACGACCATCGACGTCCAGTCGGACGGCGGAATCTGTCGGCCCGATCCGATCACGTTGCCGACGAGGCTGTAGTAGCGCGTGGTCTGCGACAGGTCGACACCCGCGAGCGCCTGCGATGCCCAGTAGCCCTGAGCGGTCTGCTCCGCGCCCCGACCGGTCAACGGGGGGTAGATCATGGCCGTCCCCTTGAACCAGTTGCGGAAAGCGGTGTTGTGGCTTGACGAGCCCCAGAAGTAGTCGGCGTCCAGCTTGGGAGCCATGTTGCCTTCCCACAGGTTGAACATGGGATGCGCGCCGTGCACGTTGAGGCCGCCGAACAGCGTGTTGTAGCCACCCGAGTCGAAGTTGTTGTCGATGTAGTTGTAGGCGATCACGTTGCCCGCCGCGCCCCAGTTCAGCATGATGGACTGGTGCAGGCGACGCAGGGCGTTGTTCTCCACCAGCGTGCCGCTGGTCTTGTCGGCGATGAAGATGTCGGCATCCGTGGAGCCTGCACTGTGCGTCCAGGCATCGTGGAAGTAGCTGTCGCGGATCTCGTTGCGGTAGCTCCAGTGCAGGTCCGCGTGATTGCCGTCGGTGTAGTTGCTCTCGACGTTCCTGATCCACGAGGACGACGCCCCCTGCATCAGGAAGTTGGCCGTGAAGCCCGAGTTGTTCATGTAGACCTGCAGGTTCTCGACACCCGCGTTGGTGGCACCCATGCTCACGGGCGTCGCCAGTGGCGTGCGGCTGTAGGCCAGGTAGAGCGCCGGCGAGATGGTCACCGTGTTGCCGCTCACGCCCGTCACTTCCACGATCTGGCCCTGCACGCGCATGCCGTTCCAGCCGATGCCGCCGTCACACCAGGTGCAACTTCCGTTGTTCGTGGTGATCGTCACGTAGCTCGGATCGTTGAGCTGCGTCACCATCAGGTGCGAACCGATGCCCACGCCGGCGGCGCTCTTCAGGGTGATGGCGCTCGAGCTCGCTGTGGCGCCGGCGGTGACGGCGACCGAAATGCCGATCACCGGCGTGGTGCCCGGCCCGAAACGGATGAAACCCGAACCCGATCCGACGGCGTTCAGGATGGTGCTCTTGGGCCCGGCACCGCGCAGGACGACGTTGCTGGGAATGGTCAAGCCGCCGTTGATGTTGTACGTGCCAGGTTCGAGTTGCACGACCTGGTTGGCCTTGCACGCGTTCAGCGCGCTCTGGATCACCGACGCGGTCGCGCCCGCGGCGATCGTCGAACAGATCGTCGTCCGCGTCGGAATTCCGCCGGGAACGCCGGACTGGCTCCAGTCGATCGCGCGGGCGGCTGGAAGGATCGGGTTCGGCGGCGGCGGCGGTGTGGGCGGCGTGGGGACGGGTGTCGGCGCCGGCGGTGGCGGCGTCGGCGTCGGCGTCGGCGTCGGTGTCGGTGTCGGTGTCGGTGTCGGTGTCGGTGTCGGCGCGGGCGGGGAAACATCCGCAGGCGAACCGCCCCCGCCGCATCCCGCCAGACCCGCGGCGAACGCGAGGGCGAACAGGCGGTGCACGTGCAGGGGTACGGGCATGGGAGTCCTTGGAACTGGTTCGACGGTGGCCGTGATCCGGGGCCGTGCGAACCGACCGCTGCACCCGACGCAGGCGGAGGTTAGAGCCTGAACCCGATTCGAGCAACCGTTGCGCTCGTAACTCGGGGTTTCGTCGGCGCACAAACGAAAAAACCCACGAGAACCTTCGCAGGTTCCGTGGGCTTCGTGGTGGCCGGGCTTCAGCCGCCGAGGCAATTGGGCATCTTGCCCTGGTCGTAGCAGGCCTTGGCGGGGATGTTGCCGACAAGGGCCGTGGTCGGCGAGGTGGGCGCCGGGCCGAAGGCCGGCCACACCAGGCTACCGAACCATGCCGGCTTGGCCGACTTGTAGAACGAGTTCGGCAGGTTCTGGCTGCTGATGCCCGCATTCCAGGTGAAGGTGCCCTTCACGTAGTCGTAGTCGCCGTGCACGATGGCCGAGGTGTAGGCCGCGTTGCTGTCGTTGGAGTCGCTGCCGTCGTCGGTGAGGTTGGCGTAGCCGAAGGTGTAGCCGTACGGGTTGTTCGTCGTGTAGTAAGAACGGCTTGTCTTGGCGATGACCATCGCAGTCCAATTGCCAAGCGACTTCTGCATGTCGGAGCCGATGACGTTGCCCATGAGGCTGTAGTACCGCGTAGTCTGCGACAGGTCGACGCCGGCGAGCGCCTGCGACGCCCAGTAGCCCGTGGAGGTCTGCTCCGCACCACGACCGGTCAGCGGGCCGTAGATCATCGCCGCGCCCTTGAACCAGTTGCGGAACGCGGTGTTGTGGCTCGACGAGCCCCAGAAGTAGTCGGCGTCCAGCTTGGGGGCCATGTTGCCTTCCCACAGGTTGAACATGGGATGCGCGCCGTGCACGTTGAGGCCGCCGAACAGCGTGTTGTAGCCACCCGAGTCGAAGTTGTTGTCGACGTAGTTGTAGGCGATCACGTTGCCGGCCGCGCCCCAGTTCAGCATGATGGACTGGTGCAGGCGACGCAGGGCGTTGTTCTCCACCAGCGTGCCGCTGGTCTTGTCCGCGATGAAGATGTCGGCGTCCGTCGAGCCGGCACTGTGCGTGTAGGCGTCGTGGAAGTAGCTGTCACGGATCTCGTTGCGATAGGCCCAATGCAGGTCGGCGTGGTTGCCGTCCGTGTAGTTGCTCTCGACGTTCTTGATCCAGGAGTAGGACGTTCCCTGCATCTGGAAATTCGACGTGAAGCCGCTGTTGTTCATGTAGACCTGCAGGTTCTCGACACCCGCGTTGGTGGCACCCATTTCCACGGGTGTCGCCAGCGGCGTGCGGCTGTAGGGCAGGTAGAGCGCCGGCGAGATGGTCACCGTGTTGCCGCTCACGCCCGTCACTTCCACGATCTGGCCCTGCACGCGCGTGCCGTTCCAGCCGATGCCGCCGTCACACCAGGTGCAACTGCCGTTGTTCGTGGTGATCGTCACGTAGCTCGGATCGTTGAGCTGCGTCACCATCAGGTGCGAGCCCACGCCCAGGCCTGAAGCGCTCTGCAGCGTGAGGCTGGTGGACTTCGCCGTCGCGCCGGCGGTGATGCCGGTCGACGCGGCGACCACGGGCGTCGTGCCCGAGCCGAAGCGGATGAAGCCCGAGCCCGACCCGCTGGCGTTCAGGATGGTGCTCTTGGGGCCGGCGCCGCGCAGGACGACGTTGCTGGGAATGGTCAGTCCGCCGCTGATGTTGTACGTGCCGGCCGCGAGTTGCACGACCTGGTTGGCCTTGCACGCGTTCAACGCGCTCTGGATCGTCGACGTCGTCGCGCCGGCGGCGATCGACGAGCAGACGGTCGTGCGCGTCGGGACACCGCCCGGAATGCCGGATTGGCTCCAGTCGATGGCGCGGTCGGCGGGCAACAGCGTGTTGGACACCGGCGTCGGGGCCGGCGCAGGCGTGGGAGACGGGATTGGCGCGGGCGTGGGCGCTGGGGTGGGCGCTGGCGTGGGTGCCGGCGTCGGGGCGGGCGTGGGGGCCGGCGTGGGGGCGGGGGTCGGTGCCGGGGCAGGCGCCGGCGACTGCGCACCGGTGGCCGCCGATACCGACAAATAGGCCGACAGCGGCGAATCGTCGTACCACTGGCCCGTCGACCAAGTCGCCGGCATCGCCTTCAGCGTGGTCTGCGAGGACGTCACCGTGGCGGTGCCGCCGCTGATGATGTCGCGCATCTTCACTGCACCGCTGACGCCTGCAGGCGTGAGGATGGCGATCCAGTAGCGGGTGTTCTTGACGATCTTGATGGTCGACACGGCAATCGCGTTCCAGCCTCCGGCGACCGCGGCGCTGGTCGCGCCCGTGCCGAGCAGCGCGCCCGGGGCGCCGCCGGCGTCGGCATAGACGCCAACCGTGACGGCCTTGGCGGTGTTGCTCTTGTCCAGATAGACATTGAGCGTGGAGGACGCGCCCGTGGCAGACGCCATGAAGCTGAAGGCCTCGGCCATCCCGTTGGGATTGGTGTCGATCGCGTTCTGCACCGTGAGGGAGCCTACCAACAGGCTGCTGGCCGAGCTGGAGCTCTTCGCGGCCAGGGGCGACACGTCGGGCTTCTCATCGGGCGTCTCGTCGGCCAGGATGGCCTTGCTCGGCAAGGCACCGGATGCGGCGTTGGCCGTCGCTTGGGAACCTTCACCGCTGGTGGAACCACCACCGCAAGCGGCGAGGAAAGCGGCAGTGAACATGGAGGCCAGCACGGCCTTCCGGTGGATCAATTCAGACTTCATTTATGTGCTCGGAAAATACTCTTCGACACCCTTGCATGGGGTCTAGACGGGGCGGTCGGCGTGCGGGACGCGGCGACCAGATGGGTGACTTCCCTCAGTCGGACTGCTTGTCCCGAGCGGCGTGCGGGATCTTTTGAGCAGGGCAAAACTTTGTGAACTTGGTCTCAAGTTCGACGCATTGGGCCCTCCGATGAGGGTCGCTCCGTTACGACATGTGGGGTTTGACCCGACGCCGCCCACGCCACGGTCGCGCTCGAATGCAACGGATGTTGCAGAGCAGCAAAAACGTGGAACTTGTCACGGATGCGTGAACAACCTGCGTCGAAGCGTGACCTGCGCATCCCGCGCAGGCCATTCGGATCACACCGCTTGATACAAGTCAGGCCGGTTCAGCGACTGAATGCTTACACAGTCACCCAACTTGGGGGATTGCCTCGACACGCGTCTTGTGACATCTAAGGCGCTTTATTTTGCGCGACAGGCGCACCAATCGACGGAATATCACCTGTCGAGCACGGCTCCGCGGTCCTGTCGAACGCCTCCGCGTGCATGTCGTCCGCCGCCAGCTCGACCGTGGCGCGGTCGATCACCTGGAGGTCGCCGAGCCACGCCGCCAGGAGCACGCGCGAGCACAGGAGGTTGATGCGCCGCGGTATGCCACCGGCCTGGGCGTGGATGAGGTCGAAGGTGTCGGCCTCGAATGCCGGGCGACCCGACCAACCCACATGCACGAGACGGTGCTCTATATAGGCGCGCGTCTCTCTCGCGTCGAGTGGACCCAGGTGGCAGGCTGCGATGATGCGTTGGTTGAGCTGCTCCAGAGCGGGAGAGCGCAGGTGCACGCGGAGTTCGGGTTGGCCGATGAGAAAGGTCTGCAACAGGGCATGCGCGCCGAACTGGAAATTGGAGAGCATGCGCAGCTCCTCGATCTCCCGCTGTCCCAGGTTCTGAGCCTCGTCCACGATCAGCAGCGCCCGCTTTCCGCGCGCCGCCAGGCCCGTGAAAAACGCTTCGAGCGCCGCCAGCATGTAGGTCTTGGTGGGTCCGCCGGCGCTCACGCCGAAAGCAATGCAGATGGCGTGCAGCAGCTCGGTGCAGTCGAGCTGGGTATTGCGCACCTGGGCGTAGACCACGTCGTCCGGATTCAGCCTTTCCAGCAGGGTTCGCACCAGCGTCGTCTTGCCCGAACCGATCTCGCCGGTGACCACGATGAAGCCTTCGCGCTGGAACACACCGTACTTCAGGTAGGCGAGCGCCCGCGCATGCCCCTTGCTGGCAAAAAAGAATGCCGGATCGGGATTGAGCGCGAATGGCGACGCACTCAGTCTGAAATGCGATTCGAACATCGACGCCTCAGAATCTGTGGATCAGACCGACGAGACCCAGTGTCGCATCAAAAGATCGCTGGCCCACCGCCGTCGTCTCGAACCGGTTCCATTGCAACCCCACGCTCAGGTCGCTGCGCTGCGACAGATGCTCGAGCAGCGTCAGGCGCCAGGTCTGCTCCTGGCTGCGCTGCGCCGCGCCGCCCAGGTTGTCGATCCGCGACCAGTTTCCCAGGAAGATGGCCGACAGTTGGGCGCCCAGGCGATGTTCCAGCTGGATCGCACCGCCGCGCTGGCGGCTGTCCGAGGTGGCGACGCCCGCACCCGCCAGCGGATCGCCATCGTGCGTCAGGACACGCGTGGTGAGCGCGTAGGCCGACACGCTCAGCGTGTCGCGCACGCCGAGCAGCGTGAGCCCGCCTTCGGCAGCGGTCTGCAATTGCGGATAGTCGCCCAGCAGGTCGACGGCGCCGCCGCCGGCGCGGGTGTCGAGCCCGCGGCTGGAGACGATGTTGTCGACCACGCCCTGGCGCGTGGCCGGGTCGGGGTAGCGCGTCGTGAGGATGGCGTCCAGGGCGCTGCGCACGTCGCCGCCCTGCGCCAGCGTGCCGAACGACGAGGCGGCGTCGACCGGTTGACGCCGCACGCCGATCGACACGACCAGGAACGGCGTGCGGTGCTCCAGACGCAGTCGCCCGGATTCGCCGAAGTAGCGGTGCTCCACTTCCAACTCGAAGCGGGTGCGCGGGCCGGGCGTCCAGTCGAGGGCGGCGCCGTACAGCGGATCGACATGGCTGGCCAGCAGGTAGTCGCTGCGATCCTGGCCGGCCAGCACGCTCAAGCTGGCACCCTCGCCCAGTTGCAGCGTGGCCTTGGCGCGCCCCGTCGTCAGCGTGTATCGGCTGTCGCCCAGGTCGCTCGTGCTGCGGTTTTGAAGCCGCGTGACTTCGACGGAAGCGCCCAGCGGCGTCGGCCTGCGCTCCAGCCGAAAGACGGTGGTCGCGGTCTTCAACCGGTTCTCCGCATCGCTGCCGGACCCGACCGCGGCGGCCCCGGTGGTGCTGCGCGCCAGCCCGACCTGTTGGCGTGCGAGGACACTGACGTCGCGGCCCCACTCGTGCTGCAAGGTGGCGCCGGCCAGCACACCCCAGTCGTTGCGCCGATTGCCCGCGTTGACGTCGTCCGTGCGCACGCCGAACGGGTCGGCCTCCGCCGCGCGCAGGTAGCCGGCGCCGTCCAGTTGCAGCCACTGGTCGAGGAACGTGGCACCGAAGCGGCCGTGCAAATCCGGCAGCACGCCATCGGGCTGGCTGTTCCGGGCGTAGTCGATCAGCGTGGCCGCGGCATGCAGGTCCGCGTTGAAGCCGGCGCCCTTGTGCGCCACGTCCAGCACGGGACGCAGCGACGTGATGAAGTCGGCCTGGCGCCGGCCGCTGTCGTCGACTCCGCCGTCGCTGGTCGCCGCCGCGCGCGCCTCGACCGACAGATGCGGCGGCGCATTGACGGGCTGCGAGGCCGCGGCCTCGGGGACGGGCTCGGCAGAAGTCGCCGGCGCCGAGTCCATCGGATCTGCCTGCGACCAGGCCGCGCCCGCGTCCAGCCACAGGCACAGGCACAGGCACAGGAAGCAGCATCGGACGACGGCGCGGGCAGCCCGCGCGCTGGCCCGCGGCCTGGGCGAGCCGGCCGCACGTTGGCGCGACGCATGGCCCACGACGCTCAGAACCAGCTTTGCGGAATGATGATGATGTCGCCCGGCCGCATCTTGGCGTTGGCGGAGATGTCGCCTCGCTTGAGCAGGTCGGCCAGCCGCAGGCTGTACTGCTTGCCTTCCTTGCCGCGCACCAGCACCGCGCCGTTGCCGTCGGCGAAATCGGTGATTCCGCCCACCTGGATCATCACGTCGAGCACCGTCATGTCCTGGCGATAGGGCACCGACTGCGTCTTCGCTGCCTCGCCGACAATGCGGATCTGCTGGTCGTAGACGCCCTGGAAGCCCGAGACCATGACGCTGACCTTCGCGTCGCGGACGTACTTGGCCAGCGTCTGTTCGAGCTGGCTCGAGAGTTCTGCCGGGCTGAGCCCGGCCGCCTGGATCTCGCCGCCCAGCGGCGTGGAGATCTTGCCGTCCGGACGCACGGTCACCGTGGTGGACAGGTCGGCGTTGCGCCAGACGACGATGTTCAAGGCGTCGAGCGGGCCGATCTTGTAGGCATCTGGCGCGCTGGCCACGTCGGCGGCCGCCGGCGCGGGCGGATAGCGACCGCCGGCACACGCGCACAGCGCCGCGGCGACGACGGCGGCGGCCAGCCGGCCAACGCCGCGCGGCAGGAAAGCCTGAGCCAGGGGCCTGCAATCTCGAATCGACATGTCTTGCTCCTCCAGGGCCGCGTGGGGTGTCGGCGGTCTTGTGGAAGATGATGGCCAGCGACATGACAAATGGCAATCCCCGAAAACAGCAGTCGCGCGCCGGCAACCGCGCGCGACGGCCTGCCCGCGAGGCGCACCGGACGTGCACAATCGACTCCGTCGCCACCGGTACGGATCGCGCCCCGCCGCATGTATTCCCTCGACCCGAAACGCCTGCAGGAAGTGCGATTCACCCGGGTCCCGGGCATCGCGGCCAACGTCTGGTTCCTGGGCCTCACGAGCCTGCTGACCGACGTCTCTTCCGAGATGGTGACGGCCATCCTGCCGATCTGGTTCGTGTTCGCCGTGGGGATGACCCCGCTGCAGTTCGGCTTCATCGACGGCCTTTCGCAGGGCGTCTCCGCCGTGGCGCGGCTGGGCAGCGGACTGGTCGGCGACCGCTGGCGGCGCCATCGCGACGTCGCGGTGCTGGGCTACGGGCTCTCGGCCCTGTGCAAGATCGGGTTGCTCGCGGCCGGCGGTGCGTGGGGGCTGGCGTCGGCGGCGATCGCGATCGACCGCATCGGCAAGGGCATACGGACCTCGCCGCGCGACTCGCTCATCTCCCTCAGCGCGACACCCGAGCGGCTGGGACTGGCCTTCGGCATCCACCGCGCTCTCGACACGGCCGGCGCGCTGCTGGGGCCGCTGGTGGCCTTCGCCATCCTGGCCGCCCTGCCGCAGGCATTCGACCTGGTGTTCGTCACCAGCTTCTTCATCGCCATCGCGGGCCTCGCGGCCATCGTGTGCTTCGTGCGCGACGTCGCGGCCGCGCCGACGGCCGATGCGTCGCCGGCCCGCCCTTCGCTCGCACAGGCCTTCGGCCTGCTGCGCGACGCCCGCCTGCGCGCCATCAGCGTGACCGGCTTCGCGCTGGGCCTGTTCACGACAGCGGACGCCTTCGTCTACCTGGCGCTGCAACGCAAGCTGTCGACCCAGGTGGCATGGTTCCCGCTGTTCTACGCGCTGACGGCATTGGCCTACCTGGCGCTGGCGGTTCCCGCCGGCGCGCTGGGCGACCGCTTCGGCCGCATGCGGCTGTTCCTGGTGGGCCATGGGCTGCTGCTGCTCGTGGGCATCGACCTGCTCGCGCTGCCCGCCGGCCCTGCGAGTGCCCTCCTGGCGCTGGCCTTGCTGGGCGCGTACTACGCGTGCACCGACGGCGTGCTGATGGCGCTTGCGAGTGCCTTCGTTCCCCCGGCGCTGCGCGGCTCGGGGCTGGGCATCGTGGCCACCTCCAACGGCGTGGCGCGGCTGCTGGCCTCGTTGATGTTCGGCGCCTTGTGGAATGCCCGCGGAATGCCGTTCGCCCTGGCGGTCTTTGCCGCGGGGCTGGCCGTCGCGCTGCTCGGCTGCCTGCCCCTGCTTGCTTCGATGAAGGGGGCGCGGACAGCATGACGTCCGGCCCCTCCCCACGCGGTCGCGTCCTCGCGTTCGCGCTGGTGATCGCCGGCTGCGCCGCCGGCATCGCCGGCTACGCTCGTCACGTGGTGCGTCAGGCGAAGGGGCCGACACCACCGACCGTCGCTTCGGCCACGCCCGCCGCCGTCGCGGCGCCCGCGCCGTCGATCGGGGGGGTGGCCGTCGCCGCATCCGCTCCCCCCGCCGCCTCGACGACGCCCTTGCGCACGGCCGCGGCCAAGCCCACGGCCCCTGCTGCCGCACGCGCGTCCCTGATGTTCCGCGACACGGCGATCGGCCCCGACTACGGCCGGGTGACACACGCCTGGCTGGACGATGCCGACGGCCCGCGCGACGTCACGCCGCTGGCCTGCGATCGCGTGCACTTCGCGGCCGGCTCGGGCATCTGCCTGAATGCCGACCGCGGCGCGCTGACCGTGTACCGGGCCGTGCTGTTCGACGCGCATTTCTCCCCGCGGCGGTCGATCGCGCTCGCTGGCCCCCCCAGCCGCGCCCGCATCTCGCCCGACGGCCGCAAGGCGGCCTTCACCGTCTTCATCAGCGGCCAGGGCTACGCGGCCACCTTCACGACACGCACCAGCATCGTCGATGCCGTCACCGGCGACGGCATCGTCGACGATCTCGAGTCGTGGCCGGTGACCCGCGACGATGCGCCGTTCAAGGCGATCGACTTCAACTTCTGGGGCGTCACGTTCACCCCGGATGGGCGGGGCTTCTACGCCACGCTCGGCAGCGGCGGCAAGACCTTCCTGGTGAAGGGCGACTTCGCCAGCCGCCAACTGCGCGTCGTCGCCGACGACGTGGAGTGCCCGTCACTGTCGCCCGACGGCAGGCGCATCGGCTTCAAGCGGCGCGACAGCGCCCACCCCGACGGCCGTCTCGTGTGGCACGTGGCGGTGCTGGACCTCGCGAGCGGCCAGGTGCGCGTGCTGCCTGGGGAGGCGCGCAGCGTGGACGACCAGGTCGAGTGGAACGGCAACGACGAACTGCTGTACGCGATGCCCCTGGACAGCCTCCGGTCGTCCGCGGAACAGGACGTGTGGGCGATCGCCGCGGACGGCCGGTCGCCAGCGCGGCGCCTGGCGCGCGACGCCTACTCGCCGGCGGTGGTGCGCTGAAGAAGACAGACGGCCCGCGTCTCGATCGCCTTCAGCTCCCCCACCGGCCCCATCTTCTCGGCCGACTTGGCCTTCACGTTGACCACGTCGACGGACAGGCCCAGCGTGGCGGCGAGACGTTCACGCATCGCGTCGACATGCGGCGCGAGCCTGGGCTTCTGCGCGACGATCGTCGAATCGATATTGACCGGCTCCCAGCCGGCCGCGCGCACACGCTTCACGCACTCGGCCAGCAGCGCGATGGAGTCGGCTCCCTTGAACGCGGCGTCGGTGTCGGGAAAGTGGCGGCCGATATCACCCAGGCCGGCGGCGCCGAACAGCGCGTCGGTGATCGCGTGGCACAACGCGTCGGCGTCGGAGTGGCCCAGGAGGCCGTGCGTGTGCGGGATCGTCACGCCGCCCAGGATCAGCGGACGCCCTTCGACGAGCTGGTGGGTGTCCCAGCCCTCGCCGATGCGGAACGGGATCGTCATGGGCGGTCTTTGGTGGCGGGCAGCGAGCGGCTGCGCAGCAGGCGCTCGGCGAGCGCGAAGTCTTCGGGCCAAGTGACCTTCAGGTTGTCGACGTCGCCGCGCACCAGGCGCGGCGCCAGGCCGGCGGCCTCGATCGCGCTGGCCTCGTCGGTGATGACGAGGTCGCGGCGTGCGAAGCCGGCCTGCAGCGCGTCGCGCAGCACGCCCACGCGAAACATCTGCGGCGTCTGCGCGGCCCAAATGCGCTCGCGCGGAACGGTGGCGTCCACCCGAGCGTGCGCGTCGCCCGTGCCGGGGTAGGCGTCCGCATGCGCGTCCGCGCGCTTGAGGGTATCGGCGACGGGCATGGCCAGCAGGCCGCCGACGGCGTCGTCGCGGCATTGCGAGATGAGGCGGCGGATGGCCTCGGGCCGGATCAGGCAGCGGGCGGCGTCGTGCACCAGCACCCAGTCGGTTTCAAGGGCGCCGCGCGCCAGCAGGTCGTGCAGGCCCGCGTAGACGGTCTCGGCGCGCGTGGCGCCGCCCACGTTGGCGCGCCAGCAGGCGCTGGCCGCCTCCGCGTCGCCCTCGCCGGCCAGGGCGGCGAACTGCCGGTCGCCGGGCGACAGCACCACCAGCGTGCCGTCGAGCTCGCTCACGCGTGCGAGCGCCTCCAGCGTCCACAGCACCAGGGCGCGCCCCGCAAGTTCCTCGTACTGCTTGGGCCCGGCGGCGCCGGAACGCGCCCCGCTGCCGGCGCACGGCACCAGCGCGAACAGGCGCTGGCGGCCTTGGGGGTGGGTGAACGAATCACCTCGCTGGGGGCTGGTCATGGGGGGTGATTCTAGAATCGAAGCGATGCAACTGCCCTCGCTCGTTCCCGGACACCGTTACACCCTGCCCCGCCCGCCCGGCGCGGCGGATGCGCTGCTTATCGCCCACCTGGCATCGGCCAGGGCCGCGCAGGGACAGCTCACGCTGGTGGTGTGTGCCGAGCCGGCCGATTCGCAGCGCCTGGCCGACGAGCTGCCGTTCTTCGCGCCGCACCTGCGCATCGCCGTGTTTCCTGATTGGGAAACCCTGCCCTACGACCAGTTCTCGCCGCACCAGGACCTGGTCTCCGAGCGGCTGGCCACGCTGTGGCGGCTGTACCGCAAGAGCCAGGGCCTGGGCAGCGCCAACACGGGCGTGGCGGTGGCCGCGGCCAAGGGCAAGGCGGCGCCGGACCCGACCAAGAGCGTCAACGCGAACAAGGAGGACGACGAGGGCGTCGACGTGGTGATCCTGCCGGCCAGCACCGCGCTCACGCGGCTCGCGCCGCCGTCGTTCCTGGCCGCCACCACGTTCAACTTCAAGCAGAAGTCGCGCCTCGACGAGGCCGCGCTGCGGGCGCAGCTCACGCTGGCCGGCTACTCGCACGTCAGCTCGGTGGTGTCGCCGGGCGAATACGCGGTGCGCGGCGGCCTGATCGACCTGTTCCCGATGGGCTCCAACGTGCCCTACCGCGTCGACCTGTTCGACAACGAGGTCGACTCCATCCGCACCTTCGACCCCGACACCCAGCGCAGCCTCTACCCGGTGCCGCAGGTGCGCCTGCTGCCCGGACGCGAGTTCGCGCTGGACGAGGCCGCGCGCAAGGCATTCCGCGTGCGCTGGCGCGAGCGCATCGAGGGCGATCCGACCAAGGCCCGGCTGTACAAGGACATGGGCAACGGCATCGCCGGCGGCGGCATCGAGTACTACCTGCCGCTGTTCTTCGACGAAACCGCCACGCTGTTCGACTACCTGCCCGCCTCGGCCACGCTGGTGCTGCACGGCGCCGTCGACGACGCGCTCCAGCGCTTCTGGACCGATACCCGCGAACGGTATCGCTTCCTCAAGGCCGACCCCGACCGGCCGATCCTGCCGCCCGAGGACATCTTCCTCAAGAGCGAGCAGTTCTTCGACGCCACGCGAGCCCACGCCACGCTGTCGTTGCGCCCACCCGGCGCACCCAAGTCGGCCGAAGAGGCCTCGGAAAGCGAGGATCACATCCGAGCCGACCCGAGCTCCCCCTCGGGGGGCAGCGACGGGAGGAGCGAGGGGGCCGTCACTTCCTGGGCGAGGCCCCTCCCCGACGTCAGCGTCGAGCGTGGCGCCACCAAGCCGATGGCGCGGCTGCAGAAGCACATCGACGCCACGCCGTACCGCGTGCTGCTGGTGGCCGACAGCGAAGGCCGGCGCGAGACGCTGCTGGACATGCTGCGCGACCACTCGATCGAGCCCGTGAGCGTGGGCACGCTGGCCGAGTTCGAGGCGAGCGACGAGAAGGTGGCCATCACGGCCGCGCCCATCAGCGAGGGCTTCTTCTGGTTCGAACCCGACGCCGGCGATGCGCGAAGCGTCCGCACCATCCAGTTCATCACCGAGAACGAGCTGTTCGCCACCGGCGCCACGCCGCGCAAGCGCCGCCGCGGGCAGGAGCAGACCAGCAGCGTCGACGCGCTCATCAAGGATCTGTCCGAGCTGAAGCTGGGCGATCCGGTGGTGCACGCCGCGCACGGCATCGGCCGCTACATGGGGCTCATCAACATCGACCTGGGCGAAGGCCCCAGCGAGTTCCTGCACCTGGAGTACGCCGAGAAGGCCACGCTGTACGTGCCGGTGGCGCAGCTCGCGCTCATCAGCCGCTACACCGGCGTGTCGGCCGAGGAGGCGCCGCTGCACAAGCTGGGCTCGGGCCAGTGGGACAAGGCGCGCCGCAAGGCCGCCGAGCAGGTGCGCGACGCCGCGGCCGAGCTGCTCAACCTCTATGCGCGCCGCGCCGCGCGCGACGGCTACTCGCACCGCTTCTCGCCACACGACTACGAGGCCTTCGCCACCAGCTTCGGCTTCGAGGAGACGCCCGACCAGCGTGCCGCCATCCACGCCGTGATCCAGGACCTGGTCAGCCCCAAGCCAATGGATCGGCTGGTGTGCGGCGACGTGGGCTTCGGCAAGACCGAGGTCGCGCTCCGGGCGGCGTTCGTCGCGGTTCATGGCGGCAAGCAGGTGGCCCTGCTCGCGCCCACCACACTGCTGGCCGAGCAGCACTTCCAGACCATCAGCAGCCGCTTCGGCCAGTGGCCGGTGAAGGTGGCGGAGATGTCGCGCTTCCGTACGGCCAAGGAGATCAAGCTGGCGATGGAAGGCCTGGCCGACGGCACCATCGACATCATCGTGGGCACGCACAAGCTGCTGTCGGGCGACGTCAAGTTCAAGCGGCTGGGCCTGCTGATCGTCGACGAGGAGCACCGCTTCGGCGTGCGCCACAAGGAGGCGATGAAGGCGTTGCGCGCCGAGGTGGACGTGCTCACGCTCACCGCCACGCCCATCCCGCGCACGCTGGGCATGGCGCTGGAGGGCCTGCGCGACCTGTCGGTGATCGCCACCGCGCCGCAGCGCCGCCTGGCCATCAAGACCTTCGTGCGCAGCGAGACGCTGGGCACCATCCGCGAGGCCGTGCTGCGCGAGCTCAAGCGCGGCGGCCAGTGCTACTTCCTGCACAACGAGGTGGAGACGATCCAGAACCGCCTCGAGAAACTGCAGCAGCTCATTCCCGAGGCGCGCATCGCGATCGCCCACGGCCAGATGCCCGAACGCGTACTCGAATCGGTGATGCGCGACTTCGTCGCCCAGCGCATCAACGTGCTGCTGTGCTCCACCATCATCGAGACGGGCATCGACGTGCCCACCGCCAACACCATCGTCATCAGCCGCGCCGACAAGTTCGGCCTGGCGCAGCTGCACCAGCTGCGCGGTCGCGTCGGTCGTTCCCACCACCAGGCCTATGCCTACCTGATGGTGCCCGATGTCGAGGGCCTCACCAAGCAGGCCGCGCAGCGCCTGGACGCCATCCAGGCGATGGAGGAGCTGGGCTCGGGCTTCTACCTGGCCATGCACGACCTGGAGATCCGCGGCGCCGGCGAGGTGCTGGGCGAGAACCAGAGCGGCAACATGATGGAGGTGGGCTTCCAGCTGTACAACGACATGCTGTCCGAGGCCGTGCGCGCGCTGAGGTCGGGCGAGGAGCCCGACCTGCTGTCGCCCACCGGTGCGTTCGGCGGCGGCATCGACATCAAGCTGCACGCCCCCGCCCTGCTGCCCGACGCCTATTGCGGCGACGTGCAGACGCGCCTGTCGCTGTACAAGCGCCTGGCCACCGCCGACCGTCCCGAGACGCTGGACCACCTGCTCGAGGAGATCACCGACCGCTTCGGCAAGCTGCCGCCGCAGGCCCAGACCCTGTTCGACACGCACCGCCTGCGCGTGCTGGCCAGGAGCTACGGCGTGCTGAAGGTGGACGCGAACCCAAAGGTGATGAACGTCACCTTCCGCGCCAACCCGCCGATCGACCCGATGCGCATCATCGAGCTGGTGCAGAAGAACAAGAGCGTGAAGCTGGCGGGCAACGATCGGCTGCGCATCGATCGCGAGATCGCGGAGCCGCACGAGCGGGCGCAGTATGTGCGCGACCTGCTGCGATCGCTGGGGCCGCCGAAGGCGCAGGCGGCGTCATAGGGGTCTGGCCCCGAACGGGGCCAGACCCCTCCGGCAGCGGCTCGTCGGGTGAGCCAGCGGGCGGGCGACAATTGCCAGCATGAACAGCTCTTCGCCCTTCGTTCTCGCCGTCCTCCTCGTCGTCGCCCTCGTCGTGGGCCTGGTCATCGGCCTGCGGCTCGCGCGCTTCCGCGCGCAGGCGACGCTCGACGCCGCGCTGGCGCAGGCCGGGCACGCGGCCCAGCTGGAGCTGGTGCGGGTGCGCACCCGCGCCGACGCCGATCGCGAGAACCTCACCGCCCAGATCGAGCTGCTCAAGGAGGCCAGGACGGCGCTGTCCGACCAGTTCAAGTCGCTGGCCAACGAGATCCTCGAGGAGAAGTCGAAGCGCTTCGCCGAGCAGAACCAGAAGAACCTGGGCACCCTGCTCGACCCGCTGCGCACGCAGCTGAGCGAGTTCAAGGGCAAGGTCGAAGAGGTCTACGTCAAGGAAGGCCAGGAGCGCTTCGCGCTCACCGAGCAGGTGAAGCAGCTGATGGAGCTGAACAAGACGCTCAGCAACGACGCCAACAACCTCACCAAGGCGCTCAAGGGTTCTGCCAAGACCCAGGGCAACTGGGGCGAGCTGATCCTGGAGCGCGTGCTGGAAGCCTCGGGCCTGCGCAAGGGCCACGAGTTCCACGTGCAGGACAGCCAGCTCGACGAGGAAGGCCGCCGGCTGCAGCCCGACGTCGTCATCCACCTGCCGGAGGATCGCCGGCTGGTGGTCGACGCCAAGGTGTCGCTGGTGGCCTACGACCGCTTCATGGCGGCCGAGAACGAGGACGATCGGACGGCCAGCGCGCGCTCTCATCTCGACTCGGTGCGCCAGCACATTCGCGGACTCTCTGCCAAGCGCTACCAGGACCTTTACGGGCTGAAGTCGCTCGATCTGGTGGTGATGTTCGTGCCCATCGAGCCGGCGTTCATGCTGGCCGTCACGCACGACGACGCGTTGTTCATGGATGCCTGGCAGCGCAACGTGCTGCTGGTGAGCCCGTCCACCCTGCTGTTCGTGGTGCGCACCATCGCCCACCTGTGGCGCCAGGAGGCGCAGAGCCGCAACGCGCAGGACATCGCCAAGCGCGGCTCCGAGCTGTTCGACAAGCTGTCCAACTTCGTGGCCGACCTGCAGAAGGTGGGCAGCCGGCTGAAGGAGGCGCAGTCGGCTTACGACGACGCGGAGAAGAAACTGTCCACCGGCAAGGGCAACGTCATCCGCCAGGCTCAGATGCTCAAGGACCTGGGCGTGAAGACCGCCAAGGCGCTGCCGGCCCCGCTGGTGGACGCCTCGGGCGCCGCCGACGACGCGCCCACGGAGTCGGCCGGCCTGTCGCTGCCGCCGTTCGACGCGCCGGAGGCGCCTCCGGCCGAGTGAGCCCGCGGCGCCCAACTGGCTTCGGGCCTCGTCCGCGTCGCGCCAATGCGCCTGCCGAGGTCAGGCCGCCTGCACCGCGTTCGGCGAGACACGCGCCAGCCAGTACACCGCCTGCGTCATCGCGCGTGCCGCGCCGGGTTGGCTCTCGGCCAGCAGCGCCAGCGCATCGGAGATGAGCTGCTCGATGCGCGTGGCCCCCAAGGTCAGCGCCGCGGTGCGGCAGGCGTCGGCCTTCTGCACGAACGTCGCGCGGGGGGTCGAGTCGATCGCGGCCGCGGCGAGGTCGTCGGCCAGGCGGGCCAGCGCGCGCACCTGCTGGCCGAACGCCGCCACGTAGCGGGCGTGGCGCTCGACGTCGATGCGCAGCCGCGCGACGGCCGTCTCCGCGGGTTCGAGGATGCTCGAATCGAGCTGCGCCAGCGCGCGCAGGATGCGCGCGGGCGTCTCCGGGCCGACCGGCTTGACGATGAAGCCCTGCAGGTCGGAGCGCGTGGCGCCGAGCACCGTGTCGCGATCGGCGGTGGAGGTGATGAGCATGGCCGGCACGCGCCTGAGCGCCGGCGCGGCGCGCAGCTTCGCCACCAGCTCCAGGCCATCAGGGGGCGGCATGCGCACGTCCAGGCACAGCAGGTCGAAGCACGGCTCGCCGTTCATCGCGCGCCACGCGGCGGCGCCGTCCTCGGCAAGCACGATCTCGGGCGAGCCGCACTGGCGCAGCACGTCTTCCATCGCCAGGCGCGAGACGAGATCGTCGTCGGCGACCAGGATACGCATCTTGAAATCTCTCCTGCAGGTAGGCCCGACAGCGTATCAGTGCGCCGTCATCCAGTCGTCGATGCTTTCCTGGAGCGCGCCCCAGTGGCGCAACATGCCCGCGTCGTCACAGGCGTCGCAGGCGGCCTCCAGCGCGCCCGCGTCGTCGGCCATCGGATCGCTGTGGATGTAGTACGCGCTGCCCTTGATGTTGTGGGCGATGCGCGCCGCCCGTGCGAAGTCGCGCTGCGCGATCGCGTTGGACAGGTCGGCCAGCAGGCTCGGCGTCTCGCCGCGGAACGCGTCGGCCAGGCGATCCGACAGCGAGCGCACCGCCGGCGGCGCGGCCACCGGCGCCGACCTGGCCGCGGCGTCCGACAAGAGCGCGTGCGCCTCGTCCACCGAAGCGGCGTCGGGCTCGTCGTCCAGGAACAGCGCGTCGAGCGCCGCGGTGGAGCCGCCGGCCATGGCCATGGTGTCGAGCACCGGACGCAGCTGGCGCCCGCGGGCGCGCAGCGCCTCGACCGCCCGGTGCAGCGCCTGGGCCAGCAGCCGTTCGTCCACCGGCTTGGACAGGAAGTCGTCCATGCCGGCGGCCAGGCACAGCTCGCGGTCGTTGCCGGTGGCGTTGGCGGTCAGCGCGATCATGTGGATCTCCGGGTCGAGCACCCAGGTCTCGCCGATGCCGCCGGCGCGGATGGCGCGCGCGGCCACCAGGCCGTCCATGACCGGCATGCGGCCGTCCATCAGGATCAGGTCGAAGTTCTCTTCCGCGCAGCGGTGCACGGCCTGCAGGCCGTTCTCCACGAAGCTGATGTCGTGGCCCAGGCCCTGCACGAAGGCCTGCACGATCACGCGGTTGGTGTGGCCATCTTCCGCGCACAGCACGTTCAGGCGGCAGTCGAACGGCGGCACCGGCACCTCGGGCACGCTGTTGACGGGCGAGCCGATGGCCACCGGCACGGCCACGCGGAACGTGCTGCCCACGCCCGGCGCGCTGCGCAGCGTGATCTCGCCGGCCATGCCCTGCACCAGCGCCCGCGTGATGGTGAGGCCCAGGCCGGTGCCGCCGTACTTGCGCGTGGTGGTGACGTCGGCCTGCTCGAAGCTGCTGAACAGACGTTGCTGCGCCTCGAAGGAGATGCCGATGCCGGTGTCCTCCACCTCGATCTCCAGCAGCAGCCGCCCGGTCTCGGTGGACCCGCAGGCCACGCGCACCTCCACCGTGCCCACCTCGGTGAACTTGAGCGCGTTGCCGATCAGGTTGAGGAGGATCTGGCGCAGGCGCATCGGATCGCCGCGCAGCCACTGCGGCACGTTGGCGTCGATGTCGGCGAGCAGCGACAGGCCTTCCTCCTGCGCGCGCAGGTCGAGCAGCTCGACCAGCGACTGCACCATCTCGCGCAGGTCGAAATCGACCGACTCGAAGCCCATCTTGCCGGCCTCGATCTTCGAGAAATCGAGGATGTCGTTGATGATCGCCAGCAGCGCCTCGGCGTTGCCGAGTGCCAGCGACACGCGCGAGCGCGACGCCGGCGGCATGGGCTCGCGCAGCCCCAGCTGCAGCATGCCGATGATGCCCGACAGCGGCGTGCGCAGCTCGTGGCTCATGGTGGCCAGGAACAGCGACTTGGCGCGCGTGGCCTCCTCGGCCTTGTCGCGCGCCAGCAGCAGCGCCTCCTCCTGGCGCTTGTGCGCGCGGGCGTCACGCATGAACGCGGTGGCGGCCCAGCCGCGGTCGTTGCGATAGGCGGTGAGCGACAGTTCCACCGGCAGCCGGCGGCCGCCGGCATCGAGCGCGTCGAA
>JBBQYL010000060.1:0-24588 GCA_038208735.1 Burkholderiales bacterium
GAAGGCCGTGCTGGGCGTGAAGGTCACCGACCTGAGCGACGCGGATCGCGCCCGCCTGCACCTCAAGGCGGGCGTGCGGGTGGACAGCGTCGACGGCGCCGGCGCGCGTGCCGGCCTGCAGGAGGGCGACATCATCCTCGCCATCGGCAACATCCAGGTCAGCTCCACCAAGCAGTTTCTGGCCACGGTGGCCAAGCTGGACAAGTCCAAGGCCATTCCGGTGCTCGTGCGCCGGGGCGATTCGGCCAATTACCTCGTGATCCGTCCGAGCAAGTAAAATCCCTGATCCGGCGGGCTCGCGAAAGCGGCGTCCGCCTCCGGCCCGGCCGTTCGCATCGCGCGATTGGCCGGGCCGCGCGCATTTTCGAAATCCGGCCACGCCCGTGATTTCGCGCCCCCCATTTCGCATCTCTTTCGCAGGTCACCCAGATGGCACAGTACGTTTTCACGATGAATCGCCTCGGCAAGATCGTCCCGCCGAAGCGAGAGATCCTCAAGGGCGTGTCCCTGAGCTTCTTCCCGGGCGCCAAGATCGGCGTGCTGGGCCTGAACGGCTCCGGCAAGTCGACGTTGCTCAAGATCATGGCCGGCGTCGACAAGGACTACGAGGGTGAAGCCACCCCGATGCCGGGCCTCAACATCGGCTACCTGCCGCAGGAGCCGCAGCTCAACCCCGAGCAGACGGTGCGCGAGTCGGTGGAAGAGGGCATGGGCGGCGTGCTGGCCGCCAAGAAGCGCCTCGACGAGGTGTACGTCGAGTACGGCCTGGAAGACGCCGACTTCGACAAGCTCGCCTCCGAACAGGCCGAGCTCGAGGCCATCATCTCGTCGGCCGGTTCCGACAACGTGGAGCACCAGCTCGAGATCGCCGCCGACGCCCTGCGCCTGCCGGCGTGGGAGGCCGTGGTCGGCAACCTGTCGGGCGGCGAGAAGCGCCGCGTGGCGCTGTGCCGCCTGCTGCTGTCCAAGCCCGACATGCTGCTGCTCGACGAACCCACCAATCACCTGGACGCGGAATCCGTCGACTGGCTCGAGCAGTTCCTGCAACGCTTCTCCGGCACCGTGGTGGCCATCACCCACGATCGCTACTTCCTCGACAACGCCGCCGAGTGGATCCTGGAACTCGACCGCGGTCGCGGCATTCCGCACAAGGGCAACTACTCCGAGTGGCTGCTGCAGAAGGAGCAGCGCCTCGAGACCGAGCAGAAGACCGAGGATGCCCGCACCAAGGCGATGAAGAAGGAGCTCGAGTGGGTGCGCTCCAACCCGAAGGGTCGCCAGGCCAAGAGCAAGGCCCGCATGGCGCGCTTCGAGGAGCTGTCCGACTTCGACTACCAGAAGCGCAACGAGACGAACGAGATCTTCATCCCGGTGGCAGACCGCCTGGGCCATGAGGTCATCGAGTTCACCAACGTCAGCAAGGGCTTCGGCGACCGCCAGCTGATCGACAACCTCAGCTTCAAGGTGCCCGCGGGCGCCATCGTCGGCATCATCGGCCCCAACGGCGCCGGCAAGTCGACGCTGTTCAAGCTGATCGCCGGCAAGGAGCAACCCGATTCGGGCGAGGTGTCCGTCGGCAAGACCGTCAAGATGGCCTTCGTCGACCAGACCCGCGACGACCTCGAAGACGCCAAGACGGTGTGGCAGGACGTGTCCGGCGGCCTCGACAACCTCACGGTGGGCAAGTTCGTGATGCCGTCGCGCGCCTACATCGGCCGCTTCAACTTCAAGGGCAACGACCAGCAGAAGCTGGTGGGCAACCTGTCCGGCGGCGAACGCGGCCGCCTGCACCTGGCCAAGACGCTGATCCAGGGCGGCAACGTGCTGATGCTCGACGAACCGTCGAACGACCTGGACGTCGAAACCCTGCGCGCGCTGGAAGACGCGCTGCTCGAATTCGCCGGCTCCATCATGGTCATCAGCCACGATCGCTGGTTCCTCGATCGCATCGCCACGCACATCCTCGCGTGCGAAGGCGATTCGCAGTGGACGTTCTTCGACGGCAACTACCAGGAGTACGAGGCCGACAAGAAGAAGCGCCTGGGCGAAGAGGGCGCACGTCCGAAGCGCGTGCGCTTCAAGGCGCTCAAGTGACAAAAACAAGGCGTGAAATAGTTGGCATTTGCCGTTCACCACTTTTGAGGATAGCAAACTGACAGGTTCCTCCTTACAGTTGGATACATAGGTCGCGAAGGTCATTCGCGCGTTGTTCCACTGAGGGAGAAAACCATGTCCGTCCGTTTCCTGAAGCCGCTCGCCGGCCTGACCCTGGCGCTCGTCGCCGCCTTCGCCCAAGCCTCCACGGTGACGTTCGACACCGCGGCTGCCAAGAAGCAGCTCTCATACACCGACGCCACCGACGGCTACGTGTTCGCTTCCAGCTTCCTGGGCTTTCCGACCCACTCGCTGTCCCTCACGGGCACCGCGCTCAAGGAAGGCGCCGCGCAGAGCCTGACGGTCTTCTCGACCACCGACACGGCGTTCGACCTGGCTTCGTTCGACATCGACAGTGCCCTGAACGTCAAGGGCGTGCCCAACTTGGTCCTGCTGACGTACACCGAGGCCGATGGCTCGTTCGGCCACGAGACGCTGACACTGGACAACAAGGGCGGCCTTCAGTCCTTCTCTTCGCTGCTTGGCAACCTGGACACCCTGACCGACCTGAAGTCGTTCAGCCTCAGCAGCGTGTGGGGCTTCACGCTCGATAACGTGGCGCTCTCGACCTACGTCGCGCCGACGACGCCCGTCCCCGAGCCGACCTCGCTGGGCCTGATGGCCGCCGGCCTGGCGCTGCTGGGTATCACGCTGCGTCGCCGCAGGGCCTGATCGACCTCGCGCCTCGCAAACGAAAGCCGCCTCCGGGCGGTTTTTTTTCGACAAGTTGCAAGCCGCCTCTCGCGGCCTTTTTCATGACTGCATCCATGTCGGAATATCTCGCGCGGTATGTAGGAGCCGCCAGACGTCGATCTGGCCTGGGTGTTCGAAAAAGAAGACCAGGTAAGGAAACTGGCTCAGGGGCCAGGAGCGCAATCCTGGAAGCTTGAGTTCGTGGGCATAGCGTGAGGAAGCTGTGGAAGCTGCGCGCGCGATATGGCGATATGCCGATTCCACTGCATCGACGAAGTCGAGTGCGACCCGTTCCGAAGCCTCGGCAAGGTAGTAGTCGATCGCGTCGAAGACGTCCTGCTGTGCGACGGCACGGAGCCCCACCGGTTTGATGCTCATTCGTCCGGACGTTGGCGAATTCGGGCTCTCAAGGCGTCGAAGTAGGGTGGCGTGGCAGGCTCGCCAACACCCGAATTGGCGCCGTCCAGCAGCATGTCGCGCAGACTGCACCGTTCCTGCTCGCGGCGGATCAACTCGCGCACATACTCGCTGCTCGTGCCGAACCCGCGACCGACGACCTGCGCGTCGACGAATTCCTTCATCGACGCTGGAAGAGAGATGTTCATCGTGCCCATCATGCTCATACTACAACCTTGGCAAAATTTGGCAAGACCGCTGAGCCATGCGCATCGAGTTTGATCAATCGAACCGCAGCGACACGCCCGTGACGAACAGCGTGTCGTTGCGCCCCAGCCCTTCGCCCGGCCGGCTGTCGTAGCGGTGCGAGAGCGTGGCCGTCAGCGCCAGCTGCCTGGTCATCGCCACCGACAGGCCCGCGTCGAACACGGTGCGCACGTCGCCCGTGTCGCGCAGGTTCGGGTACACGGTGAGCTTCTGCTTGAAGCTGGTGCTGTCGGTGAGCTTGTTGTTCGACTCCTCGGCCAGCAGCAGCTCCGCGTGGTTGTAGCGATCGCGCGTCTCGTCATCGATCATCTGCTCGTGCCGGTAGCGATCCATCGTGTACGCGAGACCGCCCGAGAGGTCGAAGGTCTGGTCGGGCTTCTTGACCACGTGGTAGCCGATGCCGCTGCCGACGGTGGTGCGCAGCGACAGGTCGCTGGGCAGGTCGTGCAGCAGGTCGAGCTGGCCGAAGCCGAACCACTGGGGCGTGATGTCGCGCGAATAGAGGCCGTCGGCGCCGATGTGGTTGGCGGTGGTGTCGCCGTCGCTGCGGGCGTACTGGCCGGTGCCGGTGAACTCCCACTTGTCGGAGGGCGACAGCTTGATGATGTCGGCGCCCAGCGAGGCGCTCTTGGCGTCCGTGTTGCCGGTGGCGATGCTGGCCCCGGCGGTGAACAGCGAACGCCATTGCCCGTCGGGCTTCTGCGTGACCTGGGCGTGCACCAGCAGCGGGAGGCTGGCGGCCACGCAGAGCGTGGCAAGACGGGCGGGGGTGCGGATCTGCATCGGAACGGCTCCGGAAGTGAACGTTGCGCGCGCTCAGGCACGTGACGCGCCCGCGCGGGTGTCGCGGTGCAAGAGATGTTTCAACCGCCGGCGCTGGTGGCCGATGGCGCCCCGGAATGCAAAAAGCCGCCCGAAGGCGGCCTTTGCGATGAGGAGCACGGCACGCGGCCGCGGGCTCCTCGCCGATCAGCGCAGCTTGATTTCCTTGTACAGGACGTGCTTGCGCGCCTTCGGATCGAACTTCATGAATTCGAGCTTTCCGGGCGTCGTCTTCTTGTTCTTGCTCGTGGTGTAGAAATGACCCGTTCCTGCGGTCGATTCCAGCTTGATCTTTTCGCGTCCACCCTTGGCTGCCATGGTGTATCTCTCCAGTGATGATTAAAGAGCGCCCTTGGCGCGCAGGTCGGCAAGGACGGAATCGATACCGTTCTTGTCGATGAGGCGCATCGCGGCCGTCGAAATGCGCATGCGGATGAAGCGGTTCTCGCTCTCCACCCAGATGCGGCGATTCTGCAGGTTGGGCAGAAAGCGGCGCTTCGTACGGTTGTTGGCGTGGGAAACATTGTTTCCCGTCATCGGGTGCTTACCCGTCACTTGACAGACACGAGCCATGAAGCTCTCCTCAATTGGATCCGGGCGCCCAGTGCGCTCGGGCTGGAGAGCATGCACATACGCCGACAGGGCGGCATGACTCCAAGGGAACCCGGGATTCTACGCTGGATCGGCGTGAATTACCAGACCCATGCCGTCAGTCCGTCGATTCCAGCGATTCGAGATAGCGCTGGGCGTCGAGTGCAGCCATGCAGCCGGTGCCGGCCGAGGTGATGGCCTGGCGATAGACGTGATCCTGCACGTCGCCGGCGGCGAAGATGCCCGGGATGCTGGTCTGCGTGGCGAAGCCCTCGCTGCCGCCCTTGGTGCGCAGGTAACCGTCCTTCATCTCGAGGTGGCCCTGGAAGATGTCGGTGTTGGGATGGTGGCCGATGGCGATGAAGCAGCCCTTGACGACGATCTCGGCGTGGGCGTCGCCCTCGACCGACTTCGTGCGCACACCGGTGACGCCGGTGGCGTCGCCCAGCACCTCGTCGAGCTGCTGGTCGAGGTGCAGCTGGATCTTGCCTTCGCGGGCCTTGTGCATGAGCTTGTCGATCATCACGGCCTCGGCGCGAAACTTGTTGCGGCGGTGGATCAGGTGCACCTTGCTGGCGATGTTGGACAGGTACAGGGCCTCCTCGACGGCCGTGTTGCCGCCGCCGACCACGCACACTTCCTCGCCGCGATAGAAGAACCCGTCGCACGTGGCGCAGCCGCTGACGCCGCGGCCCATGAACGCCTCCTCGGACGGCAGGCCCAGGTACTTGGCCGAGGCGCCGGTGGCCAGGATCAGCGAGTCGCAGGTGTAGGTGCCGGAATCGCCGAACAACTTGAACGGCTTCTGGCTGAAGTCGACCTTGTTGATGTGGTCGAACACGATCTTCGTGTCGAAACGTTCGGCGTGCGCCAGGAAGCGCGCCATGAGGTCGGGGCCTTGCACGCCCGCGACGTCGGCCGGCCAGTTGTCCACCTCCGTGGTGGTCATCAGCTGGCCGCCCTGGGCCAGTCCCGTGATGAGCATGGGCTTCAGGTTGGCGCGGGCGGCGTACAGGGCGGCCGTGTAACCGGCCGGGCCGGAGCCCAGAATCAGCACCTGTGCGTGGTTGGAGGTGTTCTCAGAGTTACTCATTACGGGTGCGGGCTCGGAAAGTTCGAAATGGACGGCACAATGTCACACGACACGCTGCACCCGCAATTGTAGGGATGCTGTACGGCCCACGCCGACAGCAGCGGGGCAGGGCTCTTCGTTTCAAGGGATTTGCGAAAGGTTTTTGAATGTCGATGCTCTCGAATCTGGACCTGATCCGACGCGTTCCGCTGTTCTCGATGCTGACTACCGATCAGGCACGAGTGGTGGCGGATGGCGTCGTCAAGCGGCGCTTCCGCCGCGGCGAACTGGTGGTCGAACAGGGCAAGAAGAGCAATGCGCTCTTCATCCTGCTCAGCGGCCGGGCCCGCGTGACCACGTCCGACCCGCGGGGTCGCGAGGTGATCCTGGCGGTGCTCAATGCCGGCGACTACGTCGGCGAGATGAGCCTCATCGACAACGAACCCCATTCGGCCACGGTGCGCTGCGAGCTGCAGTGCGACGTGCTGATCCTGGGCCGCGCCGAGTTCGCGCGCTGCCTGCCGGAAAACTCCAGCCTGTCCTACGCGATCATGCGCGGCCTGGTCACGCGCCTGCGCAGCGCCGACCGCCAGATCGAGTCGCTGGCGCTGCTCGACGTTTACGGCCGCGTCGCCCGCACGCTGCTCGACATGGCCGAAGAAGTCGAAGGCGAGAAGGTCATCAAGTCCAAGGTCTCGCGCCAGGACATGGCCAAGATCGTCGGCGCCTCGCGCGAGATGGTCAGCCGCGTGATGAAGGATCTCGAGGAGCGCGGCATCATCGAGACGCAGGAAGACGGATCGCTCAAGATCCAGAATCGAAAGGCCTGACCGTTCGGCGGTCGTGAGGTGACATCGCTTTGAGTCTGGCTCTCCCGAAGTTCTCGGCGTTCTCCCGTTCGACGGCCGAGCCCGCGGCCCCGGTGCCGCGTTCGGTGCTCAGGCAGCGCCTGGCCGCGCTGGTCGGGCTCGTGGTGTGGACCGGCGTCGCGCTGGCGCTCGCCTCGCACCACATCGCCGACCCCGGCTTCACCACGTCCGGCGACGGCGGCCCGGTGCTCAACCTGCTGGGCCGGCCCGGTGCCTGGGTCTCCGACGTCCTGTTGCTGATGTTCGGCGCCTCCGTGTCGTGGCTGCCGCTGGTGGGCCTGCTGCAGGCGCTGCGCAACCTCGCGCGCGGCTCGCGCGCGCTGGCGGGCATTGACGAGGATTCCGCCACCGAGCCGCGCTGGCCGCGCCTGCGCTTCTGGGCCGGGCTGGTGCTGCTGCTGTGCGCCAGCGCCGCGCTCGAGTGGACGCGCCTCTACACCTGGGAGGCCCGCGTGCCCGGCGGCCACTCCGGCGGCATCCTGGGGTTCTTCCTCGGGCCGCTGTCGATGCAGCACCTGGGCTTCCTCGGCTCGGGCGTGTTGTGGATCGCGGCGCTGGTGCTGGGCATGTCGGGCGCGCTGCGCTTCTCGTGGGTGAACCTGGCCGACGGCATCGGCGGCTGGATCGACGGCCGCCGCGAGCACCGCGCCGTGGCGCGCGAGCGCGCCGAGGACGAGCGCATCGGCGAGATCGCGCTGCGCGAGCGCGAGCAGCAGGCCGACGAGATCCGCATCGAGGACGTGCTGCACGCGCCCATCGTGATCGAGCCCGAGATCGTGCAGGTGGTCGAATCGACGCGGGTCGCGCGCGAGCGCCAGAAGCCGCTGTTCGTGGAGATCCACGACGGCAAGCTGCCGCAGGTCGACCTGCTGGACGCCGCGCCGGCGCGCCTCGAGCAGACGGTCACGCCCGAGTCACTGGAGATGACCAGCCGCATGATCGAGAAGAAGCTGAGCGACTTCGGCGTCGACGTGCGCGTGGTGGCGGCCTTCCCGGGCCCGGTCATCACGCGCTACGAGATCGAGCCGGCCACGGGCGTCAAGGGCTCGCAGATCGTCAACCTGGCCAAGGACCTGGCGCGCTCGCTGAGCCTGGTCAGCATCCGCGTGGTGGAGACCATCCCCGGCAAGACGACGATGGCGCTCGAGCTGCCCAACGCGCGGCGCCAGATGATCAAGCTGTCCGAGATCCTGGGCTCCAACGTGTACAACGAGGCCAGTTCGATGCTCACCATCGCGCTGGGCAAGGACATCGTCGGCAACCCGGTGGTGGCCGACCTCGCCAAGATGCCGCACTGCCTGGTGGCCGGCACCACCGGTTCGGGCAAGTCGGTGGGCATCAACGCGATGATCCTGTCGCTGCTGTACAAGGCCGAGGGCAAGGACGTCCGCCTGATCCTGATCGATCCGAAGATGCTCGAGATGAGCGTCTACGAGGACATCCCGCACCTGCTGTGCCCCGTCGTCACCGACATGAAGCAGGCCGGCAACGCGCTCAGCTGGTGCGTCAACGAGATGGAGCGGCGCTACAAGCTCATGTCCAAGATGGGCGTGCGCAACCTGGCCGGCTACAACAAGAAGATCGACGACGCCAGGGAGCGCGGCGAGCTGCTGCCCAACCCGTTCAGCCTCACGCCCGAATCGCCCGAGCCGCAGGAACGCCTGCCGTTCATCGTGGTCGTCATCGACGAGCTGGCCGTCCTGATGATGGTGGTGGGCCAGTAGGTGGAAGAACTCATCGCCAGCCTGGCCCAGAAGGCGCGTGCCGCCGGCATCCACCTGGTGCTGGCCACGCAGCGCCCCAGCGTCGACGTGATCACCGGCCTGATCAAGGCCAACATCCCCACGCGCCTGTCGTTCCAGGTGTCCAGCAAGATCGACAGCCGCACCATCCTCGACCAGATGGGCGCCGAGGCGCTGCTGGGCCAGGGCGACATGCTCTACCTCACCCCCGGCGGCGGCGTGCCCGTGCGCATCCATGGCGCCTTCGTGAGCGACGACGAGGTGCACCGCGTGGTGGAGTACCTGAAGTCGCAATCGCCGGCCAACTACATCGAGGGCATCCTCGAGGGCGGCGTGCTCGAGGGCGACGTCGACGGCGATGGTTCGGGCGGCGGGTCATCCGATGCGGAGTCCGATCCGTTGTATGACCAGGCGGTGGCGGTGGTGCTGCAGAACAAGCGGGCGTCCATCTCGCTGGTGCAGCGCCACCTGCGCATCGGCTACAACCGCGCGGCGCGGCTGCTCGAGCAGATGGAGCAGTCGGGCATGGTGTCCAGCATGTCGGGCTCCGGCAACCGCGAGATCCTCATACCCAAGCGCGACGAATGAGCATGCTGCTCGGCGTCGCTGCCGAAAGAAGCAGATGACCGTCTCCCGTTTCACGCGCAACACGCTGCTCGCGGCGATCGCGCTTGCCAGTGCCTCCGCATTCGCCACGGCCACCGACGAGCTGCGCGACTTCGTCAGGAACGTGAAGTCCGGCACGTCCACCTTCACGCAGACCATCACGTCGCCCAACGGCAAGCAGAAGGTGTCCAACGGCAGCTTCGAGTTCGCGCGCCCCAACCGCTTTCGCTTCGTCTACGAGAAGCCGTACGCGCAGACGGTGGTTGGCGACGGCACCAAGGTGTGGATCTACGACCCCGACCTGAACCAGGCCTCGTCGCGCAAGCTCGGCGATGCGCTGGCCAACACGCCGGCCGCGCTGATCGTGTCCAACGACATCGACAAGGTGTTCACGCTGGCCGACGCTCCGCCGACGAACGGCCTCGACTGGGTGGTCGCCACGCCGAAGCAGGCCGAGGGCACGGTGCGCTCGCTGCGCGTCGGTTTCAAGGGCCACGCGCTGGCGCAGCTCGAGATCAACGACAGCTTCGGGCAGAAGTCGCTGATCGTGTTCAACGCGTTCGAGCCGAACGCGAAGCTGCCCGCCGACGCGTTCACGTTCGTGCCGCCCAAGGGCGCCGACGTCTCGGAACAGTAGGGGGTCAGGCATCGCCTGCGGGTACGCAGGCGATGCCAAAGAAAACGGCCACCCGGTCGCCCGTGGTGGCCTGCCCAATTCCTTCGAGGAAACTGTCCGGGGATCCTGGCGCGGTGAGGTCGCGCCGTCCTTCGCCCCGGATCAACGCACTCAGTGCAGCGCCGGCTCGTCCATGAGGCCCATGTCGGGCGCGGTCATCATCTGTTCGATGTCCATCAGGATCAGCATGCGCTCGGCGTCGCCGCTCTTGATGGTGCCCAGGCCCGTGATGTAGGCCGCGTCGATCGCGCCGTTGAACTCGGGTGCCGGCTTGATGGCGTCGCCGCCCAGCTCGAGCACGTCCGACACCGAATCCACCACCATGCCCACCGTGCGGCTGGCGATGTTGAGGATGATGACGACGGTGAAGCTGTTGTACTGCACGTCCGACAGGCCGAAGCGCAGGCGCATGTCGACGATCGGCACGATGACGCCGCGCAGGTTCACGACGCCCTTGATGAAGTGCGCCGCGTTGGCGATGCGCGTCGGGTTCTCGTAGCCGCGGATCTCCTGCACCTTCAGGATGTCGATGCCGTACTCTTCGGCGCCGAGCTTGAACGACAGGTATTCGCGGGTCGCCCCATGCAGGGCCGAGGTGGCGGCTTGTGCGCTGGCGCGGGGGTCGGTGGCGGTGATGGCGCTCATGAACGTTCTTGCTCCTTGCAACGAGGACGATGCCGCACGGCCCCAGGATGAAGCCGGGCCGTGTCGATGCCTTGCAGTGTGAGCCGATGCGGGCGCCGCGAATGCCGGAAAAGACCGACGCCGCCCTGCCAATTCACCGCTTGAGCTCTGCCGCCGCCCCGGTCCCGCCCGGGCGGGGGTTGTAGGATGCACCGACCACCATGCCCGATCTCTTTTCCAAGAAACCCGTCCCCCCGCTGGCCGAGCTGATGCGGCCGCAAGCGCTCGCCGACGTCGTCGGGCAGCGCCACCTGCTCGGCCCCGGCAAGCCGCTGCGCCTGGCGTTCGAGTCGCGCAAGCTGCATTCCTTCATCCTGTGGGGTCCGCCGGGCGTGGGCAAGACCACGCTGGGCCGGCTGGCCGCCAAGGTCACCAACAGCCACTTCATCGCGATCTCGGCCGTGCTGGCCGGCATCAAGGACATCCGCGCCGCCATCGACGAGGCACAGGACGCGCTAGACCGCGAGAGCCGGCAGACGGTCATCTTCGTCGACGAGATCCACTCGTTCAACAAGACGCAGCAGGACGCGCTGCTGCCGCACGTGGAGTCGGGCCTGCTGACGCTGATCGGCGGCACCACCGAGCATCCGGGAATGCAGGTGACCAACGCGCTGCTGTCGCGCGCCCAGGTCTACAACCTGCAGCCGCTGGTGCAGGAAGACTTCCGCGAGCTCTACGAGCGGGCGCGCGCGCACCTGCCCGCGGTGACGGTGGACGACGACGCCCTGGCGCTGATGAGCGGCTACGCCGACGGCGACGGGCGGCGCTTCCTGAACCTGCTGGAACAGGTGGCGAACGCCGCCACCGGGGCCGGCATCGCCGCGGTGGATGCGGCTTTCGCCGCGTCGGCCACCAGCCCGTCGCTGCGACGCGCCGACAAGAGCGGCGACTCGTACTACGAGCAGATCTCGGCCTTCCACAAGTCGGTGCGCGGCTCTCAACCTGACGCTGCGCTGTACTGGCTCGCGCGCATGCTCGATGGCGGCGTCGATCCGCGCCAGGTCACGCGCCGCATGATCGCCATCGCCAGCGAGGATGTCGGCAACGCCGACCCGCGCGCGCTGCAGCTGGCCATGAACGCGGCCGAGGCCGTCGACCGGCTGGGCCTGCCCGAGTGCGAGCTGGCGCTGGCGCAGTGCACCACGTACCTGGCGTCCGCGCCCAAGTCCAACGCCTCCTATCTGGCATGGAAGCAGGCCAAGGATTTCGTGCAGCGCGACGGCACCCGCGCCGTGCCCATCCACCTGCGCAACGCGCCCAGCAAGCTGATGAAGCAGATGGGATACGGGCAGGAGTACCGCTACGCGCACGACGAGCCGAATGCCTACGCCGCCGGTGCGCACTGGTTCCCCGACGACGTGGCGGCGCAGCGCTGGTACCACCCGGTGCCGCGCGGCATGGAGATCAAGATCGCCGAGAAGCTCGCCGCGCTGCGCGCACTCGACGACGCGGCCGCCGGCGACGCCTGACGGGCACCGTGCCGGTGCCCGCGCACCGCCGCAAGGCATCTGGTGGTTCCGCGTCACGCGGGTAAGCCCGTCCGCCTCGCTGGCGGGGCGCTCCTAGAATCCCGCCAACGCGCAGGCGTCATGGGACGCCGTCATCGGGGGCTCGGTGGCCGGGTTCTTGCAACGCCTGTGCGGCGAACATGACCGGAGACCCCCTGATGGACATCTTTCTGCAGCAGTTGATCAACGGCCTGGTGCTCGGGAGCATGTACGCGCTCGTGGCGCTGGGCTACACGATGGTCTACGGCATCGTCAACCTCATCAACTTCGCGCACGGCGAGGTGCTGATGGTGGGCGCCCTCACCAGCTGGTCGGTCACGGTGTGGCTCGCGCCCATGGGCCTGCCGGGATGGCTGCTGCTGCTGATCTCGCTGCTGTGCGCCGTGGTGGTGTGCTCGGTGCTGAACTTCACCATCGAGAAGATCGCCTACCGGCCGTTGCGCAACGCGCCGCGCCTGGCCCCGCTGATCACCGCCATGGGCATGAGCCTGCTGCTGCGCACGCTCGCCATGATCATCTGGAAGCCCAACTACCACTCGTATCCCACGCTGCTGCCGCGCGAGCCGATCTTCGTGGGCGGCGCGGTCACCAACTTCACGCAGCTCGCCATCATCGTGGTGACGGCGGTCACGCTGGGCGGCCTCATGTGGCTGGTGAACAAGACCAAGCTCGGCCGCGCCATGCGCGCTACCGCCGAGAACCCGCGCGTGGCGGCGCTGATGGGCGTGCGTCCCGACAACGTCATCTCGGCCACCTTCGTGATCGGCGCCGCGCTGGCCGCGCTGGCCGGCGTCATGTGGGCGTCCAACTACGGCACCGCGCAGTTCTCCATGGGCTTCACGCCGGGCCTCAAGGCCTTCACCGCGGCCGTGTTCGGCGGCATCGGCAACCTGGCCGGCGCCATGGTGGGTGGCGTGCTGCTGGGCCTCATCGAGGCCTTCGGCTCGGGCTACATCGGCGACATCACCGGTGGCGTGCTGGGTTCGAACTACCAGGACATCTTCGCGTTCATCGTCCTGATCCTCGTGCTCACGCTGCGCCCCAAGGGCCTGCTGGGCGAGCGTGTCGCCGATCGCGCCTGAACGAAGACGACCCGGAGAATTCCCCATGAAGAACAAGTTCGTCCTCTTCGGCGTCGGCATCCTGCTGCTGCTGATCCTGCCCTTCTTCGCGCAGTACTTCGGCAACGGCTGGGTGCGCATCATCGACTCGGCGCTGCTGTACATGATGCTGGCGCTGGGCCTGAACATCGTGGTGGGCTACGCCGGCCTGCTCGACCTGGGCTACGTGGCGTTCTACGCGGTGGGCGCCTACATGTTCGGCCTGCTCGCCTCGCCGCACCTCACCGAGCACTTCGAGTCGTTCAAGCACGCGTTCGGCAACGGCATGCATGCGCCGGTGTGGGTGGTGATCCCGCTCGGCGCGCTGGTGGCGGGCACGTTCGGCGTGCTGCTGGGCGCGCCCACGCTGCGCCTGCGCGGCGACTACCGGGCCATCGTCACGCTCGGCTTCGGCGAGATCATCCGCGTGTTCCTGAACAACCTCGACGCGCCGGTCAACATCACCAACGGCCCGAAAGGCCTCGACTCGATCGACTCGATCAAGTTCTTCGGCCTCGACCTGGGCACCGACCACACGCTGTTCGGCATCGAGTTCCACTCGGTCACGTGCTACTACTTCCTGTTCCTGGTGCTGGTGATCTTCGCCGTCGTCATCTGCTACCGCCTCGAGCGCTCGCGCATCGGGCGCGCGTGGATGGCCATCCGCGAGGACGAGATCGCCGCCAAGGCCATGGGCATCAACACCCGCAACCTGAAGCTGCTGGCGTTCGGCATGGGCGCCACCTTCGGGGGCGTGTCGGGGGTGATGTTCGGCGCGTTCCAGGGCTTCGTCTCGCCGGAGTCGTTCTCGCTCGACGAGTCGATCATGATCGTCGCGATGGTGGTGGTGGGCGGCATCGGCCACATCCCGGGCGTGCTGCTGGGCGCGTTGCTGCTGTCCGCGCTGCCCGAGGTGCTGCGCTACGTGGCCGGCCCGCTGCAGCCGATGACCGACGGCAGGCTCGACGCCGCGATCCTGCGCCAGCTGCTGATCGCGCTGGCCATGATCGGCGTGATGCTCTCGCGTCCGCGCGGCCTGTGGCCGTCGCCCGAGCACGGCAAGGCCGCGCCGACGCCCGTTCCCGTGCCCGTCAAGTAAGAACAAGAGGGAACTCCACACCATGAGCAACGCAGTTCTCCAGGTCAGCGGCGTCTCCAAGCGCTTCGGCGGCTTGCAGGCCCTGTCCGACGTCGGCATCACCATCGACGCCGGCCAGGTCTACGGCCTGATCGGCCCCAACGGCGCCGGCAAGACCACCTTCTTCAACGTCATCACGGGCCTGTACACGCCGGACGCCGGCAGCTTCATGCTGGGCGGCGCGCCCTACCAGCCCACCGCCGTGCACGAGGTGGCCAAGACGGGCATCGCCCGCACGTTCCAGAACATCCGCCTGTTCGCCGAGATGACGGCCATCGAGAACGTGATGGTCGGCCGCCACGTGCGCACCGGCTCGGGCCTCATCGGCGCGGTGTTCCGCACGCCGGCGTTCAAGGCCGAGGAGGCCGCCATCCGCGCGCGTTCGCAGGAGCTGCTCGACTACGTGGGCATCGGCCGCTTCGCCGAGTACAAGGCGCGCACGCTGTCGTACGGCGACCAGCGCCGGCTGGAGATCGCCCGCGCGCTGGCCACCGACCCCAAGCTGATCGCCCTCGACGAGCCCGCCGCCGGCATGAACGCCACCGAGAAGATGGTGCTGCGCGAACTGATCGACCGCATCCGCAAGGACGGGCGCACCATCCTGCTGATCGAGCACGACGTCAAGCTGGTGATGGGCCTGTGCGACCGCGTCACGGTGCTCGACTATGGCAAGCAGATCGCCGAGGGCACGCCTGCCGAGGTGCAGGGCAACGAGAAGGTGATCGAGGCTTACCTCGGCGCCGGCCACAAGCCGCATTGAGGGACGCACGCAAATGACCAACAACGTACTCCTCGAGGTCGAGAGCCTGCGCGTCGCCTACGGCGGCATCCAGGCCGTCAAGGGCATCGACTTCAAGGTCTTCGAAGGCGAGCTGGTGAGCCTGATCGGCGCCAACGGTGCCGGCAAGACCACCACGCTGAAGGCCGTCACCGGCATCCAGCCCATCGCCTCGGGCGACATCAAGTTCCTCGGCAAGTCCATCGCCGGACAGGGCGCGTGGAACCTGGTCAAGCAGGGCCTGGTGATGGTGCCGGAAGGCCGCGGCACGTTCACGCGCATGACCATCACCGAGAACCTGCTGATGGGCGCGCACGTGCGCAAGGACAACGAAGTGCAGGCCGACATCGACAAGGTGTTCACCACCTTCCCGCGCCTGAAGGAACGCGCCATGCAGCTCGCCGGCACCATGTCCGGTGGCGAACAGCAGATGCTGGCCATGGGCCGCGCGCTGATGGCGCGCCCCAAGGTGCTGCTGCTGGACGAGCCCTCGATGGGCCTGTCGCCCATCATGGTCGACAAGATCTTCGAGGTGATCGAGTCCATCCACAAGCAGGGCACCACCGTGCTGCTGGTGGAGCAGAACGCCAGCCGCGCGCTGAGCATCGCCAACCGCGGCTATGTGATGGAGTCGGGCGAGGTGTCGATGGAAGGCCCGGCCAACGTGCTGCTCAACGACCCGAAGGTGCGGGCGGCGTACCTGGGCGAGTGACCCGGCGCGCGTCCTTGCACGAGAGCGCACCGAGGCGGATTCATCGCATTGCGGTGAAAAAACGCACCGATCTGGTGAGAAATCCGGGTTCGCGATATGGCCATGACCTTAACGATTGGTTATCTTGTGATTTATAAAAAATCCTGAGATAGCGGTCGATCATCCCGGTCGCCCCGCTTTCCGGAGCGGAGACAAGCTTGAATCTGAAGATTGCATTGCGGCATTGGGCCGTGGTGGGCGCCGCCGTGCTTGCCGTATCCACGCTGTGCGCCGGCCGCGTGCGCGCCGCCGAGGTGGAGGTGCTGCACTGGTGGACGTCCGGCGGCGAGGCCAAGTCCGTCGAGGAGCTCAAGCGGATGCTGGCGGCCCAGGGCACCACCTGGCGCGACTTCGCGGTGCCGGGCGGGGGCGGCGACGCCGCCATGAACGCACTGAAGAATCGGGTCGATGCAGGGCATCCGCCGACCGCGGCGCAGATCAAGGGCCCGGCCATCCAGGACTGGGGCCGCAAGGGCGTGCTCGCCAACCTCGACGAAGTGGCCAAGGCCGGCAATTGGGACGTCAAGCTTCCGCGCGAGGTGGCCGATCAGATGAAGGTGGACGGCCACTGGTCCGCGGTTCCGGTGAACGTCCACCGCGTCAACTGGTTATGGATCAATCGCGAGCTGCTGCGCAAGGTGGGCGGCCGCGTGCCCGATACCTGGGACTCGTTCTTCTCGCTCGCCGACCGGTTCAAGGCGGCCGGCATCGTCCCGCTCGCGCATGGCGGCCAGCCCTGGCAGGACCTGACCACCTTCGAGGTCGTCGTCCTCGGCGTTGGTGGTCCCACGTTCTACAGGCAGGTCTTCGTGGCGATGGATCCGAAGGCCTGGGGCAGCCCCGTCATGGCCCGCGCGATCGACACCTTCCGCCGCCTGAAGCCCTACACCGATGCGCAGGCCCCGGGCCGCGACTGGAACAAGGCCACCGAGATGGTGATCAAGGGCCAGGCCGGCATGCAGTTCATGGGTGACTGGGCCAAGGGTGAGTTCCTCGCTGCCGGCAAGAAGCCCGAGACGGACTTCGTCTGCACGGCGGCCCCTGGCACCTGGAACGCCTACATCTACAACATCGACAGCTTCGCGATGTTCCGCCTGCAGGATCCCCAGGCCGTGGCCGGCCAGCAGGTGCTCGCCAAGACGATCATGAGCGGCGAGTTCCAGGAAATCTTCAACCGCAACAAGGGCTCGATCCCCGTGGCGCTCGGCGCCAACATGTCGACATTCGACTACTGCGCGCGTGAGTCGAGCGGCTACTTCGTGGCGGCTTCGCTGGCCCACTCGCTGGTGCCGTCGTTCGCGCACAAGATGGCGCAGTCCGACGCCCATGTGGCAGGGGTGCAGGCCATCGTGGCGAGGATCTGGGACGAGGATGCCTACCCGGCGGCCCGGGCGCAGGCCGACCTTGTGGCCGTCGCCGTGGCCGCGGCGCACTGAGGCCGCACGCAAGCCGGCGGCGGCTCAGATCGCCTGGCCGCCCGACACCTCGATGCGTTGCGCCGTGATCCAGCGGTTGGCGCCGCCCAGCAGGCTGGCGATGGCCGGGCCGATGTCGTCGGGCACGCCCACGCGGCCGAGCGCCGTCATCGAGGCGAACTGCTGGTTCAGGTCCGGCATGTCGCGCACCGCGCCCCCCAGGAAGTCGGTCTCGATCGCGCCGGGGGCCACCGTGTTGACACTGATGCCACGCGCGCCGAGCTCCTTGGCCAGGTACAGCGTCAACGTCTCGATAGCGCCCTTGGCCATCGAGTAGGCCGAGAAGCCCGCCACGCTCACGCGCGTGAGTCCCGACGACACGTTGACGATGCGTCCGCCGTCGGTGATCAGCGGCAGCAGCGCCTGCGTGAGGAAGAACACGCCCTTCACGTGCACGTCGAACAGCGCGTCGAACTGCGCCTCGGTGGTCTCGGCGAACGCGGCCATCGCGCCGTGGCCGGCGTTGTTGACCAGGTGATGGAAGTGCGGCGTGCCCCACGTGGCCTGCAGCGCCTCGCGCAGCGCCCGCACGAAGGCGGGGAACGTGGAGACGTCGCCGACGTCGAGTCGCAACGCGACCGCCTTGCGACCCAGCGACTCGATGTGCGCGACCACGTCGCGGGCCTCGGCCTCGCCGTTCATGTAGGTGACGACGACGTCGCCGCCGCCGCGCGCAATGCTCAAGGCGGTGTTGCGGCCGAGACCGCGGCTGGCGCCGGTGATGAGGGTGATGGAAGTCATTGGAAAGCGTCCTCGAAACGTTGGAAAGTCAATCCAGTGTCCGGTTCGCCCGGACGAGCTGGTTGCTCGAACGCCTCGATCTCTTGCCTGTTCGGCCGAATCAACGTAAAGGGGTCTGGCCCCGTCGGTGCCAGACCCCTCCCTTTCGGAGGCAAGGCTTGCCCGATCGAACCGAAAGCTTGCCCGATTCGTCACTCACCCTTGAGTCTTGCCGTGCGCCGCGCTATCGTTTGCCATGTCCGATCCGCTGCTCACTGTCGTCAGGCGCTTCGCCGAAACCCACGCCGACGCGCTGGGCATCGCGCCCACGGCGATCCCTGGCCTGATCGCGATCCGCGCCGACCGCCCCGGCCAGCTCCAGCACGCCGTTTCGCGCCCGCTGGTGGCCCTGGTGGTACAGGGAAGCAAGCGTGTCTCGCTCGGCAACCAGTCGTTCGACTTCGGCGCCGGCGACTCGATGGTCATCTCCGCCGACGTGCCCACCGTGAGCCAGATCAACGCGGCCGACCAGGGCCGGCCGTACTACTCGCTGGTGCTCGACCTCGATCCCGTCGTGATCGGGGCGCTGGTGACGGAGATGGACATCGCGCGGCACGACTCCGCGTCGCCGATCCGCGTCGACCGCACCGAAGCCGAGGTGGTCGACGCCGCGACGCGGCTCATGCGCCTGCTCGAACGGCCCGCGGCGGTGCCGCTGCTCCAGGCGCCGCTGGTGCGCGAGATGCACTACTGGCTGCTGGCGGGTCGGCATGGTCCGGCCATGCGGCACCTGGGCATCGGCGACGGGCGTGCGCAGCGGGTGGGACGCGCCGTGGCCCTGATCCGCTCGGGCTACGCCCGGGTCTTGCGCATGGACGACCTCGCGGCCGCGGCCGGCATGAGCCTGTCCGCATTCAACCAGCACTTCCGCGCGTTAACGTCGCTGTCGCCGCTGCAGTTCCAGAAGCAGCTGCGCCTGATCGAGGCGCGACGCATGATGTTGTCGGACGGCGTGGCCGCGCAAGGCGCCGCGCACGCGGTGGGCTACGAGAGCGTGCCGCAGTTCACCCGGGAATACGGCCGCATGTTCGGTGCGCCGCCGGTGCGCGACATCAAGGACGCGAAGAGCCGGATCCGCTTGGCCGCATAGTGCGGCGCGGTCACAGGCACGCGCCGGCCAGCCCGCACCCCGCCACCAGCGTGGCGACCGGCGCCACCTCCACCTCCACCGCCACGGCGGCGACGAACAGCGCGGCAGCGCGCGCGTGACGCTCGGGCATGCCCACGCCCATGGCGGCCGCGAAGGCCCAGCGGCGCGGTTTTTTGAGCGCCCACTCCGACAGCGGCCACAGCGCCGCGATGGCGGACACCTCGGCGCCGATGGCCAGCGCGAGCAGCAAATCCTTGGAGGAGACGTGCATCGGCAGGGACGCCTGCGGTCGCCGCTCAGGCGCCGTGCTTGTCCGCCTCCGACGTGAAGCTGTCGGCGTAGAACTCGTCGTCGGGCAGGCCGCATTGCGCCACGAAGTCGCGTTCGGCCGACTCCACCATGATGGGCGCACCGCAGGCGTAGACCTGGTGGCCCGAGAGGTCGGGCAGGTCGGCCATGACGGCCTGGTGGACGAGGCCCGTGCGTCCGGTCCAGTGGTCGTCGGCGGCGGGCTCGGACAGCACCGGCACGAACTCGAGCTGCGGCAGCATCTCCCTGGCCGTCGTCATCCAGTCCTTCATGTAGATGTCGGCCAGGCGGCGCGCTCCCCAGTACAGGCGCACGGGACGGATGCTGCCCAGGTGGTGCAGCTGCTCCACGAGCGCCTTGATGGGCGCGAAGCCGGTGCCCGAGGCCAGCAGCACGATGGGCTTGTCGCTTTCCTCGCGCAGGAAGAAGCTGCCGAACGGCCCCTCCATGCGCAGGATGTCCTTCTCCTTCATCGCGCCGAACACGTGGTCGGTGAACTTGCCGCCGGGCATGTGGCGCAGGTGGAGCTCGATGTGCGCGGGCGTGCCCAGGTTGTGCGGCGCGTTGGCCATCGAGTAGCTGCGGCGGGCGCCGTCGCGCAGGATGAACTCCACGTACTGGCCGGCGCGGTAGCGGAACGGCGACGTGGCGGGCAGCTGGATGCGCACGATGGCCACGTCGGCCGTGGGGCGCTCCAGGCTCAGCACGCGGCCGGGCATCTTGCTGATGGGGTACTCGCCGGCGCCCACCACCATGCGGGCCTCGACCACGCAGTTGGTCTGCGGGGTGGCGCAGCAGGTGAGGATCAGGCCGTCGGCCTCTTCCTGCTCCGACAACGCCTTGGGCTGGTGCGCGCCGTGGATCACGCGGCCGTCGCGCAGCCTGCTCTTGCACGAGCCGCAGGCGCCGTCGCGGCAGCCGTAGGGCAGGCCCACGCCGGCGCGGATGGCGGCCGACAGGATGGTCTCGTCGCGGGCGACGTCGAAGGCGCGCTCGGCGGGATGGAGGGTGACGGTGAAGGTCATGGTGTGCGGTGCGGGCGCCCCCGTGGCGCCGAATCGGGGATTATCCCGTGCGGCGACAATCCCTCATCCCCAGCCGCCATCGCATGAAATCCTCGACCCTGCCCGGCATCGTCCTGGCCCTGTCCGCCGCCATCCTGTGGGGCACCACCGGCACGTCGCAGCACTTCGCCGGCGGCCACGTGTCGCCGGTCTGGATCGGCGCGTTGCGCATCGCGATCGCCGCCGTCTTCTTCGGCGCGCTGGTGCTCGCCACCGAGCGCGACCGCGCGCCGCGGGCCGCCGCGCCCGGCCTCTGGCGTCGCCAGCTGCTCGCCGGCGCCAGCATCGCAATCTACAACCTCGCGTTCTTCGCCGGCGTGAAGCTGGCCGGCGTGGCGGTGGGCACGATGATCGGAATCGGCAGCGCGCCGCTGTTCGCCGGCGCGTTGCAGGCGCTCATCACCCGCCGCCCGCCGTCCCGGCTGTGGTGGTGCGGCACCGCGCTGGCGGTCTGCGGCGGATCGGCCATCGCGCTGGGCAACGGCGGCGTCGCGCCCGCAAGCGTCGGCGGCCTGCTGCTGTGCCTGCTGGCCGGCCTCTCGTACGCGGTCTACACGCTCACCGCCAAGTCGCTGTCCGTGTACGCGTCGCCCGCGCGCGCCAGCCTGTGGGTGTTCGGCACCGCGGCCCTGATCGCGCTGCCTGCGGCCTGGGCCATCGTGCCGTCGGGCGCGGCCGACCTCGTGGCGGCGGGCGCGCGCAGCTGGCTCGTGGTGGCCTGGCTGGGCCTGGTCGCCACCGGCGTGTCGTACCTGTTGTTCAGCAGCGCGCTGCGCTTCATCTCGGGGGCGACGGGCGTGGCGCTGGCGCTGGCCGAGCCGCTCACCGCGTTCACGCTGGCGGTGCTCGTGCTGGGCGAGCCGCTGCGCGCCAGCGGCGTGGCGGGCATCGTGCTGATCCTCTCGGGGCTGGCGCTGGTGATCCGCGGCGAGCGGCCACGCTGAGCTCGCCATGACGCGCCCATCCTCCCTGTTGATCGTCGGCTGCGGCGACGTCGGCCTGCGCGTGGTGCGCGCGCTCGGCGGGCGCGTGCGCGTGTTCGCGCTGACGTCCTCGCCCGAGCGGTGCGGCGCGCTGCGCGCCGCGGGCGTTCGACCCGTGGTGGGCAACCTGGACGACGCGTCCTCGCTGGGCCGCCTGGCCGGGCTCGCCGACGCCGTGCTGTACCTGGCGCCGCCACCCGCTACCGGACACACCGACCCGCGCCTGCGCGCGCTGCTGGCCGCGCTGAGCCGCCGCGCGCCGCCGTCGCGCGTGGTCTACGCCAGCACCACCGGCGTCTACGGCGATTGCCGCGGCGAGTGGGTGACCGAGACGCGTCCGATCGACGCGACCACCGATCGCGCCCGTCGCCGCGTGGATGCCGAGTCGCGCCTGCGTGCCTGGGGCCGCGCCGCGGGCGTGCGCGTGAGCGTGCTGCGCATCCCGGGCATCTACGCGGCCGACCGCGACGGCGGACGTCCGCAGGATCGCGTGCTGCGTGGCACGCCGGTGCTGGCGGCCGAGGACGACGGCTACACCAACCACATCCACGCCGACGACCTGGCCCGAGCCTGCGTCGCGGCGCTGTGGCGTGGACGGCCGCAACGCGTGGTGCAGGTGTGCGACGACACCGACCTGAAGACCGGCGACTACTACGACCTGGTGGCCGACCTGAGCGGCCTGCCGCGCCCCGCGCGCGTGACGCGCGCCCAGGCGGGCGAGCACTTCAGCGCCGCGCAGTGGAGCTTCCTCAACGAGTCGCGCCGGCTGTCGAACGCGCGCATGAAGCGCGAACTGCGCCTGGTGCTGCGCCGGCCGACGATCCGCGAAGGACTGGCCGGACCTTAGTGCACGCGGCGAATGTGCGACGGCGGCTTCTTGCGCCGGAACGACGGCGGGCGCCAACGCCAGTACAGCAGCATCAGGTAGCCGCCGAGGGCGCCGCCCAGGATGCCCAGGCTGGACGCCCAGGGGCCGGAGCCATTGGCGAATCGGCCCAGGGCGATGAACACGATGATGCCGATGCCGACCCAGGAGGCGATGCGCTGCGTCACCTCGACGACGAAGTACAGGCGGATCGTGCGCTGCGGAAACAGGATGCCCACCGCCACCAGCAGGCCCATCGTGATGACCGAGGAATCGAACATGACCGAAGTGGGCATGGCCCAGCCCAGCAGCGGCGGCAGCAACGACGCCACCAGGTACACGGCCGCGCCCACCAGCACGCTGGCCAGCACGAACTGGATGAACCGCCGTTCGCCCCAGATGCCCTCCAGCTCCGTGCCGAAGTAGTAGATCATCATCATGTTGAACAGCCAGCTCAGCACGTCGCCGTTGACGAGCGGATAGGTCACCACCTGCCAGGGCCAGAAGCCGGACAGGGCCGGATGCAGCGTGAGCCACTGGCCCATCAGCAAGGCCAGCGACGGAATCTGCGCAGCGAAAAGAAACACGGTGCAGGCGATCAGCAGCGCGCGAGTGATGGGTGGGGGTGCTTGCATTGGCGGAACGGAGCGGTCGGTGGCCCAGTGTGCCACGGGGGCGCCGCGCGGTTGCGAGCGCGGTCTCGAGCGGCTGTGTCCACGGTCGAGGAATCCGCCCGCCGGACTGGCTCGTAGTCGTCTCCACGATGATCCAGTCCCTCACAAGAAACCAGTTGATTCTCCTGCGCCGCTGCGACGGCGGCCTGCGCGTCTGAGAAACCGGCCGCGCCTTGTCGGCGCTCATGGCCGAGGTGGCGTTGCTCCGCGATCTCGGGCTCGTGTCGCTCGACGAGGTCCGCGGCCATGAGCTGACGCACAGAGGCGAGGCCTGCCTCGTCCGCTTCGAAGCCTGAAGCCGTCTCAGGCACCCATCGACACGATCGCGGCGTTCGTTCGCAAGGCGGCCAGGCCGCGGCGCGCATGCGACTTCACAGTGCCCAGCGGCAACGACGCGGTTGCGGCAACTTCTTCGTGGCTGAGTCCTTCGAAGAAGGTCAGCCGCAAGACGTGCCGCTGTGCGGGAGTCAGCCGGGCCAGGCCTGCGTTCAGCGCCTTGCGCAGCCGCACCGACTGCAGCAGGTCGTGCGGCCCGGCGGCCGGATCCGCCGTGCCTTCCGGATCCGATTCGTCCAGCTGCTCCTCGTGGCGCCGGCGCGTCGCCACCTGGCGCAGCAGGTCGAGCGATCGGCTGCGGGCGATCGTGCTGATCCATGCGAAGGTGCAGCCGCGCGCGGGATCGAACTGGGCGGCTTCGCGCCAGACCTGCATGAACACGTTGGATGCCACCTCGTCGGCCAGCTCGTTGCGCTTGACGATGCGCAGGACGTAGGCACGGACGCGCGTGGCGCAGGCCCGGTGCAGGGCGCCGAACGCGGCCTGGTCGCCCAGCTTCAGCCGCTCGATGTGCTGGCGCAGCGGATCGCCGGGGGCTGTGACGCCTTCGCGTGCGCCGCGGCGAGGGTTGGCGAGAACGATGCCCGCATCGGCCAGGACGACGACGACATCCGGCGCGCGCGGCGCGACGTCGTCGTCATCGAACAACCGATGCAGCGCGTGCGCATCGAACGCGGCCGGTCCGCTGCCGCTGGGGGAGGCGCCGAACGTGCAAAGCGGCTGGTCGAGCATGGGGATCCTGAATGGACGTCTTGTCCAAGGATCGGCAAGTGGTGGACCATGTTCATATCCGGAAACATTCGTCCAAACCATTCGGCAGCGGCTCGCGCAACGAACAACGGCTTGCGCGCCGTGAAGCCGCAAGCCGTGGATTCGGGGAACGTCGTCGGGATGGTGCCTCGGGTCGGACTCGAACCGACACCCCTTTCGAGACCAGATTTTGAGTCTGGCGTGGCTACCGATTACACCACCGAGGCATTGCGCAAGAGCTTGCACAGGGGGCGGATTATCACATGACGAAGGCGAGGTCTGGATCGCGCTGCGACAATGAATGCCTCCTGTCCAGCTTCGTCCACTCGGAAGACACCGCGCCCATGCCGACGTACAAGACCCTCGAAGACGCCATCGGTCACACCCCGCTGGTGCGCCTGCAGCGCGTCATCGG
>JBBQYL010000061.1:0-24340 GCA_038208735.1 Burkholderiales bacterium
ACAGCCATGCAGTCCGAGAGCGGAGGCTGCGCTTTCGCAGCATAAATCGAAGACCACTAGAAGACGCACGTCATCCCGTCATCCGGAAACGCCCGGTGGCTGAAGCGCAAGAAGGTGCTTCTCAGTCTCTGGTCGAGCGCATCCGGGCTAACAGTTCCGTCAACGCGAAAGGGTCTGCGGGCTTGACCAAGTGGGCGTCGAACCCGGCCTCGCTGGACTTTCGCCGGTCTTCCTCCTGACCCCATCCCGTCAAAGCCACCAGCAGCATGGCCTTGCCCCAAGGCTGCTGGCGAATCCTGCGGGCAGCCTCGAAGCCGTTAAGTTTGGGCAAGCCGATGTCGAGCAATACGACGTCGGGCCGGAAGGTTTCTGCCGCCTGTACCGCCTCCAGTCCGTCGTTCGCGATGCTCGTCTCGTGCCCAATGACCTCCAGCAGTTCGGCCAGCGATGTGGCTGCATCCCGGTTGTCGTCCACGACAAGGATGCGGCGCCGCTGCACCGGCTCAATCGGAACCGGTTCGGGCACACACGGGTGGGGCACGTCTACCAGCAGCGGCAAACGAACAATGAACTCGCTGCCCTGATCGATCCCGTCACTGCGTACCTGCACCGTGCCGCCGTGCATTTCCACCAGGCTTTTAACCAGGGTCAACCCGAGACCCAAGCCGCCCCGAGACCGCTCGAGCGACGTATCGATCTGCGTGAACATTTCGAAAATCCGGGGCAACTGCTCCGCCGCAATGCCAACCCCGCTGTCGCGCACCCGCAAGACGGCGGTGTCGCCGTCGCGGTCGACCACGAGGGCGATGCGGCCTCCCTTGTCGGTGAATTTGCATGCGTTGTTGAGCAGGTTGCCGATGACCTGGGCCAGCCGGCTCGGGTCGGCGTCCAAGTAGACAGACTGCGCTGGCAGCGTGACCGTCAACGCTTGCCCCATCAGCTCACAAAACGGCAGGGCAGCCTCGACCGCGTGTTGAATGGCGGATGCCAGTTCGACCCGCTCCTTGCGCAACTCGATGTTGCCTCGGCTGATGCGGCTCACGTCGAGCAGGTCGTCTACCAGGCGAACCATCTGGCCGATCTGCCGCTCCATCATCGCGGATGCCGATTGAACGGCCGTGTTGCCGACCTCGGTGAGCCGTATGATGTGCAGGGCGTTGCGGATGGGGGCAAGGGGATTGCGAAGTTCATGGGCCAGCATCGCCAGGAACTCGTTCTTGCGGCGGTCGGCTTCGGTCAGCTCAATGCTGAACCGGCCCAATGCTTCGGCTGCCTCCTTGCGTAGGGTGATGTCGCTTGCGGTGCCAAACCATTCGGTGATCGCACCCTGCGCATCCAGCAGCGGGATGGCACGCGAAGCCGTCCAGCCCAGCGTGCCATCCACGCGGCGAACACGGTGTTCCAGTTCGAACGGGCCCTTGGCACGAATGGCTTCGTCGATAGCTTCCACCACCCGCGGCTGATCGTCCGGATGAATGTATTCCTGGATCCAGCCGCGGCGTGGTGCTTTCGTATCGACGATGAAATCGTGGCCATCCAGTTGGCGCATCTCGCTCCAATCCGGGCTCATGCGGTAGACCACATCGAAGCTGGCCGTCACGAATGCGCGCAAGCGCGCCTCGCTCTCGTGCAACGACAAATTGGCGTCGCGGCGAACCCGGGCCAGCTGCAGCTGCGCCCCAACGCGAGCCAGCAACTCGCGCGCATTGAACGGCTTGACCATGTAGTCGTCGGCGCCAACCTCCATTCCCTCGGCCCGGTTTTCGTCACCGGCGCGCGCCGACAGCAGGATCACCGGCAGGCTGCTCGTGGCGGGGTCGGCCCGCAGTTGCGCAAGGAGCCCAAGTCCATCCAGGCGGGGCATCATCACGTCCGCGAGCACCAGGTCTGGTGGGTTGCTGCGCGCCGCGGCCAATGCCGCCTCTCCGTCGGGCGCAGTCTGGACGGCGTAGCGCTCGCTCAGAAGCCGGGACACGTAGTCGCGCATGTCTGCGTTGTCGTCCGCCAGCAGAATGCGCGGCCGGGCGACCGGCGAGTCCGGTTCCGGCGGCGGACCTTCTGACGGCGCGGGTTCGCCATCTTCGGCGTCAAGCCAGCGCAGCGCTTCCACAGCGTAGTGGCCCGCCGGCAGCGCGCTGGGGACGGGAATGCTGCCCGGCTCCAGGTGGTCGGCCGGCAGATGGTTGCTGCCCTTGGGAATCGTCACGATGAAGTTGCTTCCCTGTCCCGGGACACTCTCGACCGCCACCGTGCCGCCGTGCAGCCTGACCAGTTCCTGCACCAGGGCAAGCCCGATGCCCGTGCCTTCATGGGTTCGCGCGCGGACCCCTTCGACGCGGTGAAAGCGTTCGAAGATGTGCGGCCACTGCGCCGCGGCGATGCCAGCGCCTGTGTCACGCACGGACAATTGCACGGCGTCCACAGCGTCTTTGAGCGTGACGGTGATGGCGCCTTCGAGCGTGAACTTGAAGGCGTTGGAAACCAGATTGAGGACGACCTTCTCCCACATGTCCCGGTCCACGAAGACCGGTTCGGACAGCGGCGGGCAGTCCACCACCAACCGCATGCCGGCTTTCTCGACGGCGGAGCGGAACACGCTGGCCAGATCGCTGGTTGCGCCGGCAAGGTCGGTCGCTTCGTAAGACGCTCGCAGGCGGCCCGCTTCGAAGCGGGAAAAGTCCAACAGCGCGCTGACGAGCATCTGACGCCGCAACGCGTTGCGGTGGAGGATACCGATCTGCTCATGCGCGCCGCGTGGCAGGCTGCCGTGCGGCATCGCCAGCAGATCTTCCGCTGGCCCGAGCATCAAGGTCAGGGGGGTGCGGAACTCGTGGCTCACGTTGTTGAAGAAGTCGGTCTTGGCCCGGTCCAGCGCGGCCAGCGCTTCGGCCCGCTTTACTTCCTCCTCGTGGGCGCGGGCGTTGGCCACTGCGGAGGTGACCGCGGCCCCCAACAGTTCATAAAAGCCACGGTACTTGTCGTCCAGCGATAGGCGCGGGCTGACTCCGGCGACGATCACCGCCACCGGGAGGTCCATGCCGGGCGGTGTGACTGGCAGCAATATCGCCGACTGCACCGCTTCAGGATAGGCAGTGCAGCACACCGCACCAAAGCGTTGCTGCAGCTCATCGACCTGCAGGGCCCTGCCCGAAAGCGCCACCTGGCCCAGCGGCCAGGACAATTCGCTCGGTGCGAGCAGGTCAACCACCAACGGGCAGGCGGCGCTGGCGGCCGCCAGCCCGGTCGGCGCGACCAGGCGGGCCTGCTGGGCCGCGCGGTCGAGCACATAAATGAGGACGAAGGGAAGGTCGAGCTGGTAGGGCTCCAGTGACTGGCTGCTGAGGGTGATCGCTTCGTCGATCGACTTTCCCCTGCCCGCACAGACGGCCAGGTCGCGCAACGTGCGCGAGCGTCGTTCGCCCAGCACTTTGGCGGTCATCTCGATCACCGGATGGAAAAGCCCGCCGATGTGCCCGCCCTCGCCTCGGACGGGGCTGAACGAGAACGTAAAGAAGCACTCCTCGTTGTACCCGTGACGGTCAAGGAAGATCTGCTGATCTTCCAGGAACGCGGTATCGCCGGCGAGCGCGGAATCATGCGCCTCGCCGATGACCGGCCAGGCCTCGCTCCAGCACTGCGGAAAGTTCTGGCCCATCGAGTGAGGGTGTTTGCCGCCGCAGATCACCCGGTAACCGTCGTTGTATATCTGGACCAGCCCCGCCCCCCCGATGACGCAGATGGGCAGGGCCGAGGCGAGGCAGATGTTGACCGTCGTGCGCAGGCTCTGCGGCCAGGAGTCGATGGGTCCCAAAGGGGTCAGCGACCAGTCCATCGACCGGACCAGCTTGCCCATCTCCCCACCGCCCACGACCCAGTCGGTGCCTGCCTGTTCAAGAGCTTGTTGCATCGTCAATGGTCCTTCTCCCCGTGACGCGGAGCGTCGTGGCGGAGGCGCCATTCTGCGCTGAACGCAAAACAGTAGCTTGGATGAGAAATGCGGTTCTGTAGATACAGTCAACGATCGCGACGCGCGGTTCGTGCCACCTCGAAACACGGCGCACGTCACGACCAACAGATGCAGCGCTCAACGGGGAAGCGATCACTACTCCAGAGTCAGCCCCTGCACGATGGCTTCCAGGTCAATCGCCTGCCCGCCATCGCGGAAGGCGTAGCGGCCGCCCAAATGCACATGCCGCCAGGCCACCGGTGAGGTCGAGGTCACCAGCGCCAGCGCCTTGTCGTTGCCGCTCTCGTACTTGGTCAGCAGCCGTGACAGGATCGCCGAGTTGTAGAACGCAATCGCGTTGGCGACGAGTCGCGCGCACTGGTTGCTGATCTCGATCTCGACGTCCGTGCGGCCGGTGAGTTCCTTCTTGCCGGCGACCTGCGCGATCGCCGAGCGCAGTTGATGGTACGACTCGATGCGGTTTTGCGACCGGTGCACGTAGCGCTGCAGCTTGGGGTCACGCAGGTAGCGCAGCGTGTAGATGCTGCGCACCAGCCGGTCGTATTCGAAGATCGCCTGGCGCGTCGGGTCGGCGTCGTAGGTGCAGAGTTTGCGCACCAGCGTGCCTTGCGTCATCTCCTTCAGCCCGAGCGTCGCGACGTGCCGCTGGCCGACACGCGCGGCATGTTGATGGATGGGTCGAGGTTCTGCAGCGCCTGGCCGATCTCGCCCGAGCTGAGCGACTGCGCCAGCTGCGCGCCCGAAAAGAGGTCGACGGGCACCGGGCTGTCGAACACGGTGCGGGCGCGGGCGCGCGAGCCCGTCACCACCACCTGCTGCGTGGCCTCCGGCGCGCTCGCCGCCTCTGAAGGCGCCGACCTCGCCTGCGCATGCGCCGCGCCCCAGCCCGTGGCCAGCGTCGCGATGGCCGTGCCCGGAATCGCCCTCAGCACCGCCTTGCCCAACGACCGCTTCTTCATCTCGACTTCCCTCTTCTTGTGAAGCCTCGACTATCGAACCTGCCCGGCGGCGGCCTTGCTCGATCCTGGTGTGAGGATCTGCGCCACGCGGGCATGTCGCGTCGGGACGACAATGCCGGGCTGCCGCCCCCCAAGTCCCGACCGTCCATGACCTTCCCTCGACTCCGCGCCTTCGTCAACCACGTGCCCTGGTGGCTGGTCGCCATCGGCGCGCTGATCGCGTGGCTGGCGGCCGAGGCGGCATCGGACGGCCTGTACCGCGAGATCCTGGGCGTGGTGAGCCAGGGCATCGGCGTCACGGTGTTCGTGTCGCTGGTCGCCTTCGCCGCGGCCACGGCGCTGGGCCTGGTGGTGGCGCTGGGCCTGATGTCGTCCCACATCGCCGCGCGCCAGGTGGCGCGGTTCTACTGCGAGGTCGTGCGCGGCGTGCCCGTGCTGGTGCTGCTGTTCTACGTGGCCTTCGTGGCCGCGCCGGCGCTGGTGCACGCAGTCGACTTCGTCGTCGCGCGCGTGCACCCGGGCGACGGCACGCCGGCCTTCGAGGCGCGCGACTTCAGCCTCATGTGGCGCGCCATCCTCGCCCTCACCGTGAGCTACAGCGCCTTCATCGCCGAGGTGTTCCGGGCCGGCCTGCAGTCGGTGGCGCGAGGCCAGCTCGACGCCGCGCGCAGCCTGGGCATGACGCCGCGCCAGGTGTTCCGCCACATCACGTTTCCGCAGGGCGTGCGCACCATCCTGCCGGCACTCGGCAACGACTTCTTCTCGATGGTGAAGGACTCGGCGCTCGTCTCGGTGCTCGGCGTGAGCGACATCACGCAGATGGCCAAGGTCTACGCCAGCGGTTCCTTCACCTTCTTCGAGACCTACAACGCGGTCGCGCTGGTGTATCTCGTCATGACGCTGGCGTTGTCGCTGGCGCTACGCGGGCTGGAGCGCCGGCTGCGCGCGCACGAGCGGCGCTGAGCGCGCCGGGAAGATGGCCTGCCCACCAGGAATCGAACCTGGAACCTACGCCTTAGAAGGGCGTTGCTCTATCCAGTTGAGCTATGGGCAGTGAAGCCAGCGATTCTATCGGGCTCGCTCAGCGGCGCGCATATTGCGTCTGCCCGAACAGCATCTCGCGCGCCTTCGGGTCGTCGTCGAGCGGGCGGCGCTGGCCGGTCAGCACATCGACGCCACGGATCACCGCGGGACGCGCCGCGACCTCGTCGAACCAGCCCTTGAGGTGCGGAAAGTCGGTCCACGAGATGCCCTGGTTCTTCCAGGAGCGCAGCCAAGGGAAGATGGCCATGTCGGCGATGCCGTAGTCCTTGCCGCCGATGTAGCGCGAGCGGGCCAGGCGCTTGTCCATCACCCCGTACAGGCGGCGCGCCTCATTGGTGTAGCGATCGACCGCGTAGGCGATCTTCTCGGGCGCGTAGATGCGGAAGTGGTGCGCCTGGCCCAGCATGGGCCCGACGCCGCCCATCTGGAACATGAGCCATTGCAGCATCTCGTAGCGCCCGGCCACCGTCTCGGGCAGGAAGCGGCCCGTCTTGCCCGCCAGGTACAGCAGGATCGCGCCGGACTCGAACAGGCTGATGGGCTTGCCGTCGGGGCCGTCGGGGTCGACGATGGCCGGGATCTTGTTGTTGGGGCTGATCTTGAGGAAGTCCGCCTTGAACTGGTCGCCCGCGCCGATGTCCACCGCATGCACGCGATACGGCAGGCCGCATTCTTCGAGCATGATGTGAACCTTGTGGCCGTTGGGTGTGGCCCACGAATACACTTCGATCATGGCAATGCCTCCTGGGGTTCCCTGGGGCGGGTGACGAACAATACAACATCATGCTCGACGCAGTGCGACGATGGTTTACCTGGGGAGGGGCACTCCCGGCCTGGGCTGAATTCGGCGCCTGGGCGCGCGTCCACCACTGGACGCTCAAGCCAACGATCGCGCACGACGGCTGGGCCATGGATCACAACCCGCGCCACGCGGGCTGGCGCATCGAGTGGGGGCCGTCGCAGCGCAGCTTCATGAGCAGCCACGAGTTCCGCATCCGCTTCGAGGTGGCGCTCAACTCCGACGTGCAGGCGCTGGTGCTCGATCGGCCGCTGCTGGCCCGGCTCGACCACGAGGTCTACGCGCAGTTCACCGACAGCGTGCAGACGCGTCTCGACGAGGAGACGCCCGAGGAGATGCGCTGGCTGGCCATGCACGCGAAGCTCAGCCCCAACCAGATGGGCGTGCTGCTGCGCGATCGCTATGGCGCCATCAGCAACGACACGGCGTGGCTCACGCGCTGGCTGGCGGGCCCCGTCGCCACGGCGCTGAAGCAGCGCGCCGACGCGATGCCCATCGAGGCCGTCTCGGCCGAGCCCTTCCTGCTGCGCCTGGCGCGCGGCCAGGTGGTCATCCGACAGTCGGCCTCGGTGCCCACCGTGCAGGCGCTGGAGACCTGCGTTGCCGTGGCCGTGGCCGTGGACGAGGCGCTCAGGAAGAGCGCTTGAGTTGTTTGCCCAACTCGATCTTGGCGATCGAGTTGCGGTGCACTTCATCCGGGCCGTCGGCGAATCGCAGGGTACGGGCCACCGTATAGAAGTAGGCCAGCGGCGCGTCCTCGGACATCCCCATGGCGCCGAACGCCTGCATCGCCCAGTCGATCACGCGGCAGGCCATGTTGGGCGCCACCACCTTGATCATCGCGATCTCCGACTTCGCCGTCTTGTTGCCGGCCACGTCCATCATCCAGGCGGCCTTGAGCGTCAGCAGGCGCGCCATGTCGATCTGGCAGCGCGCCTCGGCGATGCGCTCCTGCGTGACGGTCTGGTGCGACAGCGGCTTGCCGAACGCCACGCGCGAGGCGGTGCGTTCGCACATGAGCTCCAGCGCGCGCTCGGCCAGGCCGATCAGGCGCATGCAGTGATGGATGCGGCCGGGGCCCAGCCGTCCCTGGGCGATCTCGAAGCCGCGGCCCTCGCCCAGCAGCATGCCGGAGGCGGACACGCGCACGTCGTCGAACGCCACCTCCATGTGGCCGTGCGGCGCGTCGTCGTAGCCGAACACGGTGAGCGGGCGCAGCACCTTCACGCCGGGCGCGTCGGCCGGCACCAGGATCATCGACTGCTGCGAGTACGGCGGCGCCTGTGGGTCCGTCTTGCCCATGAAGATGTAGACGGCGCAGCGCGGGTCGCCGGCGCCCGACGTCCACCACTTGCGGCCATTGAGCACGTAGTCGTCGCCGTCGCGCACGATGCTGGCCTGGATGTTGGTGGCATCCGACGAGGCCACCGCCGGCTCGGTCATCGCGAAGGCGCTGCGGATGCGGCCATCGAGCAGGGGCTCGAGCCAGCGCTTCTTGTGCTCGGGCGTGCCGTAGCGCACCAGCACCTCCATGTTGCCGGTGTCGGGCGCGGAGCAGTTGAAGACCTCGCTGGCCCACGGCGTGCGGCCCATGATCTCGGCCAGCGGCGCGTAGTCCTGGTTGTTCAGGCCGGCGCCCAGCTCGCTGTCCGGCAGGAACAGGTTCCACAGGCCGGCGGCGCGCGCCTTGACCTTGAGCTCCTCGATCAGCTGCAGCGGCGTCCAGCGCTTGCCGGCGGCCGTGTTGGCCTCGATCTCGGCGTGGTAGCGCGGCTCGGCCGGCAGGACGTGTTCGGCGATGAAGGCCTGCAGGCGGGCCTGGAGGTCGACGGTGCGGGGCGAGTACGAGAAATCCATGTCTTCAAGCCTTCTGGGCGAATTGCCAGGCGAGTTCGGCCAGCGGCCGCGCGCCCGCGCCGGTGACGCGCGCCTGCGCGCTCGAGGCGGTGCCGTCGACCACGCGGCGGGCGATGCCCTGCAGGATGGCCGCCAGGCGGAACAGGTTGTAGGCCAGGTAGAAGTTCCAGTCGGCCAGCAGCGCGTCGGGATCGCCGCGCCCGGTGCGCTCGCAGTAGCGCCGCACGTAGTCGCGCTCGGGCGGGATGCCCAGCGAGGCGAGGTCGAGGCCCGCGATGCCGCGGAACGTGCCCGGCGGGATGTGCCACGCCATGCAGTGGTAGCTGAAGTCGCCCAGCGGATGGCCCAGCGTGGACAGCTCCCAGTCGAGCACCGCCATCACGCGCGCCTCGGTGGGATGGAAGATGAGGTTGTCCATGCGGTAGTCGCCGTGCACCACCGACACCTGCGTCTCGTCCATCGCGCTGGCCGGCATGTGAGCGGGCAGCCACTCGATGAGGCGATCCATCGCCTCGATGGGCTCGGTGATGGAAGCCTGGTACTGCTTGGTCCAGCGACCGATCTGGCGCGCGAAGAAGTTGCCGGGCCTGCCGTAGTCCGCCAGCCCGATGGCGTTCACGTCGACGTTGTGCATCGCGGCGATGACGCGGTTCATCTCGTCGTAGATCGCGCCGCGCTCGGCCGGCGTCGCGCCGTCGAGGCCTTGATCCCAGAACACGCGGCCCTCGACGAACTCCATCACGAAGAACGCGCGGCCGATCACCGACTCGTCCTCGCACAGCAGGTGCATCCTGGCCACCGGAACGTCCGTGCCGGCCAGCGCATCCATCACGCGGTACTCGCGCTCGACGGCGTGCGCCGAAGGCAGCAGCCTGGCCACCGGCCCCGGCTTGGAGCGCATCACGTACGAGCGCGACGGCGTCACCAGCTTGTAGGTGGGGTTGGACTGGCCGCCCTTGAACTGCTCGACGCTCAACGGGCCGGCGAAGCCGGGCAGCTTCGCCACGAGGAAGGCCTCGAGGGCGGCGACGTCGAAGCGGTGGCTGTCGGCCACCGGACGGGTGCCTGTGTTCTGTTCGGTCTGGTTCATCGGTCTTGTCTCAATGCGTGATCTGTTCCGCGCATCGGGACGGTGTCCGATGCGGTCTATCGTTCGGCGGCGTGTACCAGCTTCTCGCGCGAAAGCACGACGAGGCGCGTCGGCTCGATGCGCAGCGCGCCCTCGCGCTCAAGTTCCTTGAGCTCCTGGTTGACCCGCTGGCGCGACGCACCCACCAACTGCGCCAGGTCTTCCTGCGCCAGCTGCAGGCCGATGCGCACCTCGTCGCCCTGGGCGATGCCGTAGGCCTTGGCCAGCATCAGGATGTTCTTGGCCAGGCGCGCCGACAGCGGCCGCGTGTTCAGGTCCTCGACGAGGTTGAACATGATGCGCAGCCGGCGGCAGTTCAGGCGCAGCAGCGCGTCGTAGAGCTCCACGTGCTGGGCCAGCAGGTCCTTGAAGTCGGCCTTGCGCACCGACAGCAGCGTGGTGGTGCCATGCGCGTCGGCGTCGTGCGTGCGCGGCAGGCCGTCGAACAGCGCGATGTCGCCGAACCAGGTGCCCGGCTCGACGTAGGTGAGCGAGACCTGCTTGCCCGACATCGACACCGAGCTCACGCGCACCGCGCCCCTGGCCACGCCGCACCAGTCTTCCGCCGGGGCGCCGCGCGACGCGAGCGGCGCGCCGTCCGCCAGCCGACGCACCACCGCACGCGACAGGATCGCGGCGCGCAGCGCTTCGGAAAGGGTGGAGAACCATGGGCCCGCGTCGATGTTGTTCTGTTCTTCGATTGTAAGAATCGGGTTGTTCATTCCGGGTCTCGAAAGCGACAGCTGCCGGCCCGCGAACGGGCATGTTGATCTGCGGCAATTGTCGTCTCAAACCAGGACCTGTCCCGATCAACCGGGAATATCGCCCGCACGCAGGTACTGCGCCAGCAGCTTCTCCATCGTGGTGTAGCGCTCGCGCTCCTGCAGCCACTGCGTGGGCGCGAGGTTGGTGCCGCGCACCACGACGTCGCCGGCGCCCACGTCCAGCACGTTGATGCAGGCGGGCGACTGCTCCAGGCGACCCAGGAACGTGCGGCCGCCGGTGAGCGCGTGGCCCAGCAACGCGCGGTTGATGCCGCCGTGCAGCACGCACAGCGCGCACGTCCAGCCGATGTCGGCCAGCAGCTCGTCGAAGGCGGGCAGGCAGCGATCCATCATCGCGCCGACGGTCTCGCCGCCCAGGAAGCGCAGCGACTCGACGTCGGCCGCGGCGGAGAACACGCCGGTGAATGCGGCGCGCAGCTGGTCGGGAGCGATCGCGTCGAGGCGGCCGGAGCGGATCTCCTCCAGGCGCAGGTCGCGGGCGATGGGCACGTCCTGGCCGGCGGCGGCCAGCACGCGCTGCGCCGTCTCCACCGTGCGCGCGAGCCCGCTCACCAGCACGCGGTCGAAGCGCACGCCGGCGGTCGCGAACAGCGCGCCGGCGGCGTCGGCCTGCGTGCGGCCGGCCTCGTTGAGGGGCACGCTGTGCGGCGGCACCGGGGTGCCGTCGGCCTTGAAGTAGTCCACCGAGCCATGGCGCATCAGATAGAGGCGACGGCGGGTCGGGGGGCGGGCGTCGGGGACGGGGTAGGGCGCAGGGCGGTCGGCGGGCAAGGGGGATCCGTTGTTTTCTTGTTGAAAGCCGCGACGCCCGCCCCGATCAACGAAACATCGGCGGCCGCTTGTCGAAGAAGGCCTTCAGGCCCTCGTCGCCGTTGTCGTGGAACAGGTTGACGATGAACTGGCGGCGCTCGGCCTCGAGGTGCTCGGTGAGCGGCGACAGCGCCGCGCGGGCGACCAGTTCCTTCGCGCCGGCCACCGCGTTGGGGGCCATCGCGGCGAGCTTGTCGGCGAGGGCCAGAGCTTCGGCCAGGGCCTGGCCCTTGTCTGTCACACGGTTGACAAGGCCCAGCTCGCGAAGGCGTTCGGGCTTCATCGGGGCCGCCAGCCACAGCATTTCCAGCGCCACGGCGCGCGGCAGCATGCGCGCCAGGTGCCACGATCCGCCGCCGTCGGGCGTGAGGCCCACCTTGCCGTACGACATCGCGAATCTTGCGTCGGAAGCCGCCACGATCAGATCGCAGGCCAGCGCCAGCGACATACCGCCGCCCGCGGCGAAACCCTCCACCGCGGCAATCACGGGTTTGGGAAACGCGCGCAGCGATTCGATGAATTGATGGAACAGCGCGATCGATTCGGACTGTGCTTCCGGCCCGGTCTTGCGCAGTCCGATGATTCGATTCAAGTCGCCGCCGGCGCAGAAATGTTCCCCGTCGCCGCGCACGATCACCGCCCGCACGGAATCATCCGATTCGGCCACGTTCAGCGCCTCGACACCTGCCGAGTAGACCTGGGGTGACAATGTGTTGCGAGTGGCGGGATCGCTGAGGGTCAGAATCAGCGTGGAACCCTCGCGGGCGGTCAGGAGTTCACTGGGCATCGAAGCGGCCTTGGTGGTGAATACGGAAATTGGCGAAACCGGAGATATTCACGGATTGTGTGTTGAACCATATGTCACGGGTACGCATCATTCTCCACCGGATGCTCCCGCGACAGTTTCTGTAAGCAATCGTGATAGAGTCGATCGGGGTTATCTGTGGCGTCCACAGGCATGAAAAAAAACTTTACCGCGCACATCATTTTCGCCGCCACTGCATTGGCTTCCCAGCAAGTCTGGGCGTTGGGTTTCGGACGCGCGGTTTCTGATGCGGTACTGGGCCAGTCGTTCACGTTCACGGTACCCGTCAACGTCGAACCGGGCGAGCAATTCGGCAGCGAATGCCTGTCGGCGCAGGTTTATTACGGCGAAGCCTTGTTGCTGCCCGCCGTCGTTCGAACCGAGCTCCTGCGCGGCACCTCCGAAAACAACTGGCTGGTGAAGATCACGGCCTCGGTGCCGGTGGAGGAGCCCATCATCGAGGTGGCGCTCAGCGCCGGCTGCGATCGCCGCTTCACGCGCCGGTTCTCGGTGTTCGCCGATCCGCCCATGCTGGGCACCACGGCGGCCCAGCTGGCGCAGGTGGCGCCGCTGCCGGCCAGCACGTTCACGCCCGCCAACCCGTCCACGGCAACGCCGCGCAACGCCGGCACGTCTTCCGACGCCGCCACGCCGTCCGCCGCGACGCGCGCGCCGCGCCACGCCACCAGCGGTGCCGGCAGCATGGGCGCCCCTCGCCCGCACGTCGTGCGCAAGGGCCCGACGATGGCCCTGGCCAACGAACTCGACGCACCGCCAGCGGCGGCCCCTTCGGCGCGCCACGTCGATGCCGGGAGCGCCCGCAAGCCGGGGCCGCGTGTGCCCGGGCCCGCGGACGCCGCGCGCCTGGTGCTCGATCCGGGCGTGCCGCACCTCAAGCTCGACATGGAGGAGCCGGTGCTGCCGCCGCCGCTGGCCAGCTCCGCCGCCGCCCTGGCGCTGTCCGACCTGGACGACCCCGATGCCCGCGCACTGAAGGCCCTGGAGCAAAGCATCCAGCTGGCCAAGCGCGACACCCAGGCCCAGCACGACCAGACCGCCAAGCTGCAGGCCCAGCTCGCCGCGGTCGAGACGCGTGGCGACTGGATGCCCTGGCTCTTCGGCCTGCTGGTGATCGCACTCGGCGCCATCGCGGCGCTGATGTGGAAGCTGCGCCAGCAGAACCGCATCGCGCACAGCGACTGGTTCAACCAGAGCCAGCTCGGCGCGTTGCAGCCGGCCGAGCCCGAACCCACGCCGGAGGCGCCCGAGCCGGAACCCGAGCCGTTCGTCACGCTCGACCTGCGCCAGCGCTCGCCCGCGCCGGTCGGTCACCACGACGACCTGCTGCCCGACCTCGTGCTGCACGACGAGGGCGATGCCCGGGGCATGCCGTCGCTGTCCGACCCGACGGCCACGCGCCCGCTCGATCGCCAGCGCATGGCCGCGGCCATCACGCCGGACGCCTCGCCACGCGAGCTGTCGGTGGAGGAACTGCTCGATCTCGAGCAGCAGGCCGACTTCTTCATCGCCCTCGGCCAGGAAGACGCCGCCGTCGACCTGTTGATGTCGCACCTGCGCAGCGCCGGGGGCCAGAGCCCGCTGCCGTACACGAAACTGCTGGAGATCTACAAGCGCCAGGGTGACCGCAGCGCCTACGAGCGCACCCGCGCCCGTTTCAACCGCCGCTTCAACGCGTACGCGCCCGACTGGGACACCGGCCCGTCCGCCGGCCGCTCGCTGGAAGACTATCCCGACACCGTCGCGATGCTGGAAGGCGCCTGGACGTCGCCGATCGACGCCATGGCCATCCTCGAAGGCCTGCTGTTCAAGCGCGACGACACCAGCGAGCTGTTCGACCTGCCGGCGTACCGCGACGTGCTGGTGCTCTACTCACTGGCCCGCGACCTGTGGCAGCACGACGGCGGCAACACCGGCACGGCGGTCGACGTGCTGCTGCCGCTCGACGACTCCGCGCAGACCGCGCCGATGACGCTCTACCCGAGCGCCCGCGAGGTCAACGAGCGGGGGCTGCCCGAGGACGACCTGGGACTCGACCTGGAGTCGGTCGACGTCGAGGGCGACACGCGCTCCGGCATGCTCACCAGCTTCGAAATGACCGGCTTCGACCCGGGCCAGGGCGGTGGCCACGTCGACCTGGAGCTGCCCTCGGGCGGCGACGTGCATGCCACGCTCGACGAGCTGAGCCTGGCGCCGGTGGCGCCCGCGAAGCCGCGTGCGGGCGTCGAATGGCACGCGGGCGACAGGCCCGACTCCGAGCAGCCCACCAAGCGCTGAACGCCAGGCGCCGAACGTCAGGCGCGCAGCGCCTGCAGGCGTTGCAGCGCCGCGTCCAGCGTGGCTTCCTTCTTGGCGAAGCAGAAGCGGATCACCCGCATGTCCGGCGCGGTCTCGTAGAAGGCCGACATCGGGATCGCGGCGACGCCCAGCTCGGTGGCCAGCCATTCGCAGAACGCGAGATCGGTCCGGCGCGACAGCGCCGAGTAGTCGACGCACTGGAAGTACGTGCCCTCGCAGGGCAGCAGCTCCAGCGCGGTGCCGGCGAGCCCGGCGCGGAAGCGGTCGCGCCGGCCCTGGTAGAACGCCGCCAGCGACTGCCAGTGCGACGGATCGGCCAGGAACGCCGCGATGCCGTGCTGCATCGGCGCGTTGACCGTGAACACGTTGAACTGGTGCACCTTGCGGAACTCGCGCATCAGGGGCGCCGGCGCGGCCACGTAGCCCACCTTCCAGCCGGTGACGTGGAAGGTCTTGCCGAAGCTCGACACCACCACGCTGCGCTCGGCCAGCTCGGGCAGGCTCGACACGCTGGCGTGCGCCACGCCGTCGAACACCATGTGCTCGTAGACCTCGTCGGACAGCACCAGCGCCCGCGTGGGCGCCAGCAGCGCCGCGAAGCGGGCCATCTCGGCGGCCGTCCACACGGTGCCGCTCGGGTTGTGCGGCGTGTTGATGATCACCAGGCGCGTGCGGGGCGACAGCGCCGCGGCCAGCGCGTCGAAGTCGGGGCGCCAGGTGCCCGGCACCAATGCCACGCGGATCGTGTTGCCGCCGGCCAGCGTGATCGACGGGCCGTAGCTGTCGTAGCAGGGCTCCAGCACGATCACGTCGTCGCCGGGGTGCACCAGCGCCAGCACGGTGGACAGGATGCCCTGGGTGGCACCGGCGGTGATGGTGATCTCGGTCTCGGCGTCGTAGCGGCGGCCGGTGGTGAGGGCGACCTTGTCGGACACCGCCTGGCGCAGCGCCGGCACGCCCGTCATCGGCGGGTACTGGTTGTGGCCGGCGCGCATCGCGGCGGTGACGGCGTCCACCAGCGCGGGGTCGCAGTCGAAGTCGGGGAACCCCTGGCCGAGGTTGATGGCGCTGGTCTTGACGGCCAGCGCCGACATCACGGTGAAGATGGTGGTGCCCACGGCCGGCAGGCGGCTGGCGCCGACGAGGCGTTCGATGTCAGAGGTCATAGTTCTCTCCCGTGCCGCCCAGCGCGCGCAGCAGCAGCGGGCGCGTGAGGCGGTCGGACAACAGCTCGGCGAACGTGAGCACGTAGCCGCGCAGGTAGGCGCCGCGGCGGAACGCCACGCGCGTGACGTTGCGGCCGAACAGGTAGCCGGCGGGGCGACTCACCAGTTCGCCGCCCGGCGGGTCGTCGCGCACGGCCATCTCGGCCACGATGCCCACGCCCAGGCCCGACTTCACATAGGTCTTGATGACGTCGGAGTCGATGGCCTCCAGCGCGATGTTGGGCTTGAGCCGTCGCTGCGCGAAGGCCGCGTCGATGCGCCGGCGGCCGGTGAAGGCCGGGTGGTAGGAGATGAGCGTCTCGTTGGCCAGCTGCTCCAGCGTGATCTTCTCGACCTGCGCCAGCGGATCGTCGGCGCGCATCACGATCACGTGCTCCCACTCGTAGCAGGGCAGCGACACCAGGTCGTCGGGCTCGGACAGCGATTCGGTGGCCAGGCCGATGTCGGCGGTGCCATCGAGCAGCATCTGCACCACGTCGCTGGGCGAGCCCTGGTGCAGGCTGACCTGCACCTTGGGAAAGCGCCGGCGCAGCTGCGCCACGGGCTCGGGCAACACGTAGCGGGCCTGCGTATGCGTGGCGGCGATCGACAGTCGGCCGGCATCCTGTTTCGAGTACTCCTCGCCGATGCGCTTCATGTTGGCCACCTCGCGCAGGATCACGTCGATGGCCTTGAGCACCTCCTGGCCCGGCTCGGTGACGCGGCGCAGGCGCTTGCCGTGGCGCACGAAGAGATCGATGCCGAGTTCCTCCTCGAGCTCGAGGATGGCCTTGGAGATGCCGGGTTGGGAGGTGAACAGCGCCTTGGCGGTCTCGGTCAGGTTCAGGTTGCGGCGCACGGCCTCCTGCACGAAACGGAACTGGTGCAGGTTCATGTGCCGATTCCGTCCAGGGGACTGTGGCCGGAGGCGAAGCCCAGCTCCGCGAGATCGATGGTGGCGTCGGCCAGCGCGGAGATGACGTGCGGGTTCTCGCCGAGCGCCGCGTGCAGGGTCCACGCGATGCCCGGGTGCGCGTCGCGCAGTCGCGCCAGCTGCGCCGGCACGTCGCGCCGCACATGGCCGCCCGTGCCGAGGAAGGCGGGCACGACGTCGATGCGCTGGCAGCCGAGGGCCACCAGTTCCGCGCCGGCCTGTTCCAGCGGGGGCGCCATCAGCTCGAGGAAGGCGAGTCGCACGCGCGTCTCGGGCGCGCGCTCGCGGATGCGCGCGACGACGGCCTCGAAGGGCGTGGCCCACGCCGGGTCGCGCGCGCCATGCGCAAGAAGGATCAATCCACGCAGGTTCATCATCGGTACCTCACCAGCCACGCGAACGCCGACATCGACATCAGCAGGTATAACGCACTCGGTACCGAGGCCGCGATCCATGGCGTCCAGTCGTGCAGCAGGCCCAGGTGGCCCGCCACGTTGTTCAGCAGCACGAAGCTGATGCCCAGCATGATGCCGCCGAACACCTTCACGCTGACGCCGCCGGCGCGCGCATGCAGGTAGGCGAAGGGCAGGGCGAGGGCCACCATCACGAGGCAGGCGAACGGGTACAGCACGCGCTTCCAGAACAGGATGCGGTAGTTCTGCGTGGACTGCTCCTGCTCGGCCAGGTGGGTGCTGTAGCGCCACAGGTCGGCCGTGCCCATGCTCTGCGGCGGCAGCAGCGCCGCGGCGGCCACCGACGCATTGAGCCGGGTGGGCCAGGTCATCTCGGCCGACTTCTTGACGTCGACGCGTGGCTCCGTGGTTGGCGTGGCGGGGATCCAGCGCGTCTCGGTGACGTCCTGCAGCGTCCACTCGTTGATGTTGCGCGTGCGCGGCACGACGGCGTGCTCGGCCACGAGGCTGCGCACCTCGCGGCCACTGGCGTCCATCTCGTAGATGCGCACGCCCGTGAGCTCGCCGTCCTTGCCCACGCCGCGCACGTTGACGGTGATGGAGCGTTCGCCGTCGGGGTCGTCGCGCTTGTCCTTGAGCCAGGCGCCGGTGCTTCCGATGGCCAGGCCCATGCCGAAGCGCGCTTTCAGGAAGGCCGCGGCCTGGTCGCTGTGCGGGGTGACGTACTCGCCCAGACCGAACGTGAGGACCGCGAACAACAGGCCGATGACGCCCAACAGGCTCAGCGCCCGGCCCGGGCCCAGGCCGGCGGTACGCAGGATGGTGAACTCGGACGACGACGCGAGCCGCGCCATCGAGTAGATGGTGCCGATCAGCACGGCGATGGGAAACAGCTCGTAGACGTGGCCCGGCTGGGCCAGGAGGGTGGCCAGCGCGGCCGCGCCCATCGTGTAGCCGTTGCGGCCCACCCGGCTCATCTCGTCGGCGAAGTCGATGAAGACGAACAGCGCCACGAAGAAGATGGTCACGAAGAACACCGACCACAGCACGTCGCGGTACAGCAGGTTGCGGACGGTCTTCATGCGAGCCTCCTGCGCAGCAGCAGCTTCATCGGATGGATGACCGTGGCGTGCTCGCGCCACCAGATCAGCCCCAGTCCCAGGCAGAAGGCCAGCCCGTGCAGCACCACCATCGCGACCACGATGTTGACGCGCCCGCTGCCCACCCAGGCCTGCGTGAGGTTGAGCAGGTTGTAGTAGATGACGAACGCCAGCGCGGCGAACAGCAGGCCCCAGTTGCTGGCCCGGCGGGGGTTGGCGGCCGACAGGCTGATGCCCATGAACAGCAGGTTGGTGGCGCCCAGGATCAGGCCCAGGCGCCAGGCGAGCTCGCCCATGTAGGCCGGCCCGCCGCCCAGGATCAGGTCGGCGGTGTCGACCGCGCGCGGCGACGGCGCGCTGTTGGCGGGACTGGCGCCGGTGCCGGCATGCACGCGGTAGTTCTTGAACTCGACGTGCGTGTGCTCGCCCGAGGTCTTGTCGTTCTGTTCCATGTGGCCCGAGTCAAGCACCAGGAAGCGGTCGGCGCCGACGTTCTCGATCTTGCCCGACTGCGACACGGCCACCGATTCGCGCGTGCCCGCGTCGCTCATGATGAACACGTTGCGCCCGCCGCCGGTGGCCGCGCTGGCGGCCTTCTCGACGAAGAACACGCGGTGGCCGTCGCCCGAGGCCTGGAACTGGCCCGGCGAGGCGCGCAGCACGTCGGCGCGCTGCTCGAAGCGCGCGCGCAGGTCGTTGTACTGGTTGTAGCTCCATGGCCAGACGAACAGCATCAGGATGCCGATGAGCACGATGATGGGCCAGCTGGTGGCCACCACCGGGCGGATGAAGCGCTTCAGCCCGATGCCGCTGGAGAACCAGATGGCCATCTCGCTCTCGCGGTACATGCGTCCCAGCGTGAGGATGACGCCGATGAACATCGACAGCGACAGGATGGTGGGCAGCGTCTGGAGCGCGAGGAGCGTGAAGATGAACACGACGTCCTGCGCGGCCACGGCGCCGTTGGCGGCGAGGCCCAGCGTGCGGATGACCAGGTTGGTCATGAAGATGGTGAGGATCACCATCAGCGTGGCCCCGAAACTGCGGGCCAGCTCCTTGCGGACGGTCGAATCGAATAACATCACGCGATTATCTCCAATCGAACACAAGTACCCACCATGGACTTTCAAACCCTGGCTCTTCCCGATGCAGGCGTGGCCGGCGTCAATGCCGATGCGCTGATCGTCGTGCTGCCCGCAGCGGGTGACCTGCCCTCGTACGGCAGCGTCATCGATGCCGCCCTGGCGGACGCGCTCAAGGGCGGCGACCTGGAACGCAAGGCCGGCCGCTCGGTCTACCTGCCGCGCGTTGCCGGCGTCAAGGCCGGCCGCGTGGTGCTGGCCGTCGCCCGCGACACCTCGCCCAAGGCCTTCAAGGCGGCCGTCGCCTCGGCGCTGTCCACCGTCAAGTCGGGCCCGGCCAGGCACGTGGCGGTGATCGGCGGCGAATCCACCGCCGCGCACGCCGAGGCGCTGGCCATCGCCGTGGGCGACGCCACCTACCATTACACCAAGACCAAGCCGAGCGCCGCGCCGGCGCCGCTGCTGGCCAAGGTCTCGTACGTCGTGCCCAAGGCCGCCGTGGCCATCGCCAAGACCGGCCTGGGCATCGGCGCGGCCATCGTCTCGGGCATGAACCTGGCGCGCGAGTGCGCCAACCTGCCGGCCAACTTCGCCACGCCCACGTTCCTGGGCGAGCAGGCGCTTGCCATGGTCAAGACGCACGGCCTCGACGTGGAAGTGCTCGATCGCAAGGCCTGCGAGAAGCTGGGCATGGGCTCGTTCCTGTCCGTCGCGCAAGGCTCCTACGAGCCGCCCAAGTTCATCGTCATGCAGTACAAGGGCGGCTCGAAGAAGGACGCCCCGGTGGTGCTGGTGGGCAAGGGCATCACGTTCGACACCGGCGGCATCTCGCTGAAGCCGGGCGCCGAGATGGACGAGATGAAGTTCGACATGTGCGGCGCCGCCAGCGTGCTGGGTACCCTGCGTTCGGTGGCCGAGCTCAAGCTCAAGGTCAACCTGGTCGGCCTCATTCCCACCTGCGACAACATGCCCTCCGGCCGCGCCACCAAGCCGGGCGACGTCGTCACCAGCATGTCGGGCCAGACCATCGAGATCCTCAACACCGACGCCGAAGGCCGCCTGATCCTGTGCGACGCGCTCACGTACGCCGAGCGCTTCAAGCCGGCCGCCGTGGTCGACATCGCCACGCTCACCGGCGCCATCGTCGTCGCGCTGGGCCACTACAACAGCGGCTTGTTCTCACCGGACGACGCGCTGGCCGCCGAGCTGCTGGCCGCCTCGGCCGCCGGCCTCGATCCCGCCTGGCGCATGCCGCTGGACGACGAGTACGACGACCTGCTCAAGAGCAACTTCGCCGACATGGCCAACATCGGCGGGCGCGCCGGCGGCTCCATCACCGCGGCCAAGTTCCTGCAGCGCTACACGGCCAAGTTCCCGTGGGCTCACCTGGACATCGCCGGCACGGCGCACCGTTCGGGTGCCGCCAAGGGCGCCACGGGTCGCCCGGTTCCGCTGCTCACCCACTTCGTCATGTCCAAGGCGAAATGACCGACGTCGCCTTCCACACCGGCATCGCGGATCCGCTGGATTACGCGTGCCGGCTGTTGCGCAAGGCGTACCGGTCGGGCGCGCGGGTGGCGGTGCATGGCGAGCCGGCGACGTTGGATCGGCTGGACCAGGCGCTGTGGACATTCGAGCCGCTGGAGTTCGTGCCGCACGCCGTGCTGCCGCGCGATGGGGCCGATGCCCAGCGGCTGGCGTTGTCGCCCATCGTGCTGGTCAAGGACGGGGCGGCGCCGGCGGCCTGCCGCATCGGCGTGACGCTGGCCGGTCATGCGGTGGCGGACGTCGGCGTGTTCGACCGGCTGATCGCCATCGTGGGGCAGGATCCCGAGCATCGCGAGGCCGGGCGCTTGCGTTGGCGCGAATACGAACGCGCGGGCCACGCCATCGCCCACATATCGAAGCCACAATGAGAAACGCCCGGCAAGCCGGGCGTTCTCGCATCTGGAACCGCTCCGGCAAGCCGGTGCGGTTCGACAGAATCGAAGAATTACTTGGAAGCAGCGGCCGAAGCGGCGTCAGCCTTCTTCGCGGCCTTGTGCTCGGCCTTCGCCTTGTGGGCGGCGGAAGCGGGAGCCGAAGCGGCATCAGCGGCGAAGGCGCCGATGGCGAAGGTGGAGATGATCAGGGCGGCGAGGAGCTTGGTCATTTTAAGATACCTTAAAGAGTTGAAATTGCTTACCCGTCAGGGCGTAGCAGCCCTCAAACGCATCCCCCTGTCGAGCGGTTGACAGTTTTTTGTGAACTAGAATTTATTTTTGCAGAACAAAACGGAGCAAGACTCAATGAGCCAACATGTCACCGTCCCGGCGGGCGGGCAGAAGATCACGGTCAACGCCGACTTCTCCCTCAATGTGCCCGACCAGCCCATCATCCCGTTCATCGAGGGTGACGGCACGGGCGGCGACATCACGCCGGTCATGCTCAAGGTGGTCGACGCCGCGGTGGCCAAGGCCTACGGCGGCAAGCGCCGGATCCACTGGATGGAGATCTTCGCGGGCGAGAAGGCCACCAAGGTCTACGGCCCCGACGTCTGGCTGCCCGAAGAGACGCTGGCCCTGGTCAAGGAGTACATCGTCTCCATCAAGGGGCCGCTCACCACCCCCGTGGGCGGCGGCATCCGCTCGCTGAACGTGGCGCTGCGCCAGCAGCTCGATCTGTACGTCTGCCTGCGCCCGGTGCGTTATTTCAAGGGCGTGCCGTCGCCGGTGAAGGCGCCCGAGAAGGTCGACATGGTCATCTTCCGCGAGAACTCCGAAGACATCTACGCCGGCATCGAGTACGAGGCGGAGAGCGACAAGGCGAAGAAGCTGATCAAGTTCCTGCAGGACGAGATGGGCGTCACCAAGATCCGCTTCCCTCTCACCTCGGCCATCGGCATCAAGCCGGTGTCCATCGAGGGTACCGAGCGCCTGGTGCGCAAGGCGCTGCAGTACGCCATCGACAACGACAAGCCGTCGGTGACGCTGGTGCACAAGGGCAACATCATGAAGTACACCGAAGGTGGCTTCCGTGACTGGGGCTACGCGCTGGCGCAGAAGGAGTTCGGCGCGCAGCTGATCGACGGCGGCCCGTGGGTGAAGTTCAAGAACCCCAAGACGGGTCGCGACATCACCGTCAAGGATTCCATCGCCGACGCCTTCCTTCAGCAGATCATCCTGCGCCCGGCCGAATACTCGGTCATCGCCACGCTCAACCTGAACGGCGACTACATCTCCGACGCGCTCGCAGCCCAGGTGGGCGGCATCGGCATCGCCCCGGGCGGCAACCTGTCCGACACCGTGGCCATGTTCGAGGCCACCCACGGCACGGCCCCCAAGTACGCCGGCAAGGACTACGTCAACCCGGGCTCCGAGATCCTGTCGGCCGAGATGATGCTGCGCCACATGGGCTGGACGGAGGCGGCCGACCGGATCATCGCGTCGATGGAGAAGTCGGTGCTCAGCAAGAAGGTCACGTACGACTTCGCGCGGCTGATGGACGGGGCCACGCAGGTGTCGTGCTCGGGGTTCGGGCAGGTCATGATCGACCACATGTAAGCTGCCAGCGCGGCCTCCCCAGGGCCGAATCTGCATTGATAAAATGCCCCAGATCGTTGATTCGACTGGGGTTTTGTTTCTTTCACCCCTTTCATTTCCATTGCCCACCGTGAATATCGTCGTCCAGGAAGACCTCAAGACCTACATCGACCCGCTGACCCCCGACGAGCTCGACGCGCTGGAGCGAAGCCTCCTGGCCGAAGGCTGCCGCGACGCGCTGGTGCTGTGGGGCGACGTGCTGGTGGACGGCCACAACCGCTACGGCCTGTGCCTGCAGCACGGCTTGCCGTTCAACACGGTGCAGAACGCGCGCTTCCGCTCGATCGAGGACGTGCACCTCTGGATGATCGACCAGCACCTCGGCCGGCGCAGCGTGTCCGACTTCCAGCGCGGCGTGCTCGCGCTGCGCAAAAAGCAGATCGTGGGCGACCGCGAGTCCGCCGTCCGCGCCGCGAAGAAGGACGCGCACATGCGCGCCGAGGTGCTGGGCGAGGCGGAGCCGGTGTCGGCGATCGACGGCGACCCGGCGGCCGCGGCCGAGCCTTTGCTGACCTCGCGCGAGGCGGTGGCGAAGGCGGCCAAGGTCACGCCAAGCCAGCTCACGATGATCGAGAAGATCCAGAAGCAGGCCGCACCGGAGCTGGTGGCGGCCGTGCGCGCCGGCACGATCACGTTGAACGCCGCCGCGGCGGTGGCCGGGCTGCCGATCGAAGAGCAGGTGGCCGCGGCCAGCGGCGGCAAGGACGAGCTCAAGCAGGCTGCCAAGCGGGCTCGCGAGGCCACGAAGAAGCCGCGGGTCGAGGCCAGCCAGACGCCCACGACCGAAGTGCAGGCGCTGCAGGACCGCGTCGCCGAGCTCACCGCCGAGAACGAGTACCTGCGCGGCCAGGTGGCCGAGCTGCAGGCGCGCTTGGGCTGAAGGGGTCTGGCATCTCCTGCGTATTTCGCAGGCAATGCCTGACCCCCTCCGGCGCAAATTTCCCGTCACGTCATTGCAACACTGCCCCAAGCCGGGCATTTCACGTGCTAACTTGGCGTGATGCGAACCGTCCTGGACAACCCTGAAGCCCCGCGCCACACGGCTTCCGGCGCGTCGGTCGAACTTGTGCAGGACGCTCGTCTTGAAATGACGGTTGTCGTCCCGAGATGCATCGGATGAGCAAAGCTTTTCCGGCAATGCTCTTCACCCTGTCAGGGGGACGATATGTCCCATCGTCCCCGGACGTGCGCGAGTCTATAGAATCAATTCATGCCTGAGGAAACTCCTCCACCGCCGCCCGTCGTGCTCCCCAAGCCAAGTCTTCCCGACTCGGGCCAGGGCGCGGTCGTGGCCGAACGCAAGGCTGCACGTACCAAGCCGCCCCGCATGTACCAGGTGGTGCTGCTGAATGACGACTTCACTCCGATGGAATTCGTCGTCATGGTGCTGCAGGAATATTTCAAGTTGGACCTCGAAACCTCCACGCAGATCATGTTGAAGATCCACCATGAAGGGCGTGGCGTGTGCGGCTTGTTCTCCAAGGACATCGCTGCCACGAAGGTCGAGTTGGTGCTGGCCGCCGCACGTCGCTACGGACACCCGCTTCAATGCAT
>JBBQYL010000062.1:0-24240 GCA_038208735.1 Burkholderiales bacterium
CTTGCTGGTTGCTGAGCGCGAAGGGTGTCGATGGCTGCCCGCCGTCATTCTCCGCGGTGGCCTCGTCACGGGACCAGCGGTGCGCCGATCGCGCGGCCTCTTCGAGGCTGCGTAGATAGTCGGCCATCAGCGCCTGCACGCCGCCCTCGGCATGCACCGCGTCGGCCACGTACCAGCGGGAGAGCAAGGCGCCCTGAACTTCGAGTGCCTGGTGATCGAGATGAACCTGCGGCGTGTTGTTTAGGACTTCACCCATCGTCCACACCGCATCGGCCGGCAGGGCTTCGAAGACGGAGCCGATGAGGCTGGTGAACACGACGGCCGACGATGCGGTGGCGGGGCAGCTGCCTTCGGTGCGAACGATGTGCCCCGTGCCGGCATGCGCATGGGGTGCGTCCTCCGCCAGTTGTCGCTGCGTACCCAGGAGCCTGGCTTCGATGCTGCGTTCGCCACCCCGGAACTCATGGAGGAAGACGGTGCTGGTGATGAACAGTCCTGCGACGGCCATCACGTCGCGATGAACCGCCATGCGATTGAGATTCGTCAGGACGAGGCTGAACGAAGGCTGCGCGACATAGCGCTGCAGGACCTCGCAGAAGAGGGTGAGCAGCACCGTGGTCGGATAGCAGCCGAGTCGTTCGGCGCCGTCCTTGAGCGCTTGCCACTGCGGCGCTTGCAGCGTGCCTTCCAGGCGATGCATCTTCGGGGCGGCTGGCGCGCTCGCGACGTGGCGCAGCGTTGGGCCCGCGGGCGCGTCGACCAGCTTCTGCTGCCAGTACGCCCGACTGCTGGCGAAGCCCTCGCCGGCCTGGCTGTATTGCAGGCGCTGCAAGTGCTGTTGGTATGAATACGACAACTCGGGCAATGCCGCCTGGGGGTCGGCGTACAGCGCATGGAGTTGCCGCACGACGAGTTGTACGCTGTAGCCGTCGACAAGCACTTCATCCACTGCGAGGTGGATCGACGCCTCGCCCGGGCCGTGGCTGATCCGCAGGTCGAAGCAGGGGCCGTCCACGAGGTCGAAGATCGTCTCGGACATCTCGCGCCGCATGCGCTCGCGTGTCGCCACGCGTTCGGTGGCGCTGGCGTGGCGCAGGTCGACCGAGCGCAAGACGATCGGCGGCATCTCGTCCTCGATACGTTGCTGGAAGTCGGGTGTGACACGAAGACGCAACGCGTCGTGGTGACGAAGGAGGCGCCGCCAGGCGTCTTCCAGGCGCGGCATGTCCAGGTCCCGATTCGAGAGCAACTCGACGTAGATCGTGCTGCCGACCAGGCGACCGAAGGTGGAGATCTCCCTGCCCACCACGAAGGCTCGCTGCATGTCGGTCAACGGGAAGACCTGGGTTGCGGACGCCGGCGCGGCGACAAGGGCGCGCACGGCGTCGTCCACGCCGTCCGCGCTGAGCGCATGGCGGTCGACCAGCACGCGGGCCAGGTCGCCAACGGTCGCTGCTTCGTAGAACGCCGTGGCGTGCACCGCTGCGCCCAGGGCCGATTGCACCAGTTCGGTGCAGCGAACGATGTCGATCGACTCCAGCCCGAGATCGGCGATGGGCGTCGTCGCATTGATGTTGCACGCGTCATGCTGCAACAAATTGCCCAGGAGCGCACCGAGGAAGATGGAAAGCTTGTCCTGCGCCGTGCCCGGGATGTCGAGCACCGCGCCGAAGCCGCTGGTTGCGGACCGGGTGTCGAGCGAGCGTGCGGCGCTCTTGCGCCGCGGGTTCGGTGCCGCAGCGGCCTGCGTCCACCAGTGACGGTCACGCGCGAATGCATAGGTTGGCGCACTGCAACGCCTCGGGGGCCGCCCACCATGAAGCACGCTCCAGTCGACCTGGACGCCTTGTGTCCACAGTGCGAGTACCTGGGCGAGCCTGCCCTTGGCCAGCCAGGCACCCATCGCCGCCTGCAAGTCTTCGTCGTCCGCTATCAGGGCCAGGTTCGACCCTTCGCCCGTACCGGTGCCCAGGCGACCCCGCAATACGTTCGGCGCATCGATACGACCCACCAGGAAGCCGCTCAGCTTTTCGGCCAGATCTGGCAGCGAGGTCGCGATCACGCCCAGGCGCTCGTTCATGGCTTCGCGCCCGGTCTGCAGGACGAATGCGAGCTGGTGCAGGGCGGGTCTCGCGATGCTCTCGTCCGCCGAAGTCACGAATGCATGCAGGCGTTGTGCTGCCACCTGCAAGGCCTGCGGCGTGCGCGCCGAGAGCGGCACCACGAACGGGCCGGCGGGAACGCTATCGCCGGCGGCCACGGCGGGCGTGTACTCCTCGATCACCAGGTGCGCGTTCGCACCGCCGGCACCGAAAGCGGAGACTCCGGCGATTCGCGGTCGGATCCGGCCGTCAACGCTGGGCCGCTCCCACGCGCGAAGCGACCGGTTCAGGCGAAACGGCGTCGATGCGAAGTCGATGTTCGCGTTTTGTGTCTCCGCGTGGATCGTGGGTGCCAGCTCGCGGTGCCGCAATTGCAGCAGGATTTTCGTGATGCCAGCCATGCCGGCCGCCGCTTCTCCGTGCCCGATGTTGGCCTTGACGGAGCCGAGCCAGCAGAAACCGTCGTCGGTCGTGGACTGGCGGAATGCAGAGCTCAGCGCGGCAACTTCGATCGGGTCGCCCAGCGCGGTGCCGGTGCCATGCGCTTCGATGCAGCTCACGTCGCGGGCGTCCACGCCGGCCTCGCGCAGCGCGCGCACGATGGTGGCGCTCTGCGCTGCGGGGCCGGGTACCGTGTAGCCGTGCGTGTGTCCGCCGTGGCTCAGCGCGCTGCCCTTGATCACGCCGTGGATGTGGTCGCCGTCGCGTTCGGCGTCGGCAAGACGCTTGAGCAGGACGGCGCCCACCCCATCCGCAGGCACATAGCCGCGCCCGCCTTCACCGAAGCTGCGCGTTTGCGCCTCGCTGGAAATCATGCCGTTCGAACTCAGCGTGAGGTACTTGTTCGGGTGCAGCGTGAGGTTCACGCCGCCTGCGATGGCCAGTCGCGTCTGGCCGTGTCGCAGATCCTGGCAGGCCAGGTGGACCGCGGTCAGCGAAGAGGAGCACATCGAATCGACGGTCATGCTCGGACCCTGCAGGTCCAGAATCCAGGACACCCGGTTCGCGATGCTGGCGAGACTGCTCGAGAGCCCGGGTCGTCCGGCCTGCGCTTCCTGCGCCGAGCCGAACTGCTGGTAGTCGGAATACATCGCACCGACGTAAACGCCCACCGGGGCCCCGGCCGACGTGCCGGTGCCGTCGCGCAGATCTCGCCAGTTGTACCCGGCGTCTTCGACGGCGGCCCATGCCTGCTCGAGGAACACACGCTCCTGAGGATCCATGACTGCGGCGTTCTGGTGGGAGATGCCGAAGAAGTCGGCATCGAATTCGTCCACGCCGTCGATGAAGCCACCCCACTTGCTGATGTGCGGCGAGAGGGTCGACGACGTGTCGGAGAAATATTGGCGCCAGTCCCACCGGTCGCTCGGCACTTCGCAGATGCTGTCGCGGCCCTCGCGCAGGTTGCTCCAGAATGCGTCCAGGTCCCGGGCGCCGGGGTAGCGCCCGCTGAGGCCGATGATGGCGATGTCGAGGGGCTCGCCGGCGGTCGCTACGGTGGTCGGCTCGGGTCGCTGCCACTCCCAGGGATGCAATGTCGAAGTCGGGCTCGCAGCGATCGGCGGTGCCGGCGGCGTCGTGGTGATCGGTCCAGGGCCAGACGGCGTCGCCGCTGTCGCGGCGAAGACTTCGGCGTACCGAGTCTCGAGGAATCGACTTAGCGCGCCCAAGTCGCGGTGTTCGTAGAAGAGCGTCTTCGCCAACGGCCCGCAGACGGCCTCCAGCGCGGCCGTCATCTCGAGCACCGACACGGAGTCGATGCCGTAGTCGGCAAACGGCAGCTCGGGCCGGATCTTGTGCGACGGGATGCGCAGCGAAGTCGACAGCACCTGGCTCAGCAACGCCATGGCGGGCGACTTCGGCGGCGAATTCGTCATGTCCTTGGCGACCATGAGCGCATGCGAAGGTGCCACGAGCACCGCCGCCGTTTCGCCTGTGGACGCTTGCAGCCAATCTTCCAGCCGGCTCGAATCCCCGTGCAGAACGAGTACGTGCGAATGCGGGGTATCCAGCGCGGCATGGAAGGCATCGAGTCCGGCGTCCCGGGGCATCGCATGCATCCCGGTGCGCTCGGCCAACGCGGCCTCCTGGCGCGCGTCCAGGCCCATGCCGCCATCGCGCCACAGGGGCCAGCCGATGGACAGGCTGCGCCCGCGCCGCGTGCCTTGCGCGACTTGTTCGGAACGTTGCGCAGCGAAGCGATCCAGGAATGCGTTGGCCGTCGCGTAGTCGGCCTGACCCACATTGCCGAGCGATCCGGCGACGGACGAGAAAACGACGAAGAAATCCAGGTCGAGGTGCCGCGTCGCAGCGTCGAGGCAGGCCACGCCGTCGATCTTGGGCCGAAGTACGCGCGCGAACTCTGCCGGGCTCTTGTTCGCCATGAGGCCGTCACTCACGAGGCCCGCTGCGTGGATGACGCCGTGCAGGGCGCCACGACGTTCGACGATGCGCTCGACCATCGTCTTGACCTCGCCTGGCTGGCAGACGTCCGTGGTCATCGTCTCGATGCGGCCGCCTGCCGCGCGAATCGCCTCGATACGCGCAGCCTGCCGGGCACCCGGTGGGGTGCGACCGCACAGCACGACGTGAGCCTGGCTGCCGCTGCGCGCGATCTCCTCGGCGAACAGGAAGCCCAACCCGCCAAGGCCGCCGGTGATGAGATAGGTGCCGCCGTGCTTCCACGCGGAGGAAGGGCGGCCGTCTGCCCGCGCGGTGTCCAGCAGGTCCCAGCCCGAGCGCTGGCGTGGACCGGCGCCGAGTCGAACGACGCTGGATCGCCGGGTGCCCGCCTCCAGGCGCAGGCCATGTTGCAGGCGGGCGGAGCTGTCCGCGCCATCCACGGCGATCAATTGGCCGATCAGCGTGCGGTCTTCCGCGCAGGCCGTCTTCAGCAAGGCCTGCAGCGCGTCCAAGAGCATGGCGTCGCCGCTTCGCGGCACGACCACTTGGAGCAAGGTCGACTTGCCGGCCTGCCGGCCTGCGATACACGTCCGCGCGAGTTCGAACACGCGCGTCGCATGGGCCTGGAACCGTGTCTCGATCGGGGCGCTGGATGCGAACAGGCGAGTCAACGTTGCCTGGGGCATCGACGCGGCGAGTTCGGCCAGGTCAATGTCGTCCAATTCGCAGAGCACGATGTGGTGGGCGTTGACATCGACATCGACGTGCTTGGCAGGCGCCGGCTCGACCTCGTCCCGCCAGACCGGCACCGCCACCGTCGTTCGATGGCGCGAAGGCTGCGGGGCGCCCGAGCGCAACGGACGCGACGCGAAGCCGCGCAGCCGCACGCACGGCGTGCCCTGCTCGTCGCACAGGTCGATGTCGACCTTGCGGGTGTCCTCGGTCGATGCGGTGTCCGCGCTGGCGCGCACCCACGCCCACATCACCGGCGCGCAAGGCGCGAAGAAATGCAGTGCATCGAGCGCGAAGGGCACGTGCGGGTTGGTCGCCGCGTCGTCGGCGTGGAGCGCGGCGGTCGCTTGCAGCGCGGCGTCCAGCAGGGCGGGATGAAGCGGGCAGTCCGTCAGGTCGGTGCCAGGTGCGGCGGGCATCTCGAGCTTGGCCAGGAGTTGTCGATCGCCGAGCCGAATCTGGCGGATGCAGCGATGCGTTGCACCGTAGTTCAGGCCCCGTGACGCGAGTTGGTCATAGAACTCGGCGGCCTGCAGCGTCGCGCCATTCATCGCCAAGGCGAGTGCGGGGATATCCGAGCGGCCCGCGGCCGGCAGCGGGCCGGTGCGCACCTGGCCTTGCATGCAGACGGTCTCGGCATCGTTGGAGAGGGCGACGAGTTTGAAGGCCCCCAGGGCGCTTGCATCCGTTGCCAGCCCGTGCGGATTCAGGGTGGGGGACAAACGCATCTGCAGGTCGACGGGCGCGGGCCCGGCGACGATCGGACGGGTCCAGGTGACGTCTTCAAAGCCACCGAACGTGTCGCCGGTCACCTGTGCAAACGCCGCGCGTGCCATCTCCAAACCCGCCGTGCCGGGCAGCACCTTGCGGCCTTGCACGACGTGGTCGACGAAGAAGCTCTCCTCACCGGTGAACCGGGTGTCGAACCTCAAGCCGGCGATCGTCGAGACGTTGTGATGCAGCAGGGGATGCAGGCGATGCTCTCCGACCGCCGGCGCCGCTTCGAGCAGATGCTCGGGCAACCAGTGGCGGTCCTTCGCGAAGGGATAGGTCGGCAGGCTGACGCGCCGCGAAAGCCTGCCGCGATGCAGCGCCGTCCAATCCACGCGCGAGCCTTGCACCCACAGCTCGAGCACACGCCCGAGCTTGCCGCGCGCCAGCCAGCCTTCGATCAGCCGGGCCAGTTCGCCTTCGGCGTCCAACGCTTCCAGCAGCGTATCGGATGCCCCCCCGGAAGCCTGGTTGCCGACGTAGATGCCGTCTGCGCCCAGGCCGTCCTTCAGGTACTGCTCGAGCTTGGCGACGAAGTCTTCGATCGAAGCCGCAAGAAAGGCTGCACGCTCCTGCATCGGTTCGCGACCTGTCTGCAGCGTGAAGGCCACGTCGACGAGCGACAGGGCGGTGACCGGTGCGATCTTCAACGCCTGTGCGAGACGGAGCGCCACCTGCCTCAGGCCGTCGGGGGTGCGGGCCGACAGCGGCAACGCAACGAGCTCCGTCGTGCCGGGCGAGACGCGCGCGAACGCGGATGCGGGCGACTTGTGCTCCTGGATCAACAGGTGTGCGTTGGCCCCGCCGGCGCCAAAGGATGAGACCCCGGCAGTCCGTGGTGTTTCCTGCAAGGTGCCGTCGGCCCTCAGGCGCTGCGGACGCTGCCAGGCTTCCAGTTGTTGGCAGACCTTGAAAGGCGTGCCGGCGAAGTCGATGCCCGGATTGAGCGTGCCGGAATGCAGGGACGGAACGATCTGCCGGTGCTTCATCTGCAGCAGCACTTTGGTCACGCCGGCGATACCCGCAGCGGATTCGGCATGCCCGATGTTGGACTTGACCGAGCCGAGCCAGCACCCCTGACGCGCAGGTGTCGCGCCGGCCGAGATGTCGAATGCCCTGGTGAGGCCCGCGATCTCGATCGGGTCGCCCAGCCGGGTGCCAGTGCCGTGCGCTTCGACGTAGCTCACGTCGCGTGCTTCGATGCCCGCCTGGCGCAGCGCATCGCCGATCGCCGCCTGTTGTGCGGCAGGGTTGGGCACCGTGTAGCCGTTCGTCTTTCCACCGTGGTTGAGCGCGCTGCCCTTGATGACGCCGTAGATGGCGTCGCCATCGCGCTCGGCATCTTCCAGCCGCTTCAGTATGGCGACGCCGACGCCTTCGCCCGGTACGTAGCCGTCACCGCCTTCGCCGAAGCTCTCGCAACGCCCCTTGGCCGACACGAACTGGCGGCGGCTGAGCTCGAGGTACTTGCTCGGATGGATGCTGAGATTGACGCCGCCGGCGATGGCCATGCTCGTGTGGCCGAGGCGCAGGTCCTGGCAGGCGAGATGCAGGGCCGTGAGCGAGCTCGAGCACTTCGTGTCGACCGTCATGCTCGGGCCGTGAAGGTCGAGTGTGTACGAGACGCGATTGGCGATGCTGGCGGGCGTCGCGGCGAAGCCGATGCGATGGCCCCGGACGCTCGCCTGGGCGCCGTAGAGCTGGTACTCGCCGTACATGACGCCTGCATAGACGCCCACACCGGTACCGCCGCTCGGGGCCTCGTCGAATGCCTGGATCTCGCGCAGCGACGAGCGGCAATAGCCGGCGTCCTCGAGCGCCGCCCAGGCATGCTGCAGGAACAGCCGTTCCTGCGGATCCATCAACTCCGCTTCGCGCGGTGACACCGAGAACAGGTCAGCATCGAACTTGTCGACGTCATCGATGAAACCGCCCCACTTGCTGTAGTGGTGGCCTGGCCGGGTGCGGTCTTCGGTGTAGTAGTCGCGCCAGTCCCAGCGCTCGAGAGGAATCTCCGTGACGCTGTCCACGCCGTTGCGCAGGTTGTTCCAGTAAGCCTCGAGACCGTCTGCGCCGGGATAGGTGCCGGCCAGGCCGACGATGGCGATGTCCAGCGCCGAAGTGGAATCAGGTCGCCGGGCGGGCGCCGGATCGGTTCGACGGGGGGACGCAGTGGCCGCGATGGCGCAGGGCGACGCGGCGTGGCCGGGCAGCGCGGCGAGGACGGCCCGGTGGTGGAACTCGAAGTACGTGGCCAGTGTGCGGATGTCGCGGTACTCGAAGAACAGTGTCTTGGGCAGCGAGCCGAAGGTCTCTTCGAGCCGCGCGGTAAGTCTCACGACCATCAGCGAGTCGATGCCGTAGTGCTCCAAGGCCTCTTCGGCGCGGATCTGCGAAGGCGCGAGGCCGATCACGCCGCACAGCACCCGCTTGAGGAATTCGATCGTGCTGATCCTCGCCGCCTCCAAAGGCTCTGCCGTGTCGCCAGGCGCCAGCACCTGGGCCGTTCCCGTTCCGGGCATGGCCGCGGCTGCACGCGGCTCTAGCGTGCGAAACGAAAACCCGCGCATCGTCAGGCACACCAGGCCGGCGTCGTCGCACAGGTCGACGTCGAGCTTCTGAACCGCGTCGCCGGGCTGGCTGCCCGCTGCATAGCGAATCCAGGCCCACATCGTCGCGGACGTGTCGCCGAAGATTTCCAGCGCCTCGAGCGCGAACGGAATAGTCAGCGGGATGTCGCCGTTGAGGGGCATCACCAGGCCCAGGTAGGCCACTTGCAGGATGGGATCCGTCAACGACGGGTGCAGGCCGAAGCGTTCGTCGCAGTCGACCATCTGTGCGGGGAGGGACAGGCGCGCGACGATCTCCCGGTTGCCGACTCGAACCTCGTCAATGCCGCGCAGCCGGGGGCCGAGATTTAATTCGAGTCTCTCGGGCACGTCGTAGATCGTTGCACGATCGATCTCCCTGTCCATCCGGGCCAGCAGGTCCCGAAGCGCCAGTGTCGGCGCCGCCGAAGGGGTTCGCAGACGGGCCTGTCCCTGGCTGTGCACGTTTCGTCGTGCACCGGTGCGCGTCGAAAGCTCGAAGCGCAGCTCGCCTGCTTCGCAGGCCTGCACGAGGACCTCGACCTCCCTGGTCTGGCCGCTGCCCGCTTCCTCGTCGAATGCGAGCGGCAGCGACCACACCACGTTGTGCAAGGTTAGCTGCCGTCGATCGTCCGGTTGCGTCGAAGGCCTGTCCGCGACGGCTGCGCGAACCATTTCCAGGTGCATGACAGCGGGAAGGATGCGACGATCCTGGATCCTGTGGTCGGCGAGGAAGAACTCGTCGCCGCTCAATCGCCAGGTCTTTCGATGCTCTGACGGCGCAACCGGCGTGACCTGTTCCGGCGCAACCCAATAGCGCTCGCGCAGGAACGGATACGTCGGCAGGTGAACTCGACGCGGCACGGTCTCGTAGAGCTGCGCCCAATCGACGACCGCGTCGGTGCACCAAAGCTGCTCCAGCGTCGCCAGGTCGCGCGTGGCCAGGGCGGCCGCGAGCGCCGCGGCACGCGATCGGTCGTCGGCCGGCGTGGTGGCGCGAGCCCCTCGCGATTGCCCGATCTGCGCCTCGTGCCAGTCAGCGGCCTCGCCGTACACGTCGACCGGCTCGTCGTCGTCGAAGCGCGTGTCGTAGGCGACCAAGACGTCGTGCAGCGACTGCAGCGTGTCGACCTTCGTCGTCCACCGCCACGCCATGGCCTCGCGGCCGGCCTGCAGCGTGAAGGCGACTTCCTCGAGCGTGGGCAGGCTGTTGGCGCAGGCTGCCACCAGAGCGGCTTCGAGCTGCTCGCGAAGACGCGCGGCTTGCTGCCGGAGCTGGCCACGCGACTGCGCGGACAAGCAGATCAGTGCGCGCCGTGCCGGGTCTTCCGGCGCGTCGGTTCGCGGATCCGCTGCGGGGACCTGCACGGGGTCGCCGAGCAGCAGGGCGGCGTTGACGTTGCTCAGCCCGTAGCTGCTCAGCAGCGCGAAGCGCGGGTGGCCGGTGGATGGCCAGGACTGCGCCGTGACGGCGAAACGCAGGCCCCCGGTGTCCTGCGTAATGGCGCCGTTCAGCCCGCCTTCGGCCAGGCCGCGAATCGGCGCGATCATGCCGTATCGAAACGCCTGCACCACTTTCAACAGCGAATAGACACCCGAGGACGCATGGTTGTGGCCGAGGTTCGGCTTGATGGTGCTCACGTGGCAAGGCGGTGCGTCGCCGCCACGCTGCAGCACGTCGATCAGGGCGTTGGCCTCGACTGCGTCGCCCATCTGCGTCGCCACGCCGTGCGCTTCGACGTAGCCGACCTGCTCCGGTTCGACCCCCGCTTCGGCCAACACCTGCCGGAACAGCGCCGCCTGCATGCGCTGGCTCGGCTGTGCGAAGGAGTTCGTCTTGCCGCCCGAGTTGTAGCCGCTGGCGAGGATGCGGGCGTGCACGGCATGCTCCTCGTCGACCTGCGGCGAGCCGCGCCGCAACAGGATGGCGCCGCAACCCTCGGACGTCCGGTAGCCGTCGGCCTGGGGCGAGAAGCTGCGCATGTCGGGCGCCGTCGTCTCGAAAGGCGTGGCGGTGCACTTGCCGTCGGCCCATGGGTCGAGGAACAAGCTCACGCCGCCGACGATCGCGAAGTCGCATTCGTCGTGCTCCAGCGACCGGCATGCCTGGTGCAAGGCCACGTAGGTTCCCGAGCAGGTGCTGTCGAACACGAGCGAAGGGCCGCGGAAGTCGAAGGTCGACGAGATGCGGTTGGCCAGGAAGCAGGGGTCGTTGCCCGGAACGATGAACTCCTGGTTGTCGACCAGGGCGGGCGGAATGCGCCGGACGTAGGAATCGAGGTACCAGCCGTCGTGCGCGACGAATACGCCAACCGAACGTCCCGCGAGATCGGCGCGACGCAGGCCGGCGTCCTCGATGGCGCACCAGACGGCCTCCAGCAGCATCCGCTGACGCGGATCGGCAAAGGTCAGCGCGGAGGGCGAGAACGAGAACAGGCGTCGATCGAACCCGTCGATGTCGTCGAGGAAGTGACCCCGTACGGCTTCGTGCGTTCCCCACTGTCCCTTGGCCCCGGCGCGCACGAGGGTTTGCCGCGCCGCGCTGGGCGTCCCCATGAGCGAGCCGCCTTGCACCAGGGCATTCCAGAATTGGTCGACCGACGAAACGCCTGACAGCCGGGCCGACATGCCGAGGATGGAATAGTGCAATGCGTTCTCCATGGGGTAGTCGCAGCTGGTCAGCGGGTGGCTTCCCAGCCCATCTGCTTGTAGGTGATGTAGTTTTTGCGGATCTCGGTATCCGGCACCACGATGTCGGTCGGCGACAGCTTCTTTCCGACGATCGTCAGCCGGTCCTTGCGCATCGACTGGACGAAGTCGAACGGCAGGTTCTGGCGTGCGTTCTCGGTCAGGATCTCCCAGCGGGAGGCCACCGAGATCGTGGACGGGGTGACGTTGTTGATCGCATGCCACCACCACGGCGGATTGATCAGCATGTCGCCCGGCTCCAGCGTGATGCGAAGCTTGGGGATGCGGTTGTAGAGCGGGTATTCGGCTTCGAGGAAGCCCTTCGACGCGTTGTGCTTGACGAACGAGCCGACGAAGAATCCCTTGTTGAAGTTCGTGGAATACATCGCCACCGCGTACTTCGGATGCACGAACGTCCATTCCTTGCGACCGTAGATGTTCAGGAAGCAGTTGAGTTCGTTGGCGCAATGGAATACAGCGCCGGTCCCGGGGCCGCCGATGAAGAGTTGCGCAATGCGGTGGTAGCTCGCGAAGTCGCCGAGGAAGTCGCGCACGCGGTCGAGTCCGGCTTGCCGGTGGAGCTCGGGATACGTGTTGAAGATGTCGGACAGGTTTTCGACATACGCGCGGTTCTTGTTGCCGGCCAGCACGCTGTCGACGAAATCCGCGAGCCGAGTGCCATCGTCGTTGACGAGCTTCTCGGTGGACGAGTAGAAGATCTCGAAGTCGCCGAAGTGATCCTTGAAGAACTGCGGGGTCCATTGCTTGACGCAGTCGTGCTCCTTGGCGAAGCCCTTGATCACGATCGGGCGCACGTTGTCCTTGAACATGGACTTGAGCATCTCGCTGTCGATTTCGTGGGGCTCGTAGGTCTCGATAGGGCGCACGTCGTCTTCGAGTCGCGGAAGGGATTCCACGAGTTCCTGTTCCAGTGCTTTCATCTCATCTGCGAAGAGCTCTGGCTTCTGGAAGAAGTTGCGGATGAAGAACATGTGGGCGTAGCGATCCTGCGCGGATTGCGGGACGTCCACCGACTCGTGGAAGGCGCGGATGTCGCTCATTGGCGGGCTCCGCTGGCGACGGCGGTCGCATCGAGTTTTTCGTGGATGAACGCGGCGGCTTCTTTGAGCGTCTGGTGCGGGATGACTTCGCGCACTTCGATCTCGCGGCTGTAGCGGGAGTTGATCCTGGCGACGATCTTGGCGAGCGTGGCTGACTCGAGACCGAAGCTCGAGAACAGGTCGTCTTCGCCGATTTCATCGACATCCATGTACATCGCCTCAGCGATGTAGACGGCGATCGTGGCTTGCACTTCTTGGGCGGTGGGCATGTTTCAGGCTCCTTGCAGGGTGATTTCGCGAACTTCCTGGTACAGCGGTAACACCTGCTCTGGCGTCACCCCGTGCAGGTCGGTCGTCTTCAGGAAGGCCGCGGCGGCGGCATGCAGCTTGTCGATCCCATGGCGAACCGGGCCATTGCTGCGGTCGGGCAGTAAGCCCTGGTAGCCGTTGTCGGCCAAGCGGGTGCCGAAATGCATGGCTTCGGCCAGCAACTCCTTCAGCGATTCAAGACTGGTTTCGGTGGTCATCGATCCTCCTTGGTGAATGGCGGCTATTCGCCTATGCGGGAAGCATTCCCGACGTGTCGCGCGACGCTTCGGCCCCAGCCGGAGCGTCGTCTCTTGAAACCCAGAATCCGCGCTCGTCGTCGAACGCGTAGACCGGGAACGGATACCTGGCGACGTCCAGCGACGGCCAGGAAATGTGCTGGCCGCCGACCCATGCGCTGGCAACTTCGGGCCAACGACCTTCGTCGACCCAGCGCTGCACGGTGTCGGACTGGAGCGGCGCCTGTTGCGCCGCGTGGCCTTCGAAGAGGTCCGGCACGCACAGTCCTGCCAGCTTGCGGCGCAGCTTCGACGCCAACTCGTCCAGGTCGCCCGCGAGCACGGCGATGCGATACGGCATGGCCTCGCGATGATGTTGGAAGATGCTGGTCAATTGATCGAAGGTGTAGTCGCGCGGCCGTTCCGAGTCCATGAACCGGGCGACCTTGCCAAGATAGATGTCGAGCGCCTTCTGCGACCGCGAGGACAGCACGAAGAGCCGAGCTGGCTGTTCGGTCGCCCGGGAGCTCGCACGAGCGGCGAGGCCTTGCAGGACGGCGAAGGCTGATACTCCGCCGAGCCCGTAGGAGTGCACGCCGATGCATGGCGGGTCCTGTCCGGCGCCTGACGCCAAGGGACGGGCCGTGGCGCTCGGGCGAAGATGCTTCGCGTCGATGGCGGGGTGCAACGCTTCGAAGCTGCAGATTCCCGGCACGCTGCCATGCTTGAGCGCGAGCGCCGCCTTCATCACGGCCGCGATGCCGCTCGCTGCCTCGAGGTGGCCCAGGACGGACTTCGACGCACCCAGGATGCAGGCGCGCTCGCCGTCGCGCGCCGATGTCGCCAGCACCTGTTCGAAGGCATCGATCTCACTCGCATCGCCCAGGCTCATGCCGGTGCCATGCGCCTCGATGCAGTGCAACGCGCTCGCCGGCAATGCGGCGTCGGCCAGCGCCTGCTTCATCGCCTGCTGGTGGGCCGATGAGCTCGGCGACGTGACGCCGAGCGACTTGCCGGCGTGCCACACGCCTGTCCCCTTGAGCACGCCGTGGATGTGATCGCGATCGGCCAGTGCCTGCTGCAGGGGCTTGAGCACCAGTGTTCCGACGCCCTCGCTTCGGATGAATCCATCCGAACGTGCGTCGAACGGCAGCGTGCGACCTTGCTGGCTGAGCAGTCCGCGTTCGCGCAACATGCAAAATCGCGTCGGCGAGATGTTCAGTTGTACGCCGGCGACGATGGCCTGGTCGATCACGCCCTTTCGAAGCGAATCGACGGCCCGGCCGAGCGCGACCAGCACGCTTGAACAGGCGGTGTCGACGGGCTCGCTCATGCCCCTCAGGTCGAAGAAGTGCGAGATGCGGTTGGCGGCGATGTAGCGGGACGTGCCGCTGGCGGCGAACTCATCCAGGTGCTTGTCGCATCGAACCACTTCCTCGTAGTCGACCTGCCCGATCGACAGCAAGACCGACGTTCGGCGGCGCGCGAATTCCTGCCGTGTGTAGCCGCTGCCCTCGATCGCCCGCCAGACGCTTTGCAGGAGCAGGCGCTGCTGCGGATCCATCAGCATCGCCTCGCGCACCGAGATGTTGAACAGCCGGTGGTCGAAGCCCCGGATGTCGTCGAAGAACAGGCCGCGGCAATCCTCGCGTCGGTGCCCCCGCGTCAGCTCCGATGGCAGGCAATCCCAACGCTCGCGCGGGTAAGACTGGGCCTCTGCCGGGCCACCCGAGAACAGGGACCAAAAATCGTCCAGGGTATCGGCGTTGGGCAGGCGGATGTCCATGCCGATGATGGCGATGTCCGCAGACGCATCGACCTGCGCCGCCGGCGTCATGGTCGGTGTTTGCGCTGGGGTCGCGCGCTGCTCCGGGGCCTCCGGTGCGTGTACGAGCGCAACCAGGTCCACGATGTTGCGGCACTGGTGGAACTGCAGAGGCTTGAGGTCGATGCCGTAGACGGCGTTGACGCGTTGCACGAAGCTCTGCAACAGGATGGAATCGACGCCGTAGTCGGCGAAGTGCACGGCGACGTCGATCTCCGCCAGGTCGAGACGTGTGAGCTCCGACAGGACTTGCGCCAAGGTCGCAGCGATCTCTGCGGGGCTGTCATTCGACGATGAGGAGGATGCCACAGCCACCGCGGCAGCAGCCACGACCACCGGACGCGCGCCGCCGTTGACGGCCGCAAGGATGCTGTCGCGCCGACCAGGCATCAGGCAGGCATCGGCGACGTCGCGGCTGGTCAGCGATTCGAAGGCTGCCAGGCCGTCATCGTCATCGAGCGGCACGATGCCCAGCGATCGCTCGAGGGAACGGATCAAGGGCTCTTCCAGCCGCATCCCCCCGGCAGCCCAGTACGGCCAGTGCACGACCTGAGTCAGGCCGTGACGCTCGCCACCCGCTACGCGCTGCCGCCGTCGCGCGGCGAAGGAAGAAAGAAATCCGTTGCCCGCTGCGTAGTCGCTCTGCCCCGGGTTGCCGAAGACACCGGTTACTGACGAGAACAGGATGAACAGGTCGAGATCGCAGTGCCGCGTGGCGGCGTCCAGCAGCAGTGCGCCCGCCACCTTGGGCAACATCACCGAGTCGATCTCGGTACGCTGCTTGAAGAACACGCTGCGATCGCGAACGACGCCTGCAGCGTGGATCACCCCGTTGAGCGGACCGTGCGTCTGCGTGATCCAGTGGCTCAGTGCCTGCATCTCGTCCGCGCGCGTGCAGTCGGCGCGGCGGTAGACCACTTGTCCCTTCGCCCCCGTGGCACGCAAGGACGTGACCGGTTCGGCAGCCGCGGGATCCGATCGACCGCTCACGATCACCGTGGCGTCGTAGCGGTTCGCCAGATGCGCCGCGATCTTGCGACCGATGCCGCCGTTGCCGCCGGTGATCCAGTAGACGCCGCCTTGGCGGATGCGCGATCGTGGCGCCGCTGGGCGCAGCGGGGCGCAGTTCCACTGCAGTTGCTCGCAGCTCGGCCCGCCGGCGAACTCGCGCAGCCGGAACCGGCCCGCGCTCCAGGGGCCGGAGCAGGCCTGGCGCAGGGCCAGGTGCACGGCCTTGTCGGCGACGAACCCCGACTCCCATGAGAACCATCGCGCGGGCAACTGGAGCTCCTTCTGCACCGCCTGGATAGCCGGGAAGAGAAAGGAGCCGACGTCGTGGTGGGTGTTCGACAGCAACAGCAGCCGGCGCGGCTGCCTCTTGATGCCTGTCTTGATCGCATCGATGTTTCGGACGTACGCGTCGATCCATGACTCGCCATCGTCCGGGTTGGCAGGCGCGTGCAACTCGATGACCGGACGATGCGCAAGCGTGGACCGAATGCAGTGGGCGGCCGCGTCGTCGACCAGCGTGACCAGCAACGTGTCTGCTTCCAGAGCATCGTCGGCGTCCGTGGCGGCCACCGCTTGCCAAGACTCATCCAGCGTCCACACTTGCGACGGCTCGCGCACCAGTGCGGTGACCGCCGCCTGGCTCTCTGGTTGCTCGATCCAGTGACGACGCCCGAGAAACGGATAGGACGGCAAGTCGATCAGCGAGGGTAGACCCCCCGGTGTCCCGGCGAATACGAAGGACCAGTCGACGGACAGGCCGCGCACCCACCAGGCGGCGGTGTTGCCGATGTCGCGCGCTGCGATCCACGAGCGCAGCTTGTCGGCCGTGTCGGGCTTCGCAACGAAGCTCTTGAGTTCGTCAACAGCGCTTGCGACATGGCAGCGCAGAAGCTCGGGCGTCTCGATCCTCTCGCGACCGGGCTCTTGCGCGAGCAGGCGCAGCGCGTCGACCAGTTCGGCGGTGGTACGCACGGTGCACACCGCGCGCCATTCCATGGCTTCCCGCCCGTTGAGCGTTCGTGCGATGCGCGACAGCGCGCTGTCGCTCTGGGACTGGGACTCCAGGTGCGTTAGTAGCGCCAACGCATGGGCACGCAGACGCTCCTCGGTGCGCGCAGACAGCACGACCGGGAGGGGGGCGAGAGTCTGCGGCGCGTGGATGGGCTGACGGTACTCGTCAAGCACGACGTGGGCATTGACGCCACCGAATCCAAAACTGCTGACTCCAGCGCGCAGGGGCGAACCCGCAGCACTGGGCACCCATTCGCGCAGCGTGTCGACGATCTGGAACGGACTGCCCTTCAAGTCGATGCGCTTGTTGAGTTCCTCGAAGTTCAGCAAAGGCGGCAGCATCCGGTGACGCAGGGACAGGACGGTCTTGATGACGCCCGCGATGCCCGATGCCGACTCGAGGTGGCCGATGTTGGTCTTGACGCTGCCGAGCCCGCAGGCGCCGCTCGGCACGGAGACGCCAAAGCTGCGTTCGAGCGTGGCAAAGGCGCGCTTGAGGCCGACGATCTCGATCGGATCACCCTTGGGCGTGCCCGTGCCGTGGGCTTCGATGTAGCCGATGGAGTCGGGAGAAACGCCTGCGCGTTCGCAGGTGTCCGCGATGACCTTGGCCTGCGCATAGGGATTGGGAGACGTGAGGGTGGGGGCCTTGCCGCCGTGGTTGACGCCAGTGCCGCGTATCACGGCGTGGATACGATCGCCGTGCTCCAGGGCGGCGCCCAGCGGCTTGAGCATGAGCATGCCGGCGCCTTCACCGCGCACATAGCCATCGGCGCTCTCGTCGAACGTGCGGCACTGGCCGTTCGGAGACAACATGCCGAGTTTCGAGAAGGCGATGAAATAGGTCGGGCTGCAGAGAATGCTGATGCCGCCTACGAGCGCGTTCTCGCAGTCGCCGCGTCGCAGTGCATGCACCGCCTCGTGCAATGCCACGAGCGAGCTGGAGCAGGCGGTGTCGACCGGCACGCTCGTGCCGCGAAAGTCGAACTCGTACGAAATGCGATTGGGAATGAGGGCCGTGTAGGTTCCCGTGGAGATGTGGCCCTCGATGGGGTGCACGAGCTTCTCGAGCATCTCCTTATAGTCGTAGTTGCACACGCCGACGTAGACCGCGGTGGACGAGCCACGCAGTGTCGCGGGCGCGTAGCCTGCATCCTCGAGGCAGCTCCAGCTGAGTTCGAGCATGATCCGCTGCTGCGGATCCATCAACGCGGCTTCCCGCGGGGAGATCTTGAAGAACGCGGCATCGAAGCGATCGATGCCGTCCACCAGTCCGGCCCATTTGCTGACGCTGCGATCCCCGGCCAGCGGATCAGGCGAGTAGTGATCGGCCACGCGCCAGCGTGAGTCGTCGATCTCGCGCACGCTGGACCGGCCCTGCACGAGGTTGTCCCAGAACGCCTGCGGCGTGTCGGCGCAAGGGAACTTGCAGGCCATCCCGACGATGGCGATGTCGTCGCGCGTGGTACCCACGATCGACGAAGACTTCGATGAACTCATGTCCTGCTCCTTGGACGCTCGACGAGCCGGCCTGGGGGTTGACGTCGAAACGCCGGGTGCGCGCTGCCTCGCCACGACATCGCAACCGCGGCGTCGGCCAGGGCGGCTGGCGGCGACTCAGTCGTCGCTGCTGTCGGTGCTCACGGGTACGCGACCGGCCGCATCGGCGAGCCGGGCCCCCGAGCCCAGCGGGGCGCAGAGATAGGTGGTCTCGACGCCGTCGCGCAGAACCTTGTCGCGCAGCACGGATTCCGCAATCCTGTCGTGCCCGTTCGGGCGGACGAAGATCGCGCCGCCTGCGTAGAGATAGCCTCGACGCGACGACCTGCGCGTGGCGACCACGTCGCATTCGCCGGCGTCGGCGCGTGAAAGCAGCAACTGGATGCGGGGCGTCGCGCTTGCCGCGTTGAATCGCGTCAGCGTCACCTGCTGTCCGACGATGGGCGCCAGGTTGCTGTCATAGGCGAGCAGGAACTGCTCCACGTTGCGCCGCAGCGCGGTGCCGATGGCCCCGTCGGGGAAGCCTGCCGGATTGCCCGGGTCGCCGGGCCCTTGCGATCCGGGCGCGGATGCGCGAAACAGCGAGGAGGTCAGGAAGCGCAGGATCGTGTCGTTGCTGCCGTCATGCAGGAACCCGAAGCCCCGCACCTGGTCCCCCATGAAGTTGGTGCTGCCGTCGGGGTTGTCACCGAGCAGCTTGGGCGTCGGCGCCATACCGAACATGCCCACTTTCTGGTACAGGTTGCGGAAGTGCGGAATCTTGAAGATCTGCGTCTCGAACTCGAATGCCGACTTGCCTTCCGTTCCGAAGAAGCCCGGCTTGGCCACGCCGAACTGCAGGTTGCCTTTGGGGTCGAGGATGTGGCAGCCGTTGCACGCGAACAGCTTGTCCGACACCTGATTGAAGTAGAAGTCGTGGCCCGCCTGTTGCGCCGGCGTGAGGGAGTTGTCCAGGTTGCGGATCGGGTTGGGCGGGTAGCTGATCTGCAGGACGAAGTCCGTCATGGCCTGCATCTGGTCGTCGGTGAGTTGCGCGCTGCGGCCGAGCAGATCCTGGAACGCCGGGTTGAACTTCTTGAAGGCTGCGACCTCGTCGAAGGTGCCGCTGTCCGGCTGCGCGAAGGCGGCGTCGTTTCCGCCGGTGCGGTCACCGCGCCAGTGCATCGGACCGTGATTGGCCAGGCCACGCAGGCTTTGCGTCGTCATAGGGCCCTTCAGGGGACGGTAGTGCACTGTCTCGTCGGAGCCGACCGTGGAGGGCAGCAGCGTGAACGGGCCCGGGTTGTTGAGCTGCGAAGAGTTGGGGTTGCCCAGGTCCCAGGCCAGGCCGTCGAGATCGCCTCCGACGTGACAGCTGGCACAGGCGGAGTCCCCATGGCTCGACGTGAGGGCTGCGTCGTAGAGGAATCGGCGGCCGTTGACCACGCTGGCAGGTTCGGGGTTGTGCATCGAGACGCTACCGACCTCGCGGCGCAGCCGTGTGTCGACGAGCGCGACGCTGTTGTTGAAGCGCGTGAGCACGTAGAGCCGGTGGCGGCTTTCGTCCAGCAAGACGCCGCTGGGGCCGCCGCCCGACAACGCAACATGGTTGCCGGCGTCAGGCTTGAACGTGTCGGCCTCGATGTCCTGCGTCGAGAAGATGCCGACCTTGCTGGATCCGAAGGCGGCGACGTACAGCGTTCGCCCATCCGACGAGACGGCCATGTCCATGGGAAAGGCGAGGCTGCGAACGCTTTCATCGTTGGGCGCCGGCTTGCAGCAGATGTCGTAGTTGATGTGCTTGTTGAGGTGCCTTGGCAGGACTTCGCCCGAGGTCATCAGCACCGTGATGTGGCTCTCCTGCAAGTGGCCGCGAATGGAGGTGCTGCCGCCCGCAGGCGCGCCTTCGAACCGGCTCAGGTTGTTGGCGTCGAGATTGCTGACGTAGATGTTGCCGTTCCTCGGATTGACAACCATGTTGTTCAGGACGGTACCCACGCCACGATAGCTGCCGCGCGCGCCGGTGACCAGACGCGGCACCGGTGCGGTCGCGTCGATCACGAAGACGTCCTTGTCCGGAAGCGAGAACTTGACGAAGTTGTCCCAGGTGCGGCCGATGCTGTCGCGCCAATGAGTGCCGTCGAACTTGACGATCATCCCGGTCGGTGGCTGGGCAATGCCCTGGAAGTTGAACTGCGGGGGTGGAAGGCCTCCGTTCGCGGTGACGACCTCTTCGGGTATGACCGTGGTACGGTTGCCCGTCATGTACCCGGCTGCGTAGACACGCGAGCCATCAGGTGATGCCGCGAGGGCACGTGGCGTGTCGGCAAACATGTTCAGGATGGCCAGCGGCCTGCCCGCCAGCGAGTCGCGTTGCGCGCCTTGCACGGCCTCCGTATCGAAGACCCAGACGTCCGCGCGGCCCACGCCCGGCGTCGTGAGTTGCGGATCGAACGGGGCGTTCTGGCCGCGATGCGCCGCCGTGACGAAGGCACGGTCGTGATGGTTGCCGGCGAACACGACGTCGCGCGGTTCATCGCCGACATTCAGCGTGCGCACCACGCGCATCACGTTCGGATGCACGTCGACGATGCTCACGCTGTCCGACAACTGGTTGACCACCCACACCTCGCCGTCGTTTCGCACGGCGACCGACACGGGCTCCAGCCCGACCGGGATCGAGGCTACGTGCGAGAGTCCGTTCTCCTGGGTGTCGAAGACCTCCAGGCGGCCATCGGGCGTGTTCAGTGCGTACAACCTGCGGCCGTCTGCGGACTGCGCGAGAGGCCGCACCTGCACTGTCTCGAACAATGTCACATCGACCTTGTTTGTGCCTGATGCGAGGATCGTGCGCGTCGGCGTCGCCGCGTTGCTGCGGACGGTGAAGCCCATGGATATCGCGAATGCCGTGCCGGCCATCAGCAGCATCAGGGTCGTGCCATGAGCGCGAAGCTGGTTCATCATGTCGTTCTCCGCAAGATCGTTGAAGTCGAAACCAAAAGAATACGGGCGCTCGACGCTGCCCTGCTCGATTCGCGAATTCCTGGTGCAAGTCGCGAGGACTCGTTGCACCAGTCCGTTGCGCCGACAGCGCAATATTTCATTCATCAAGCAGTGACTCGAAAGAGTCTGTGCCCGTCGCATGGCAGGATCGAGGCACCTGCCCTGGTGTCTGCCCGCCTGCAATCGGCGAGCGACGCGTTCCATTCAGGCGGCCCCGCCGCGGATCTCGGACACCATCGGGACCAGGATCGAGCTGCCCACTTCGATGAACTGCGTCAGCCCGTTGTCGATTGCAAATTGAATGCTGTCCATCCAGCGGACTGGACTCGCGATCTGGGCGACCAGCAGGGTTCCTACGTCGTCGGACGCATAGGGCTTTGCGGTGGCGTTTGAAACCACCGTTCGACAGGGCGCCGCGAAATCGAATCCTGCCAGGAACCTGGAGAATTCCTCCTGTGCGTCGATCATGTAGCGGGAGTGGAACGCCGCGCTCACTTTCAGCGGGATGGCGCGAATGGCGTTTTGCGAAAGCGCCGCGACCGTGCGCGCCAATTCGTCGACGGGGCCGGCCAGAACGATCTGCGTCGGGGAGTTGTGGCTCGACAGGTCGATACCTTCGAATCCCTGCTCTGCCAGGAACTGGCAAACCTGCTCGATGCGCACGCCCAGCACCGCTGCCAACCCACCGCTTCTCGACGCGGCCATCAGCTCGCCTCGCTTCTGCACAAGGCGCAGGCCGGTCTCGAAGTCGAATGCGCGCGCGGCCAACAGCGCGTTGAATTCTCCAAGGCTGTGTCCCATCAGCAGTTCGGCTTGCGACGCGGGCGCGCCTTCGTCGCAGAGTGCGCGCCAACCCAGCGCACCGACCACGTACAACGCTGGTTGCGTGTACTGGGTCTGGCTCAGGAGATCGTCCGGATCTTCCAGGCACAGTCTCTTGATGGAATATCCCAGGATGTCACTCGCTTGATCGGCAAGATCCGGATAGGCCTCGAACAATCCACGGCCCATCCCCCGGAACTGGGCACCTTGTCCCGGGAACATGACGGCGATCCCGGAGCGAGGCTCGGGACTTGACGTCGCAGTCGAGCCCTGTGGTGCGCGTCGAAGTTCGCGCAAGTCGAAGTAGCCGTCGAGCCCCTGCAGGTAGACGGCTGGACGCGTCCCGAAAAGTGTCAGTGCTTCCGAACGCGTTCGGCGCACCTGTTCGGGCTCAAGCGCGGAGATCACGGCAGTACCGACGGGGTGGGCACGATTCCAATCGGCTACGGCCGACGCGGCCTGGCTTGAAATTGTCTTGCTAGCGTTCATGGCGGCGCTCCTGGGCGCGGTAGGTCAGCCGTGCTGACATCTGGGGTCAATCGGTGAATTCCGAGGCGAGGCTTGCCAGTTGTGCTTGCTTGACGAGGACACTGACCTTCTTGGAATCTCGTCGTCTGATGGCCAGCGCCAGCAGATGATCCTGTCCCAGAGCCTGCTGCTCGAAGTGCCAGCCGGACGCGTCGTCGTCCAGCTCCGGCGACATCTCGGCGCGGATCGGTACGACGCGTGGAGAGAACGAGACTTGATCCAGAGGCATCGACATGCCCATGCCGCGCGCCTTGACGTAGGCTTCCTTGAGTGTCCAGAGCTCGTAGAAAGAGCGCGCGCGAAGCGGCTCCGCACAGGCACCTAGCATTGCCAGCTCGCTCGGAGAGAAGATGCGAGGGGCGATCGGCAGTGCGCCGTCCTGTCGAATCCAGGATTCGACGTCGATGCCGACCTCCGCATCGACCGCGACCACGCACGCCACCACCGAGCGGCTGTTCGACAAGTTGAATTGCAGCGGCGTCGCGAGAGTGGGCTTGGCGATCGCCGGTTTTCCATAGGGGTTGAATTCAAACTGCCACTCGTTTGGCAACACGTCCGAGTACCTCGAGAGCGTTTCACGGCAGAGCGCGCGGGTCATCAGGAACTCGAGCTTCAGGGGTTGGGTGACCAGCCGATTCAGCCGCTGCGTCTCGCTCGGGGCCAGCATGCGTCGATACCGGTCCAGATCCTGCGCCTCGCCGAAGGAGGGTACCCACGCAAACCAGACGTGCGCTTCGCCGGGAGCGAGCTCCAGGCGCCTTGTTCCGGCGGTGGTGGCCCGTGCATTCATGTGCCGTCCTGCTTGTCGACCGACGGCTTGAGCGGAACGCAGATGTCGGTGCGCAGGTCGCGCGGGGACGTTTCGCGCGGGCTGTTCAGGTACTCCTCGATCACCGGCCCGTCGGCAGGTTCGTATCCCGAGTTCACGAGCCAATGGCCGAACAGCCATTCGTAGGCCGCCTTCATCGAGGCGTAGGGCCCGATGTGGGTCAGGACGGCGTAGGATCCGCCGGCAACGTCAAGGAGTTCCAGCGGCTCTTCCAGCGGCGCGTGCGCACAGCCCTGCGCGCACGCCTGCGAGCGGAGATCACCGTCGGCAACGGCCGACGGATCGTCGTGGAAAAGTGCCAGTGTGCGCATGCCGGGACGTGCCATTCCCTTTGATGCGAGACGACCGAACAGCTGGTCGAAGGCCTGGCCGATGTTCATGTAGGAACCTCGGTGGGGCACTGCGACGACTCGCATCAACGGCAGTTGTCGAACCACGACGGCCTTGTCTTCGACGTCCGAGGCGTGCCGCACGATCTTGAAGCTCGCATGTGCTCCATGTTCGCGGTATCGCGCGGGCGGCATGCCGTAGGTTTTCTTGAAAATTCGGGTGAACGACGAGACGTTCGGATAGCCCGCGGCGAGGGCCACTTGCTCGACTGGCAAGGACGAGTTCGCGAGCACGCCTGCCGCACGGTGCAGTCGCAGCCGCTTGACCGTGCCGACCATGGACTCACCGTACATCGATTGGAAGACTCGATGCCAGTGAAAGGCCGACATGCCGGCGATGTCCGCGAGTGTCATGAGATCGAGAGGCTCGTCGAGATGCGCATAGACGTGCGCGACCACGCGCTGCATGCGTTCTTCATAGCGTCCCCACCACCCGTGGGGCGCCTGCGCTCG
>JBBQYL010000063.1:0-23123 GCA_038208735.1 Burkholderiales bacterium
GTGGGGGTGGGGGGGGGGGGGGTGGGTGTGGTTGTTTTTTTTTTTGGGGGGGGTGTGGGGTGTGGGGGGGGGGGGGGGGGGGGGGGGGGGGGGGGGGGGGGGGGGGGGGGGGGGGGGGGGTGGGGGGGGGGGGGGGGGGGGGCGGGTGGGGGGGGGGGGGGGGGGGGGCCCGGCGGGGTGTTGGGGGGGGGGGGGCGGGGGCGCCCGCGCGCCCCGCACAACAGCACAACGGCACAACAGCAAACCGACCCGCACAACCGACCCCACGCCCTCCGATCGGAGATGAATCACAATGAAGCCCATGACCCACGCCCGCACCCGCATCAAGATCTGCGGCCTTACCCGCGAGCAGGACGTCGACGCCGCCGTGGCCGCCGGCGCCGACGCCGTGGGCCTCGTGCTGTACGAGCGCAGCCCGCGCCACGTGTCCATCGTCCGCCTGGCCGAGCTCGTGCGGCGGCTGCCGCCGTTCGTCACGCCGGTGTGCCTGTTCGTCAACGCCAGTCCCGACCTCATCGACGCGGCCCTCGCCACCGTCCCCAACGCACTGCTGCAATTCCACGGCGACGAAGGGCGTGAGCAGTGCGAGCAGCCCGGCCGACCCTATCTGCGGGCGGTGCGGATGGCGCCTGGCGTCGATTTGCTAGACTGTGCGTCTGGTTTCGCCAGCGCGGCCGGCCTGCTGCTCGATGCGTTCGTCGAGGGCTATGGCGGTGGTGGAAAGGCTTTCGATTGGTCTCAAATTCCTCCAGGCGTCCCCCTTCCAGTCGTTTTGTCTGGTGGGTTGAATCCTGCAAACGTGATCGATGGAGTGATGCGCGTCCGGCCTTGGGCCGTTGACGTGAGTTCCGGCGTGGAGCAGGGCAAGGGCGTCAAGGATGCCCCCCTGATCCGCCGGTTCTGCGAGGCGGTTCGCGAGGCAGATGCCCGCATCGCCGATGCCATGACCTGAAGCGGCGGGCCTTCGCTCTTTCCGTCGCTTCGACCGGTGATCCGAACAGGGCGCCGGCATCCTGAAAGCTGAACCAAATGTTTGAATATTCTCAGCCCGACCTGTCGGGCCACTTCGGCCCGTATGGCGGCAGCTTCATCTCCGAGACGCTGTCCCACGCGATCGATGAACTGCGCGAGGCCTTCGAGCACTACCGCAAGGATCCGGAGTTCCTGCGCGAGTTCCACCATGAGCTCAAGCACTTCGTGGGCCGCCCGAGCCCGATCTATCACGCCGACCGCATGAGCCTTGAAATGGGCGGCGCGCAGATCTACCTGAAGCGCGAAGACCTGAACCACACCGGTGCGCACAAGATCAACAACACGATCGGCCAGGTGCTGCTCGCGCGCCGCATGGGCAAGCCGCGCATCATCGCGGAGACGGGCGCCGGCCAGCACGGCGTGGCCACCGCCACCATCTGCGCGCGCTACGGTCTCGAGTGCGTCGTCTACATGGGTTCGGAGGATGTGAAGCGCCAGAGCCCCAATGTCTATCGCATGCACCTGCTGGGCGCGAAGGTGGTGCCCGTCGAGTCCGGCAGTCGCACGCTCAAGGACGCGCTCAACGAGGCGATGCGCGACTGGGTCACCAACGTCGAGAACACCTTCTACGTGATCGGTACCGTGGCCGGCCCGCATCCTTATCCGACGATGGTGCGCGAGTTCCAGAGCGTCATTGGCGAGGAATGCCTGGTGCAGATGCCCGAGATGGCCGGCCGCCAGCCGGACGCGGTGGTCGCCTGCGTGGGCGGCGGCAGCAACGCGATGGGCATCTTCCATCCCTACATCCCTTTCGAAGGCACGCGCCTGATCGGCGTGGAGGCGGCTGGGCTGGGCCTGGACTCCGGCAAGCACTCGGCGTCTCTGACGCTGGGCTCGCCTGGTGTGCTGCACGGCAATCGCACCTACCTGCTGCAGGACGCCAACGGCCAGATCACCGAGACGCATTCGATTTCGGCCGGGCTCGACTACCCCGGCGTCGGCCCCGAGCACGCGTACCTCAAGGACATCGGCCGCGCCGAGTACGTCGGCATCACCGACGACGAGGCCCTGGCGGCATTCCATCGGCTGTGTCGCACCGAAGGCATCATCCCGGCGCTCGAATCCAGCCACGCGGTGGCCTACGCCATGAAGCTGGCCGCGACGATGCGGCCCGACCAGCATGTGCTGGTGAACTTGTCCGGCCGTGGCGACAAGGACATCGGCACCGTCGCTGACCTGTCGGGCACCGCCTACTACGACCGACCTTCGATGGCGGGGCATGCGGTCAAGAGTGGCCAGGCCAGCGTCGGAAGTGCGCCGCCCGGCACCCAGCCTCCAGAAGTCGGGCAGGCCGCGGTGCGCAGCACGGAGGCGTCCCAATGACCGTCTCGCGCATCGACGCCACGTTCGCCAGGCTGCGCGCCGAAGGTCGCGCGGCCGTCATCCCCTACATCGCCTGCGGCGACCCGTTCGCCGACGCCACGGTGGACATCATGCTGGCGCTGGCCGCCGGCGGCGCCGACGTGATCGAGCTGGGCGTGCCGTTCTCCGACCCGATGGCCGACGGCCCGGTGATCCAGAAGGCCTCCGAGCGCGCGTTGGCGCGCGGCATCGGCACGCCGCAGGTGCTGGCCGCCGTGCGCGAGTTCCGGGCCCGCGACGCGGCCACGCCGGTCGTCCTGATGGGCTACGCCAACCCGGTGGAAGCCTATGACCTGGCGCATGGCCCCGGCGGTTTCGTGCGCGCCTGCGTGGAGGCGGGTGTGGACGGCGTTCTGGTGGTGGACTACCCGCCCGAGGAATCGGTGGCGTTCTCGGCCGCGCTGAAGGCGGCCGGCCTCGCGCCGATCTTCCTGCTCGCACCGACGTCGACCGAAAAGCGCATCAAGCAGGTCGGTGAAGTCGCCGCCGGCTACGTGTACTACGTGTCCCTGAAGGGCGTCACGGGCGCCGGTCACCTCGACACCGACGCGGTCGCACGCGCCGTGCCACGCATCAAGCAGCACGTCAGCGTACCGGTGGGCGTGGGCTTCGGCATCCGCGACGCGGCCTCGGCCAGGGCCGTGGCGCAGGTGTCCGACGCCGTCGTCATCGGCACGGCGCTCATCCAGTGCCTGGAACCGCTGCCGCGCGACCAGGTGGCGGCCGGCGCCCGGCAATTCATCGCCGCGATCCGGGCGGCAGTGGACGACGTCCGGAAAGCGTAAAATTGGTGTTTCCGGTACTGGCACTGCCGCCCCGACAAGGGTCGCGCGGCAGGTCGAAGAAGTCGAGCGGCATCCCCGCTCGACAACGTTGGGCGGCTCCACCGAGCCGCATGCAAGGAGTGATTGATGAGTTGGCTTGAGAAGCTGTTGCCCCCGAAGATCCAGCAAACGGATCCGAGCGAGCGGCGCACGATCCCCGAAGGCCTGTGGATCAAGTGCCCGTCCTGCGAAACGGTGCTCTACAAGACCGACCTCGAGCAGAACCTCAACGTCTGCCCCAAGTGCGACCACCACCTGCGCATCGGCGCGCGGGCGCGGCTCGACGGCTTTCTCGATCCGGAAGGCCGCTTCGAGATCGGCCAGGAGATCCTGCCGGTCGATCCACTCAAGTTCAAGGACAGCCGCAAGTACCCCGAACGCCTGCAGGGCGCGCTGGAAGCCACTGGCGAGACGGACGCACTGATCGTGATGGGGGGCTCGGTGATGAGCGTGCCCCTCGTCGTGGCATGCTTCGAATTCGACTTCATGGGCGGCTCGATGGGTTCGGTCGTGGGCGAGCGATTCGTGCGTGGCGTCCGTGCCGCCGTCGAGCAGCGCGTGCCCTTCGTCTGCTACACCGCTACTGGCGGTGCGCGGATGCAGGAAGGCCTGTTCAGCCTGCTGCAGATGGCCAAGACCAACGGCTCTCTGACGCTGCTGGCCAAGGCGAAGCTGCCGTACATCAGCGTGCTGACCGACCCGACCATGGGCGGCGTCTCGGCCAGCTTCGCGTTCATCGGCGACGTCGTCATTGGCGAGCCCAAGGCGCTGATCGGCTTCGCCGGCCCGCGCGTCATCGAGAACACCGTGCGCGAGAAGCTGCCAGAGGGCTTCCAGCGCTCGGAATTCCTGCTGACCAAGGGCGCCATCGACATGATCGTCGACCGCCGCAAGTTGCGTCCAACGATTGCAAAGCTGCTCGCACAGCTGCAACGCCAGAGCGCCGACGCAGTAGCTTAAAGGCGTCTTCCAGATCGTCCGGAAGGGCGGCCGGGCTCACGCTCGCGCCGCCTTTGTCATTCCTGATTCATTCCTGTTCATGACCTTGCCCACGACCCTTCCCGAGTGGCTCGCCCACTGCGAAAGCCTGCACCCCAAGCAGATCGACATGACCTTGTCGCGCACGAAGACGCTGATCGAGCGCCTCGGGCTCAAATTCGAGGTGCCGGTGATCAGCGTGGCGGGCACCAACGGCAAGGGGTCGACCTGCGCGATGCTCGAGGCGATTGCCCTTGCGGCCGGCTACAAGGTGGGCTCGTACATCAAGCCGCATCTGGTGCACTTCGAGGAGCGCTGTCGACTCAACGGCGTGATGGTGAAGCCCGATGACCTGATCCCGCATTTCGAGGCCGTCGAGGCCGCGCGCGGCGACATCGCACTGACGTATTTCGAGTTCGTCACGCTCGTCATCATGCGCACGTTGGCGTCCGCACCGCTTGACCTGGTAATTCTCGAGGTGGGCATGGGGGGTCGACTGGACGCGGTCAACGCCGTCGACGCTGACGTCTCGGTGATCACCAGCATCGACATCGACCACGTCGAGTACCTGGGCCCCGATCGCGAGTCGATCGGGCGCGAGAAGGCGCACATCGCGCGCAAGGGCCGGCCGCTGATCGTGGGCGATCCGATGCCGCCGCAAAGCATCATCGATTACGCCACGCAGATAGGCGCTGACCTGTGGCTGTGCGGGCGCGACTTCAACTACTCCGGCGATCGCCAGCAGTGGGCCTGGAGCGGCCGCGGCAAGCGCTGGAACTCGCTCGGCTACCCGTCGCTGCGCGGCGCGAACCAGTTGCTCAACGCGTCGGGCGCCCTCGCGGCGCTCGAGACGCTGCGCGACAGGCTGCCGATGACTGCGCAGGCTGTGCGCCTGGGGCTGGCGTCGATCGACCTGCCAGGGCGTTTCCAGATCATCCCCGGCACGCCGGCGCTGGTGCTCGACGTGGCGCACAACCCGCACTCCGTGGCCGCGCTGGCGCTGAACCTCGACCAGATGGGCTTCTTCAAGCGCACGTTTGCCGTGTTCGGCGCAATGCACGACAAGGACCTCGCCGGCGCGCTCCGCAAGATTGCGCACCTGGTCGACGACTGGATGCTCACCGACCTGCCGCTGCCGCGCGCCGCCAAGGCCGCGGAACTGGCCGAAGCGGTGTGGTCGTTGACGGCCACGGCGCCGTCCGCGTCGCCGAAGGCGCGGGTGAGCACCTTCACGTCGCCGGCGCAGGCGCTGGCCGCGGCCCTCGCACAGGCCGACCCGACTGATAGAATTGTCGTTTTCGGCTCGTTCTACACCGTGGGCGGCGTGCTGAAGGACGGCCCCCCACGACTGGTGGCCCGACACCTCGGTTGATGCAGCGGCGCGCATTTAGCAAAGCTCCATCGCCACTTGTCCGGCCCCGGATACCGATGAGAAGGCATGGGGCTGCTGTCGATTTTCCAACGCAATAAGCAGACGTCTGCCAAACCCGGCAAGCCTGGGCGGAGCGGTAGCTCCGCCGCACGCCAGGCCCCGCTGGCCAATACCCAGAATCCCGCCAATGCCGCCGAAGCTGTCCGCGAGGCGCGCGCTCGTGCGCGCACACGCCTGATGGGTGCGACGGTGCTGCTGCTGGTGGGCGTCATTGGCTTCCCGCTGCTGTTCGAGACGCAGCCGCGGCCCATTGCCGTCGACCTGCCCATCGAAATCCCCGCCCGCAACGCGCCGGGCGTCATCGATACGAGCTCGCACGCGAGTGCGCGCACGGCCGCGAGGCTGCCCGCCGTCGGCTCAGCGCCGTCGCTGACGGCGGCGTCGTCGCCCAAGCCCGAGTCCGTGTCCTATGACGCACGTCCGTCCGCGCCGACCGCGGCGTCGGTGGCCGCCGCCACGCCCGAGCATCGTTCGGCGTTCGCTTCACTGGCGGCGGCGCTCACGGCCAGCCCGGCGAGCAACACCAGCACCCCGGCCTCGGCGCACGCGGTCGCGTCCAGCTCGGCCGTTGCGCAAACGAAGCCGGACCAGAAGCCAGCCAAGCCGGCGGCGACGGCACCCGTCGTCGCCGCGCCCAAGCCTGCGCAGCACGTCGGCCCGGTGCTGCCACCGCCCCCGGCCTCGACACCGTCCCCGGCCGCCATCCTCGCTGCCACGCCCCCGCCCAAGCCGTCGGACGCCGCCGCGGGCGCACGGTTCGTCGTCCAGGTCGGTGCGTTCCTGGAAGACAGCAAGGTGCGCGAGGCGCGCGCCAAGGTCGAGAAGCTCGGCATGAAGACGTACACGCAGCCGGTCGACACCCCCACCGGCAAGCGGGTGCGCGTGCGCGTGGGTCCGTACGCCACCAAGGCCGAGGCCGACAAGGTCGCCGCGCGGATCAGGAGCGACGGTTTGCCGGCCGTGGTGCTCGCGCTATGAACCTGCCGCACTTCGACATCCAGCTGGGGTGGGTCGACCTGATCCTGCTGGCGGTGTTCGTCCTGTCGGCGCTGGTCGGGCTGTGGCGCGGCTTCGTCTTCGAGATCGTGTCGCTGCTCGGCTGGCTGGTGGCGTTCGTCCTCGCCAACACGCTGGGGCCGCCGCTGTCCGACTTCATCCCGCTGGACGGCGGGCTGCGGTTGTGGGTCGCCTACGTGGCGATCTTCGTGCTGGTGCTGCTCACCTGCACGCTGCTGGCGCGCATGCTGCGGGCGCTGATCTCGGCCACGCCGCTGTCGTTCGTCGACCACCTGCTGGGCGGCATCTTCGGCGTCGTGCGTGGCGCCGTGATCCTGGTGGCGGTGGGCATGCTGGTGACGCTGTCGCCGTATGCCAGCGCCGCCCCCTGGAAGAATTCACACGGCTCGGCCTGGCTGGGCCTGGCGCTGGAGGGGTTGAAACCCATCCTTCCGAAGTCACTTAACGTGCACATCAATACGTAGAAGCTGCGAATTTCATTCACGGCTTCAGAGCACTTCCTCCACCTATTCAGGCCGAACTCGGCTACGGTTATGGGTGTGACGGAGGTCTGCGACGACGGTCACGGAACACTCTCGGTATTTCAGGAAACGGAACAAGCTATGTGCGGCATCGTCGGCGTGATTTCAAAATCCCCCGTCAACCAGCTGATCTACGACGCCTTGCTGCTGCTGCAGCACCGCGGGCAGGATGCCGCCGGCATCGTCACCATGCAGGGCACCAAGTGCTTCATGCACAAGGCCCGCGGCATGGTCAAGGACGTCTTCCGCACGCGCAACATGCGCGCGCTGCCGGGCACCGTCGGCCTGGGCCAGGTGCGCTACCCGACCGCGGGCAACGCCTACAGCGAAGAAGAAGCGCAGCCGTTCTACGTGAACGCGCCGTTCGGCATCGTGCTGGTGCACAACGGCAACCTGACGAACGCGCACGCGCTCAAGGCCGAACTGGTCGACCGGGACCGCCGCCACATCAACACCGAGTCCGACACCGAGGTGCTGATCAACATCCTCGCGCATGAGCTCGAGAACGCGGCCCGCGGCGCCGAGCTCACGCCCGACGTCGTGTTCCAGGCGGTGAGCGCCGTGCACAAGCGCGTCAAGGGCTCGTACGCCGTCGTCGCGCTGATCGCCGGCTACGGCCTGCTCGCGTTCCGCGACCCGTTCGGCATCCGTCCGCTGATCTACGGCACCGCGCAGACGGCCGATGGCAACAGCGTGATCGTCGCCAGCGAGAGCGTGGCGCTGGAAGGCACCGGCCACACGGTCGTGCGTGACGTCGCCCCGGGCGAGGCGCTGTTCATCGATCCGAACGGCAATGTGCACGCCAAGCAGTGCGCTGACAACCCGTCGCTCAACCCGTGCATGTTCGAGTACGTGTACCTGGCGCGCCCTGACTCCGTCATCGACGGCATCTCGGTCTACCAGGCGCGCCTGAACATGGGCGAGACGCTGGCGCAGCGCCTGATCTCCACCATGCCGCCGTCCGACATCGACGTCGTCATCCCCATTCCCGAATCGAGCCGCCCGTCTGCGATGCAACTGGCGCAGAAGATCGGCAAGCCGTACCGCGAAGGTTTCGTCAAGAACCGCTACGTCGGCCGCACCTTCATCATGCCGGGGCAGTCGGTGCGCAAGAAGTCCGTGCGGCAGAAGCTCAACGCGATCGGCGTCGAGTTCAAGGGCCGCAACGTGCTCCTGGTGGACGACTCCATCGTGCGCGGCACGACGTCCAAGGAGATCGTGCAGATGGCGCGCGAGGCGGGCGCCAACAAGGTCTACATGGCGTCGGCTGCGCCGCCGGTCAAGTACCCGAACGTGTACGGCATCGACATGCCCACGCCCGAGGAACTGATCGCCTCCGGGCGCACGCAGGACGAGATCCGCGACTTCATCGGCGCCGACGCGCTGATCTACCAGGACGTCGACGCCATGAAGCGAGTGGTCGGCAAGCTCAATCCCAAGATCGCCAGCTTCGAGGCCTCGTGCTTCGACGGCCGCTACATCACTGGGGATGTCAGCGTCGAGGACTTCAACACGATGCAGACGCAGCGCCGCTCGCAGCAGACCGAAGAAGACGATCCGGCGCGCTCGCGCTTGGCGCTGCAGAACTCCGAAGAATAAGCACCCGGCGCTTCCACGCCACGGTCCACGGCACCTTCGGGTGCCTTCTCATTTCCCGCCCCGTGACCACTCCCATCCGCACCCGCATCGCCCCGTCCCCGACGGGCTTCCTCCACCTCGGCACCGCGCGCACCGCGCTGTACTCGTGGGCGTTCGCGCGCCACCACGGCGGCGAGTTCGTGCTGCGCATCGAGGACACCGACGTCGCCCGCTCCACGCAGGATTCGGTCGAGCAGATCCTGGCCGCGATGAAGTGGCTGGGCCTGCAGTACGACGAAGGCCCGGTCTACCAGATGCAGCGCCTGGATCGCTACAAGACGGTCGTCGACCAGATGCTGGCGGCAGGCACTGCGTACCTCTGCTACTGCACGCCGGACGAGCTCAAGAACATGAAGGATGCGCAGAAGGCGAGTGGCGAAAACTGGGGCTACGACGGCACTTGGCGCCCGATGCCCGGCAAGACGCTGCCGCCGGTGCCTGCGGACCTGAAGCCGGTGGTGCGCTTCGCCAATCCACTCGACGGCGAGGTGACCTGGGACGACCTGGTCAAGGGGCCGATCACGATCGGCAACAAGGAGCTCGACGACCTGATCATCATGCGCGACGACGGCGTGCCCACCTACAACTTCGCGGTGGTGATCGACGACTGGGACATGAAGATCAGCCACGTCTTCCGTGGCGACGAGCACATCAACAACACGCCCTGGCAGATCAACATGTTCCGTGCGCTGGGCGCCGCCTTGCCGCAGTTCGGCCACCTGCCCATCATCCTGGGCGACGACGGCCTGAAACTGTCCAAGCGCCGCGGCGCGGTCAGCGTCACCGACTACGAGGACAACGGCTACCTGCCCGAAGGCATGAACAACTATCTCGCGCGCCTGGGCTGGAGCCACGGCGACACCGAGCTGTTCACGCTGGAGCAGATGGTGACGTGGTTTGACGGCTCGCACCTGAACAAGAGCCCGGCGCAGTGGGATCCGGCCAAGCTGCTGTGGGTCAACGCGCATCACATGAAGCAGGCCGATGACGCGCGCCTGGCAGCGCTGGTCGTCGGCCAGCTGAAGAAGCGCGGCATCGAGGCCGTGGCCGACGACACGATGGCCGCACGCTGCGCGTTGCTCAAGGATCGTTGCCAGACGACGGTGGAACTGGCCGCGTGGATGGAGATGTTCTTCAAGGTCGCCACGCCGGCTCAGGCCGACGTCGACCAGCACGTCACCGATGTCTCCAAGGCGGCTCTGCGCACGCTGCGCGACAAGCTCGAGACGGCCACCTGGGACAAGGCCGGCATCGCCGCCGCGATGAAGGAAACGCTGGTGGCGCATGCGATCAAGATGCCGCAACTGGCGATCCCGTTGCGCGTGATCGTGTGCGGCCGCGCGCAGACGCCTGCGATCGACGCGCTTGTAGCCCTTTTTGCACGCGAAGTTGTACTCGACCGCTTGCGCACCCTTTGAAATCTGTTCTATACTAGCTGTCTTCGCTCTTCACCACGCGATGCGGTTTCGGAAATCAAACACCGAGGCCAAATACGGGGGTATAGCTCAGCTGGGAGAGCGCTTGCATGGCATGCAAGAGGTCAACGGTTCGATCCCGTTTACCTCCACCAACCGCGTTCGTGGTTGCCAGCAGCGCGTGGTAGAAAAGAGAAGACGGAATTTAGACCCTATCGTCTAGAGGCCTAGGACACGACCCTTTCACGGTCGTTACCGGGGTTCGAATCCCCGTGGGGTCGCCAAGCCACGCTGGGAAACAAGTTGCAGGCAGCGCTTGGAGCGAAAGCTCGAAGTTGCCGACCACGTGGAGTGGTAGTTCAGTTGGTTAGAATACCGGCCTGTCACGCCGGGGGTCGCGGGTTCGAGTCCCGTCCACTCCGCCAAAATATGTGCAGGTTGCAGTCCAGGATTGCAGCCCGTTTTTCTTCCCGGGGAAACCTGGTGCAGAATTGCTTTACGACTGGCCCTATCGTCTAGAGGCCTAGGACACGACCCTTTCACGGTCGTTACAGGGGTTCGAATCCCCTTGGGGTCACCAGTCACAGACGCGAGCGCAATGCTCGCAGCGTCGAGCGCAGGCTCGAAGCGAGCGACCACTTGGAGTGGTAGTTCAGTTGGTTAGAATACCGGCCTGTCACGCCGGGGGTCGCGGGTTCGAGTCCCGTCCACTCCGCCAAGATCGTCGATGCAGCCACCTCCGGGTGGCTGTTTTCGTTTCCGGAGTCAATTCGCGCGGTGACGCATTCTCGCGCGACTTCAGGTCGCCGGAAAAGCGGCCGATATCCCGGACATGACCGAACGCCTGTCCCCCGTCGCCCCCGCCGCAGACCGCCTTCGCGCGCCCGTGGCGCTGGCGTTAGCGGCGGCGATCGCGGCCTGCACGGCCCTGCCCAACACCGCGCCGACGTACGTCGAGCCGCCCAAGGCCGCGCCGTCGGCCAAGGTCCGGGTGGTCAACCTGCACCCGTTCGCCTACTACGCGGATATCGCCGTGTTCGACTCGCCGACTTGCTTCACGAAGGCCAACCTGGGCATGACCGGCGGCAACAGCCACGACGCCGAGCGCATCGGCATGCTCGACGACAAGCCGGTGTCGGCCGCCTCGCTGGAACGCTTCGTGCCGGCCGACGAGCCACTGGTGATCGGCCCGCGCGCCGTGTTCCCCACGGTCACCAGCAGCGAGATCATGCATTCGCTGATGCCCGACACCCAGTCCGAGGTGCGCACCCGCCAGGCCGGCGTCTGCAAGGTGCCGAGCTTCGTGCCCAGGCTCAACGAGCAGTACGAGGTGGTGGTGGACCTGACGCCGGCGCACTGCACCGTGACCCCGTTCCACCTGGTGCGCGGCGACGGCGGCGTCAAGCGCGAGCCCGTGGAGACGACGCCCTCGTTGATCTCCACCTACGAATTCGACATGCGCTGCTTCAGGTGACGGCGCGCGCCGCATGGCGCCGCCGTCATCCTGCGCGCAGTCGCAGGATCCACCCCTGCCAGCCCGCATGGATCCTGCGACTACGCGCAGGATGACTCTTCACGAGGTCGACGGCTCGAAAAGTCCGCCCTGGCGCGTGCCGACCGGCAACACGATCCCCTCGATATCCAGCAGCGCCTGCTTGCGATGCAGCCCTCCGGCATACCCCGTGAGCGTGCCGTTCTCGCCGATCACGCGGTGGCAGGGCACGATCACCGTGATCGGGTTGCGGCCCACCGCGGCCCCGACCGCGCGCGAGGCCTGCGGGCTGCCCACCTCGCGGGCGATGCGTCCGTAGCTGATCGTGTCGCCGCAGCCGATGGCCGACAGGCGGCCCCAGACGGCCTCCTGGAACGGCGTGCCCTGCGGCGCCAGGGCCACCTTGAACTCGCGCAGGCTGCCGGCGAAATACAGGTTTAGCTCGGCGCGCGCCTGGGCGATCCAGCGCTGCGCGTCGTCCACCGGCGCGTCCAACAGGCCGGGCCAGTGCTGCTGGTGGTCGAACCACAGGCCCATGAGGCCGGCCTCGCAGGCCAGCGCGGTGAGCGGTCCCAGCGGCGTGTCGATCACGCCTTGGGCGAGTCCCGCGCCCGTCGTGCGGCGGGCGGGCAGGGCGGAGGAGGCGGGGCGGGTCATGTCGATTCCTTGGCGGTGGTCTGTCGGCGGGCTGTCTTCGGCGCTTGACGCGCGGCGATTCGTTTCGGTCCAGCGAGGTCTGGCGCCTTCGGGGCCGGACCCCGTGCATCAAGACCCCGTGCATGGGCAGATTCCAACGCTCGCCACAGCGCGATGACGGCGTACGAGCGCCACGGCCGCCAGCCCTCGGCCATCGCGATGGCTTGCGGCGCATCGCGCGCCTGGGCCAGCCCGAGCGCCTTCAGCAGCCCGATGTCGGTGGCCGGGAAGGCGTCGGGCCAGCCCAGCACGCGCAGGGCCAGCAGTTGGACCGTCCAGTCGCCGATGCCGGGCAGGGCGAGCAGCGCCGCCTGCGTGCTGGCCAGCGGGGCGCCACGATGCAGCGGCAGTCCGTCGACCACCGCGCGCGCCAGCGCCTGCAGCGCGCCCACGCGCTGGCGCACGATGCCCAGCTCGCCGATGGAATCGGGCGTGGCCGCCGCGATGGTGGCGGCGTCGGGAAAGCAGCGGTGCAAGCCGGGCCATGGCGTCTCCACCGGCACGCCGAACCGCTCGATGAGGCGGCGTGTGAGCGTGCGGGCCGCCGCCACTGTCACCTGCTGGCCCAGCACGATGCGGGCGGCCGTCTCGAAGCAGTCGAAGCTGCCGGGCATGCGCAGGCCGGCCGCGATGGGGGACGCCGGGTGAAGGGCGCGCAGGGATTCCAGCAGCGGCCCCAGGTGGGCCGGATCGGCGTCGAGGTCGAGCGCGTGGCGGGCGGCCTCCACCAGCTGGCCCGCGTGCGCGGCCAGGTTGGCGCTGGCGCGCAGCTCCACCTCGTGGCGCTCCTCGAGGAACTCGAGCTCGATCCAGCCGCGCGCCGGGGCCGCGGCGGCGCCAGCACGCGACGGCTCGTCGGATGCCGGCCGCGGTGCGCTCCACGTGCGGCGGAGGATGCGGCCGTCCACCACCTCGACGCCCTCCAGCGCGCGCTGTGCCCAGAACGCCAGCATCGTGGGCACGTCGTAGGGCGGGCGATAGCCCAGGCGCACGCGCGTGACGCCGCCGCCCGCAGGCGTGCGCGCGGCGCTGCTGGCGCGCCGCAACTCGGTGGGCTTGAGCCGCACCTGCTCGGCGAACACCGCGTTGAATCGGCGCAGGCTCTCGAAGCCGCAGGCGAGCGCCACCTCGGTGACCGGAAGGTCGGTGTCGGTCAGCAACTGCTTGGCCTGCAGCAGGCGCTGCGTGGTGAGGTAGTCGATCGGGCTCACGCCATGGGCCTGCGCGAACACGCGGCGCAGGTGGCGCTCGGTGACGCCCAGGCGGCCGGCGATCTCGGGCATGCGCACGGCCGCGCCCACGCGGACGGCGTGGTCGATCATGCGGGCCGCGTGCTGGGCCAGCACCTGCGACGAGTCCATCAGGCTCAGGCCCGGCGCGAGCTCGGGACGGCAGCGCAGGCAGGGCCGGAAGCCGGCCTGCTCCGCGCTCGCGGCATTCGCGTAGAAGCGGCAGTTCTCGCGTCGCGGCGTGCGCACGCGGCACACCGGCCGGCAGTAGATGCGCGTGGACGTGACGCCCACGAAGAACCGGCCGTCGAAGCGGGCGTCGTGCGCGACCAGGGCCTTCCAGGCGGTGTCGGGATCGAGTTCCATGCGCCAATGATAGGCACCTGGAACGCGCCGACTCGCCGTTTTCGGACACATGGATTTTGACCCAGGGTAAGGGTGTTCCATGACACGAGCGTGTCGCGAACCCGAGGGAGTAGGGGTTGTTGCTCATACCCCGTGAGGCACCCGCGCCACGCCGTGTAAAACCCCCCTGGAGGGGGATGCGCTCCGGTCGCGTTCGGGTAACAATTCTCTACATTCGCAAGCGCCCCAAGGGCTTGGCGAGGCAAACAAGCATCCGCTGCAGCGGATGGAACAAGAGGAAGGAGAGTCAGTTGAAATCTCATACCCACTACGGGTTGGGCTACGTCGTCGTCGCCCTCGCCAGCCTGAGCTTATCCGGCTCGTTGTTGGCTCAGACCGTCCTGCCGCCGGCGCCTTCGCCGCCGCCAGCGCCTTCGCCGCCGCCGACCAACGCCAACGCCGGCCGCGCGCTCGAGTCCACCACCCCGCAACAGCCGCTTGAAATCAAGAAGGACGGCAACGTTCTGCCGGCCGCCGACGCACCGCGTGCCGCCAGCGCCGCCGACGGCCCCACGCTGATGGTCAAGGGCTTCGCCCTCACCGGCAACACGATCTTCCCGTCCGACGACCTGCTCGCGCTGGTGCGCCCGTGGGTCGGCAAGGAAGCCGGCACCGACCAGCTTCTCGATGCCGCCGAGGCCATCAAGAACCGCTACAAGGACGCCGGCTTCTTCCTCACCCAGGTGCTGGTGCCCGCGCAGGAGGTGCCCAACGGCATCGTCACGCTGCGCGTGGTGGAGGCCCGCATCGGCGACACCCGCGCCGAGGTCACCACCCAGCGCGTGAGCCCGTTTATCGTCGACGGCTACATGCACCTGCTGCCCAAGGGCGCGGCCGTCACCGAGCAGAACGTCGAGCGACCGCTGCTGCTGCTGAACGACTTGCCCGGCGTCAAGGTCACCTCCGTCCTGCGCCCCGGCGCCGAGACCGGCGAGGCCGACCTGCTGGTGAAGGTGGTCGACGAGGGAAATGCCTTCGGCGGCGACGGCTATGTCGACAACGCCGGCAACGAGAGTACGGGCCTGGTCCGGGTGGGCGCCGACCTGGTTGCCAACGGCCTCCTGGGCCTGGGCGAATCGTGGACGGTCGGCGGCCTGGCCAGCGAGCACAACGGCGTCGACCTGGTGCGCGGCGGCGTCACGGCGCCGGTGGGATCGTACGGCACCAAGGCCACGGTCAGCCTCACCTATCTGCACTACAACGTGCTGGGCGCGCAGTTCGTAGGTCTGAATGCCGACGGCTACGCGATCGTGGGCTCGCTGAACGTGCAGCACCCGGTGATCCGCTCGCGCAACTTCAACCTGTTCGCCGTCGCCGGCGCGGACATCAAGCAGATGGACGACCGCACGTCGGGCGGCATCAACCACAACGAACGCGACATCTACGTTGGCCACCTGGGCACCACCGGCGACTTCCGCGACGAGTATTTCGGTGGGTCGCTCAACAGCTTCACGTTGACGCTCAACGCGGGCGACAACCGGCTCAAGAAGCACGATCCGAACGAGTCGAACGACGAGCACAAGACAAGCGGGGCGTTCGAGCACCTGAATGGCGACTACCAGCGGCTGCAGGCGATCACGGACACCACCAGCGTGCTGCTGTCGATGCGCGGGCAGCTGGGGTTCCAGAACCTCGACACCTCCGAGAAGGCATCGCTCGGCGGTCCGCATGGCGTCCGCGCCTTCGCGGTGGGCGACGGCGTCGGCGACGACGTGTTCCAGGGCACGGTGGAACTGCGCCAACGCGTGCCGGCCTGGACGTTGTGGAACGCGCCGTTCGTGCTCAGCGCCTTCGTGGACGGCGGCCGCGTGAAGGATTTCCACGATCGGCTTAGCACGGACAACCAGAACATGAAGACGCTGGGCGGCTACGGCCTGGGCCTGAACCTCACCAGCCGCGACAACTTCCAGTTCCGCCTGGACGTGGCGCATCGCATCAACAAGAGTGACCTGCCGGGTTCCGACAACCGCATGACGCGGGCGTGGGCGTCGCTGCAGAAATGGTTCTGATCTGAAGGGGAGGGGACGTGCGCGTCGCGCGACGTCCCTCGGGGAAATCGATCATCAAGACGGCCGCGGGCATGCAAGCCCGCCGGGCCGTGGAACACCAGGGGTTCGTCGTGGAAAAGACCAAGTCGTCGTTGTTGTCGTCGTCCATCTACAGCATGCGCCAGATGGTGCTGCGCGTGGGATTCAAGTTCAAGCTGACGATGGCGCGCGTGCGCACGCCCGCGCCCAGCCGCCTGTTGATGGCGCTGCTGGCCGGCTACGGGGTGCAGGCGATGGCGCTGCCCACCGGCGGCCAGGTCACCTCCGGCAACATCACCATCGGCACGCCGGCCAACGGCTCGCTCAACGTCACGCAGACCACCAACAAGGGCGTCATCGACTGGCAGTCGTTCAACGTGGCCGCCGGCGAGAAGGTCAACTTCCTTCAGCCCAGCGCCACGTCGTCCACGCTCAACCGGGTGGTCGGCAGCGACCCCACCAGCATCTTCGGCCAGATCACCGCCACCGGGCAGGTGTTCCTGATCAACAACGCCGGCATCTACTTCGCGCCCGGCGCGCAGGTGAACGCGGCCGGCCTCGTGGCCTCCACGCTGGCGATCTCCGACGCCGACTACCTGTCGGGCAACGATGTCTTCTCGGGCACCGGCGGCAGCGTCGACAACCAGGGCGTGATCAAGGCCGGTTTCGTGGCGCTGGCCGGCGCGCAGGTGTCCAACACCGGCACCATCGTGGCCAACGGCGGCACCGCGGCCCTGGTGGCCGGCAGCCGCGTCACCCTGAACCTCACCGGCAGCGACCTGGTGTCGGTGTCGGTCGACGCCCCCACCGCGGCGGCGCTCGTGCGCTCCGGCGGCATCGTGCAGGCCGACGGCGGCCAGGTGATCATCTCGGCCAAGGCCACCAACGCCCTGCTGGGCACGGTCGTCAACGTCGATGGCATCGTGCAGGCGCATTCCATCGGCTCGCGCAACGGCGTCGTCGTGCTGGACGGCGGCGCCTCCGGCGTGGTCAACGTCACGGGCACCCTCGATGCGAGCGGCAAGGCCGCGGGCCAGGTCGGCGGCACCGTCAAGGTGGTCGGCGCCGACGTGGGCCTGTTCGGCGCCACGGTCGACGTCTCCGGCGCCGCCGGCGGCGGCGTGGTGCGCGTGGGCGGCGACTGGCACGGCGCGGGCGCCGACGGCGACGCGAACGCGAGCCAGGCCATCGTCGACGGCACCAGCGTCATCAACGCGAATGCGATCACCAAGGGCGATGGCGGCAACGTGGTGGTGTGGTCGGACGACCGCACCCAGGTAGCCGGCGCCATCACGGCCCACGGCGCGAGCGGCGCGATCGGCGGCGCGCTGGAGACCTCGTCGCACGGCGAGCTCCAGGCCTCCGGCTCGGTCGACGTCGGCGCGGGCGGCACCTGGCTGATCGACCCGGCCAACCTGGCCATCTCCACCGGTGCCAACAGCGTCGGAACGACGTCGCCCTTCCAGGCCACCGGCACGGGATCCATCCTCAACAACACGACCCTGAGCAACGCCCTCAACAGCGGTTCGACGGTCAACGTCAATACGGGCACGGGCACGGGCACGGGCACCATCACGATCAGCGCGCCGATCACGACGCACAACCTGACGGGTCTCCAGAGCGCCACGCTCAATCTGAACGCCCAGGGCGGTGTCCTCTTCACCGGCGGGAGCATCGCGGCCAGCGGCGGCACCACTTCCATCAACGTCAACGTGAACGCCGGCGTCACCGGCGTCGGCTCGGCGGGTGCGGGCACGAATGCCGGCGCGTTCTCGATGGACAGCACCTCGTCGATCACGACCGGCGCCTCCGGCAACCTGAACATCGTCACCAACGACGCGGTCACCCTCGGGAAGATCACGGTCGGCGGCAATCTTTCCGTCGATTCGAACGGCGGCGGGGCGATCACCCAGTTGACCGCCGCCGGCAAGAACCTGGCGGTCGCCGGCACCGCCACCATCGACGCCGGCGCGGCCTCGATCAACCTCAACAACGCCGCCAACGACTTCACGGGCAGCGTCTCGGTCGCCAACACCGGCGCCTCCAACGTCACCGTGGTCGATGTCAACAGCCTGGCGCTGAAGAACATCGCGGTGGGCACCGGCACCAACACGTTCACCGCCGGCTCCGCCGCGGGCGACACGCTCGCGCGCTCGGGCACCTTCAGCGCCGGCGGCACGCTGGTGCTGTCCGTCGGCGGCAACACCCCGGACGCCACCGTCGCCAGCTTCTTCAAGACCGGCAGCGCCACCAGCATCGCCATCGGCGAGACCGGCACCACCGCGCTCGATCTCACCGTCGTCGGCGCCACCGCGCTGCCGGCGCTCACCGTCAGCGGTGACCTGACCGTGTCGGCGCTTGCCGGCTCGGCCCTCACGCAGACCGGCGCGCTGCAGGTGGCGGGCGCCACGTCCCTCGCCGGCAACGCGCTGGGCATCACCCTGGCCACGTTTACGAACACGTTCGGCGGCGACCTGTCGCTCACCGCCAGCGGCGGCGGCGCCGTCGTCATCGGCGCCACCGGCGCGGTGTCGCTCGGCACCTCGGCCGTCACCACCAGCGGACTGTCCGTCACCACCGACGGCGCCATCACGCAGACGGGCGCCATCACGCAGACCACCGGCGCGGGCGGCGTGTCCTTCACCACGGGCGGCGCCGTCATCAAGCTCGATGCCGCCAACGACTTCAAGGGCGCGGTCAGCCTCACCAACACCGGCGTCCACAACGTCACGCTGACGGATGCGAACAGCCTCACGCTGGGCGCCGTCAGCATCGGCGGCGGCACCAACACCATCAACGCGGGCACGGCGGTCGGCGATTCCCTCACCCGTGGCGCCGTCCTGGCCTCCGGCACGCCCATCGCGTTGAACGTCGGCGGTACGGTCGTCGCCGAATCGTCGCTGCTCGCCTTCTTCGCCACCGGCGCCGCGAGCGCGGTCACGCTGCAGGCCGCCACCGGCGCGGTGCAGAACGTCACCGCCACCGGCGTCACGGCCCTGCCGACGCTGGTCGTCGGCGGCGACCTCACGCTCACGGGCACCACGGGCGCGGGCATCACCCAGTCGGGCGACCTCACGGTGGGCGGCAACACCGTCATCCACGGCCAGGGCCATGGCATCGACATCAGCACCGGCAGCAACGAATTCGACGGAACCCTCACCGTCGACAACACCGCCGGCAACGTCGCCATCGCGTCGAACGCCGCGCACGGCCTGGCGCTGGCCGCCACGCTGGGCACGGGCACGCTGGACGTCACCGCCGCCAACGCGATCACGCAATCCGGCGCCATCACGCAGGCCACGGGCGGGGGCGCCGTGTCGTTCGACGCCGGCACGAACGCCATCACGCTCGCCAATGCCAACAACGACTTCACGGGCGCGGTCAGCCTGAGCAGCGTGGGCGCGAGCGCGGTGGCCATCGTCGACAAGAACCAGCTGGCGCTGGGCACCGTCGCCGTGGGTTCCGGCACGCTGGACATCAGCAGCACGGGCGCGCTGTCGCAGACCGGCGCCATCACGCAGACGGGTGCCGGCCTGGTGACGATCAACGCCCATGCGGGCAGCATCGCACTCGGCAACGCCAACGACTTCAAGGGCACGGTCAACCTCACCAACAGCGGCGGCGGCGCCGTCTCGATCAAGGACATCAACGCGCTGGTGCTCGGCACGGTCAACGTGGGCACCGGCACCCTGGGCATCACCAGCGGCGGCGCGCTGAGCGAGACGGGCACGATCACGCAGGCCGCGTTGGCCGGCGACGTCACCATCGATGCGGGTGCGAACACGATCTCGTTGGCCAACGCCAACGACTTCACGGGCGCCGTCCTGCTGTCCAACAGCGGCGCCAATGCCGTGTCGGTCACGGACGTCAACGGCATCAAGCTCGGCGCCACCAGCGTCGGCACCGGCCTGCTGGCGGTCACCGCGACGGCGGGCGACATCACGCAGAACGGCACGATCGCCACCGGCGGCGCGGCGACGTTCAACGCCGGCAGCCACAACGTGACGCTGGCCACCACGGCCAACTCGTTCGCGGGCACCGTCACGGCCACCGGCACGTCGGTCGACGTCGAGGCCACGGGCGCGCTCACCGCCAACGCCACGCTGACGGGCGGCACGGGCAGCCTCACGCTGGCGTCCACCGGCGTGCTGACGGGCCCCACGTCCGTCACCACCGTCGGCAACATCTCGCTGACTGCCGGCGCCGCCGTCACCACCGGCGCGCTGTCGGGCCACGACGTGTCGGTCACCGGCACCTCGGTGACGGTGAACGACGACGTCACCGCCGGCGGCACGCTCACGCTGGGGGCCACCGCGGGCGGCATCGACCAGACGGGCGGCATCATCACCGCCGCCGGCGCGTCGTCGATCACTGCCGCGGGCACCGGCAACACGATCTCGCTCACCAACGCCAACCTGTTCACGGGGCTCGTCACGGTCAACGGCAGCGCGGTCGACCTGACCGCCGCCGGCGGGCTCTCGGTGCACCTTGCCGGCGCGACCACCGCCACGCTCGATGCGGGCGGAGTCCTGAAGGTCGACGGCAGCACCAGCGTCGACCTGTCGGCCACCGGCGTCGGGCTCGTGTTCGGCCCGGGCACCACCACCGTCACCGGCAACCTGACGGCCCACAGCGGCGCGGGCACGATCACGCAGACCGGCAAGCTGGCCGTCACCGGCACCAGCTCGCTGACCTCCGGCGGCAACCTGACGCTGGCCACGAGCACCAACACGTTCGCCGGCGCCATCACCGCCGTCAGCGGCGCGTCCGTCGACATCGAAGGCAACGGCAACCTCACCTTCGCCACGGCCCCGACGCTGGGCATCGGCGGCAGCCTCACGCTGGCCGCCGGCGGCACCGGCGCGCTGAGCCTGCCGTCCGGCACCATCGTCACGAGCGGCAACGTCTCGTTGACGGCCGGCAGCGGCATCACCACCAACGGCGACATCCACGCGCAGAACATCACGCTGGGCGGCGGCACCGGCGCCGTCGTCATCGGCAACCACATCCAGGCGGACGGCACGTTCACGGCGACCTCGACGTCGACGATCTCCGAGACCGGCACCGGCGACATCGTCGCCGCCGGCGCCGCGACGATCAACGCGGGTTCCAGCGCCGTCACGCTGAACGCGGCCACCAACGACTTCGGCACGCTGTCGGTCACCGGCGGCGCGGTGTCCGTCGTCGACGCCAACGCGCTGACGGCCCACGTCAGCAGCACCAGCGCCAACCTCACGGCTGGCAGCGGCACCGTGCTGACGGTCGACGGCGGCACGTCCGGCGGCGCGCTGGTGCTGTCCGGCGACGGCATCGTCTTCGGCAGCATCGCGGCCAACGCCACCACCGTCACGGGCAACCTGACGGCCAACGCCGGCACGGGCACCCTCACGCAGAACGGCAAGCTGGTGGTCACCGGCACCAGCGGCGTCACCGCCGCGGGCCACGCGGTCACGCTGGGCAACGCCGCCAACAACTTCGGCGGCCTCGTCACCGTCACCGGCAGCGCGGTCACGCTGCTGGACGTGAACGCAATGTCGGTGCACCTCGACACCGTCGGCAGCGCGGGCCTGACGGCCGGCGGCCTGCTGACGGTCGACGGCGGCACCACCGGCACGCTGGCGGCCACCGGCGTCGGCGTGTCCTTCGGCGCCACCACGGCGGGCGCGCTGGGCGCCACCAGCACGGGCAGCGGCACCATCACGCAGACGGACGTGCTGACGGTCACCGGCACCAGCACGCTGAACGCCGGCGCGAACGCGGTCACGCTGTCCAACACGTCCAACGACTTCGGCGGCGCGGTCACGGTCACCGGCGGTGCGGTCAACCTGGCCGACGCGAACGCGCTCACCGCGCACCTGCTCAACGCCGGCACGACCACGCTCACGGCCACCAATGGCCTGACCCTCGACGGCACCAGCACCGGCCTGGTCACCGCCAGCGGCGCCGGCATCGTGTTCGGCACGGGCAGCACCAGCATCGGCAGCCTGTCGGCCACCACCACGGGCAACGGCACCATCACCCAGTCGGGATCGCTGCAGGTCGGCGGCGCCAGCACGCTCGACGCGGGCACCGGCGACATCACGTTGACGACGCCGGGCGCCCACTTCGGCGGCCTCGTCACGGCCACCGGCGGCGCCGTCGCCATCACGGACACCACGAGCCTGGCCGTCCACCTGGCCAGCGCCACCAGCGCGGTCCTCAACGCGGGCACCGGCCTCACCGTCGACGGTGGCACCAGCGGCGCGCTCACGGCCAACGGCGCCAGCGTCACGTTCGGCGGCACGACGGTAGGCACGACGTTGTCGTCGACGGCCGCCACCGGCGCCATCACGCAGACGGGCGCGCTCGTGGTCAACGGCACCGCCGCGCTCACCGCCACGGTGGGCGCCGTCACGCTGGCCAATGCGAACAACGACTTCAAGGGTCTGGTCACGGCCAGCGCCGGCGGGGCGGTCAGCCTGACCGACCTGAATGCGCTGAACGCCCACGTGTCCACCGCCACCTCCGCCACCCTGGTGGCCGCCGGCGGCGCGCTCACGGTCGACGGCGGCACCAGCGGCGCGCTGTCGGCCACCGGCGTCGGCGTCGTGTTCGGCCCCGGCAGCACCAGCGCCGGCTCGCTCGCGGCGCACTCGGGCAGCGGCACGATCACGCAGACCGGCGCGCTGTCGGTCACCGGCGCCAGCACGCTGGACGCGGGCACCAACACCGTCAAGCTCGACACCGCCACCAACGACTTCGGCGGCGCCGTCACGGTCGACGGCGGCACGGTGACGCTGGTCGACGCGAACACGTTGACGGCCCACCTGGCCAGCACCGGCGCGACCACGCTCACCGCGTCGGGCCTGCTCACGGTCGACGGCACCGCCGCCGGCCTGACGGCCACCGGCACCGGCATCGTGTTCGGCACCGGCACCACGCACGTGACCACCGCGCTGGTGGCCAACAGCGGCACGGGTCCCATCACGCAGAGCGGCGCGCTGGTGGTCGACGGCGCCGCCACGCTGAACGCGGGCACCAACGCCATCACGCTGACCAACGCCGCCAACAACTTC
>JBBQYL010000064.1:0-23007 GCA_038208735.1 Burkholderiales bacterium
TCGAGCGCTTCGGTTCCGAAAGCTTCGAGAAAGGCTGGATCGCCGACGGCCAGATCGAGAAATTCGACGAGGTGGCCGACGCCGTGCGCCGGCTGGTGGCCAAGAGCGGCGCCAAGACCCGGGACGTGGTCATGGCCATGCCCCAGTCGGCCGTGATCACCAAGCGCATCGTGCTCCCTGCCGGGCTGCGCGAGACCGAGATGGAGATCCAGGTCGAGTCGGAAGCTCATCAGTACATTCCGTTCTCGCTCGACGAGGTCAGCCTCGACTTCTGCGTCATCGGCCCGAGCCAGAGCTCGATCGGCGACGTCGACGTCCTGATCGCCGCGTCCCGCAAGGATCGCGTCCAGGATCGCCAGGGCCTGGCGGAAGCCGCCGGCCTCAAGCCTGTCGTGCTCGACATCGAGTCGCACGCCTCGCGCCTGGCCATGGGCCGCGTCATCTCCAGCCTGCCCGAGCAGGGCAAGGACATGCTGGTCGCGCTGTTCGAGATCGGCGCCGACACCGCCGGGCTGAAGGTGCTGCGCGGCGACGAGATGCTCTACGACCGCGACCAGACCTTCGGCGGCGCCCAGCTCACGCAGCTGATCTCGCGCCAGTACGGCTTCTCGTTCGAGGAAGCCGAGCAGAAGAAGCTGGCCGGCGACCTGCCGGAAGACTTCGAATCCACGCTGCTGATGCCTTTCGTCGACAGCCTGGCCCACGAAATCGGCCGCGCGCTGCAGTACTTCTTCACCAGCACGCCGCACCACAAGGTGGACTACGTGATGCTTGCCGGCGGCACGGCGTCGCTGTCGGGCCTGCGCGAGCGTGTCAAGGAAGTGACCGGCTTCGCCTGCCGGGTCGTCAATCCGTTCGAGAACATGAAACTGGGGAGCGCCGTGCGTGAAGGCAAGCTTCGGCGCGAGGCGCCGTCGTACCTGACCGCCTGCGGGCTGGCGATGCGGAGGTTCGTGCAGTGATTCTGATCAACCTGTTGCCGCACCGCGAAGCGCGGCGCCAGCAACGCAAGAATGCGTTCTTCGCAGGCATCGGCATGGCCGTGCTGGTGGGTGGCGCCGTCGTGGGCGGTTGGTGGACCCTGGTCAATGCGCAGATCAACACGCAGGAAGACCACAACCAGTTCCTGTCCAACGAGATCAAGCGCCTCGACGCCCAGATCGCCGACGTCGCCGCCCTCAAGGAAGACATCGAGCGTCTGAAGGCGCGCCAGAAGGCCGTCGAAGACCTCCAGGCCGACCGCAACATGCCGGTCTACCTGCTCAACGAGCTGGTCAAGCAGACGCCCGAAGGCGTCTACCTCACCAGCGTGAAGCAGGGCGGCCAGCAGGTGGCGATCACCGGCGTGGCGCAGACCAACGAACGCATCTCCGAGTTCCTGCGCAACGTCGCCAACAACTCGCCGTGGCTCGAGAAGCCGAACCTGGTCGAGATCAAGTCGCAGACGATGCAGGTGGCGGGCAGCCGCGACCAGCGCCGGATGTACGGTTTCGTGATGGGCGTGACGCTCAAGCGCCCGCCCGCTCCTGGCTCGGCCGCCAGCGCGGCCGCCTCCGGCGCGGCGCCGACGGCATCCGGCGCAGCCGCCGCAGCACCCGCTTCGACGGCGACGAGGTAAGCATGGCTACTCAAGCAAAAGATCGAGGCGCGAATTTCGTCGCCGCCATGCGCGGTGGGCTCGGGCAATTCAACGACCTGAACCTGCAACAACCCGGCCAGTGGCCCTTCCTGCCGCGGCTCACGGCCTGGGCGCTGGTGGTCATCGTCGTGGCGGTCATCGGATGGTTCGCCGCCCTCAGCGACCAGTCCAACGACCTGCAGGCGGCACGCGACAAGGAGCCGGCGCTCAAGAACGAGTACCGCACGAAGCTCGCGCAGGCGATCAACCTCGATGCCCTCAAGAAACAGAAGGAAGACGTCCAGACCTACGTCACGCAGCTCGAGAAGCAGCTGCCCGGCAAGGCCGAGATGGACGCGCTGCTCACCGACATCAACCAGGCCGGCGTCGGCCGGGGCCTCGTCATCGACCAGTTCATTCCTGGCCAGACCGAGACCAAGGAGTACTACGCCGAGCTGCCGATCTCCATCCGCGTGACCGGACGCTTCCACGACATCGGTGCCTTCGCGGCCGACATCGCGGCGCTCTCGCGCATCGTCACGCTGCACAACCTGTCGATCACGCCGGACACCCGCATCGTCGGCGGCAGCGGCCTGTCGATGGACGCCACGGCGCGTACCTATCGCTACCTGGATCCGGCCGAGGTCGTCCAGGCCCGCGCGGCCAGCAGCGCCGGAGGAAAGAAATGAAGCGAATCCTCTGCATCACGGCCGGGGTACTGATGTTGTCCGCGCTCGGCGCGTGCACGGCCGACAACGACGAACTGATCTCGTGGATGGAAGAGCAGCACAAGGAGGTCAAGCCCAATGTGCTGCCCATCTATCCGCCCAAGAAATTCGATCCGCAGGCCTACCTGGGCGTGACCGGCGTCGAGCCCTTCGGAACGCAGAAGCTCATCCCCGTGGGTGGCCCGGCCACCGGCAAGTCGAGCGCGTTGCTCACCGCCGCCAAGGCCCACGCCACGCAGGAACTCGAGTCGTATCCGCTGGACAGCATGAGCATGGTCGGCTCGCTCCAGCAGGCCGGCAAGACCCACGCGCTGCTGATGGTGGAGAGTCGTCTCCACGACGTGAAGATAGGCGACTGGATCGGCCAGAACTACGGCCAGATCACCGGCATCACGGACTCACAGATTACCTTGCGGGAAACCGTGCAAGACCCCACGGGTGAATGGATAGAGCGCGCCAGCACCCTCCAGATTCAGGAGAAGGCGCGATGAACAGCAGTCAGGAGAATCGGAATATGCGGAGTTGGACCGCGGGAGCAGCGCTCGTTCTGGCGTTGGGATTGGGGTTGCCGATGGCGTCGTGGGCGGAGCCCAGGATCATGTCGGTCACCGGCACGCAGCAAGGTGGCACGGACGTCGTCCGCGTCGAGCTGAGCGAAGCGTTGACCGCGGTTCCCGCGGGCTTCGCGGTGCAGTCGCCGCCACGCGTGGCGATCGACCTGCCCGGCGTCACCAATTCCTCCGGCAAGTCGTCCATCGAGGTGAACCAGGGCAACGTGCGCTCGGTCAGCGTGGCCAGCTCCGGCGACCGCACGCGTCTCGTGCTGAACCTGAAGACGGCCTCCAGCTACCGTGCCGAGATCCAGGGCAAGACCTTGCTGATCTCGCTGGACACCGGCGCCGCGCCGGTCGCCACGGCGGCCGCCGCCGCGACGCCCGCCCAGGGCACCGACACGCACTTCGCCAACAGCCAGAACGCCGACATCCTCGATCTGCGCGACATCGACTTCCGCCGCGGAACCGATGGCGCCGGCCGCATCGTCGTCAACCTGGCCAGCACGCAGGTGGGCGTCGACCTGAAGCAGCAAGGCAAGGATCTGGTCGTCGACTTCCTGCGCTCCAGCGTGCCGGCGCGCCTGCGCCGCCGCCTCGACGTGGCCGACTTCGGTACGCCCGTGCAGACGATCACCACCACCCAGGCGGGCGATCACGTGCACATGGTGATCTCGCCCACCGGCGCCTGGGAGCACAGCGCCTACCAGACCGACAACCAGTTCGTGCTGGAAGTGCGTCCGGCCAAGACCGACCCGAACAAGCTCGTGGCGGGCCAGGGCTACACCGGCCAGCGCCTGTCGCTCAACTTCCAGAGCATCGAGATCCGGGCGCTGCTGCAGATCATCGCCGACTTCAGCGACTTCAACGTCGTCACCAGCGATACCGTCACCGGTACCGTCACGCTGCGCCTGAAGGACGTGCCCTGGGACCAGGCGCTCGACATCATCCTGCAGAGCAAGGGCCTCGACAAGCGTCGCTCGGGCAACGTGCTGCTGATCGCCCCGAAGGACGAACTCGCAGCCAAGGAGCAGGTCGACCTCGAGGCGAAGAAGAAGATCGCCGACCTGGAGCCGATGCACATGCAGGCGTTCCAGCTGAACTACACGAAGGCGCTCGAGGTGACCAACGGCCTCACCGGCACCGGCGCCTCCGGCGGCATCGGCACGCGACTGCTGTCGAGTCGCGGTTCGGTGGTGGCCGAGTCGCGCACCAACCAGCTGTTCGTCACCGACATCCCGTCCAAGCTCGAAGAGATCCAGGCGCTCATCACCCGCATCGACATCCCGTCGCGGCAGGTCATGATCGAGGCGCGCATCGTCGAGGCCAGCGACAACTTCGGCCGCGCGCTGGGCGTCAAGCTGGGCACCACGTCCTTCAACGCGTTCCACGTGGGCGGCAGCCAGTACGTGTCGGTGGGCGGCAACTACGAAGGCGTCGGGTACCAGACCGGCCAGGTGGCGGGCACGGCGCCCTATACCGATTCGCAGTTCGTCAACTTTCCCGCGCAGGCCGGCTTGGTCAGCAGCACCGCCAACGCCGCCACGTTCGCCCTGTCGCTGTTCAGCGCCAGCGCCAGCCGCTTCCTGAACCTCGAGCTGTCGGCCCTGGAAGAAGACGGCTCCGGCCGCATCATCTCCAGCCCGCGCGTCATCACGGCCGACCAAGTTCAAGCCGTCGTGGAGTCGGGCGAGGAACTGCCTTACCAGCAGGCGACGTCCAGCGGCGCCACGTCGGTCACCTTCCAGAAGGCCCAGATCCGCCTGCAGGTCACCCCGCAGATCACGCCGGAAGGCAACGTGATTCTCGATGTGGATGTGAACAAGGACAGCGTCGGCCGCAGCACCAGCGCCGGCTTCGCGATCAACACCAAGCATGTGAAGACCACGGCGCTGGTGGAGAATGGCGGCACCGTCGTCCTGGGCGGCCTGTTCCAGCAGACCGACAGCAACGTGACCGACAAGATCCCGTTTTTGGGCGACATTCCGTTCCTGGGCAACCTGTTCAAGAACACGTCCAAGGTCTCGCAACGGACCGAACTGCTGATCTTCATCACGCCGCGCATCATCTCGGATCGCACGGTCGCGCATTGAGGCTTTGAAAATGAAATTCCAGGGAATCCAACAAATGAAAGCGATCCTCGCGGCGGTTGCGCTCGGCATCGTGCTGGCCGGTTGTAGCGCGGGCGGCAAGCCCGCCGACACCAAGGGCGGCATCTCGTCCGCGGCCAGCCTGAACGTGAGCACGAGCAAGTCGGCCTTGAGCAGCACGGGCTCTGACTCGGCCACGGTCACCGTGACCGCGCTCGACTCCAACAACAACGTGGTCGCCGCGGCGCCGGTCACCATCTCGGCCGACAGCGGCGTGGTCACCACCTCGGCCACCTCCACCGACACGTCGGGCGTGGTCATCGGCACCATCGGTGTCGGCGGCGATCACTCCAATCGCAGCATCACGCTCGTCGTGAAGTCGGGCTCGCTCAGGAAGACGGTCACGATCGATGTTACGGGTGCGACCCTGGGCGCTACCGCCGCGTCGACGACGGCAGGCTCGTCGGCGACGATCCAATACACGCTGCTGGATGCCGCCAACGTCGCCATCGCCGGCGCCTCGATCACGGTCAGCATGGCCGGTCAGGCGGACGCCACGGGCACGACCGACGCCAACGGCAAGTATCCCTACCCGTTCACGATGCCCAGCACCAGCTCCACGGTGACCGCGAAGGCGGCGGGCGTGACGTCGACCACGACCGTGTCTCCGACGAATGGCACGACGGTGGTGCCGGACGCTGGCACGGTGACGTCACCATCGCTGGCGGCCAATCCGTCGAGCGTTTCCACCGGCCATCAGGTGGAACTTCGAGCGTTGTTCATCGGTGCCAACAACGCGCCGATCCCGAACGTCCGCGTCCGGTTCCTGATGACCGACAACAACAGCATCGGCGGCACGCTGTCGTCCGATTCCGCGGACGGCCTGACGCACAACGTGGTCTACAGCGACGCCAACGGCGTGGCTCGTGTCACCTACACGGCCGGCACGCGCGGCGGCATCATCATCCCGACGATCTGCTGGAAGAGCACGGACTTCGCCAGTGGAATCTGCCCCAACACGGTCTCGGCGTCGTCGCTGACGGTCGTCGCCAGCGGCGTCAGCCTCGCGGTGCTGACGAACGGCATCATCACCGTCGACAACGCCAACAACAACTACTCGCTGAGCCTGGTCGTCCAGGTGGTCGATGCATCCAACCAACCTGTCGCCGGCTCCAAGGTGACCGGAGGGGTGGACATCCCCCGGTACTATCGTGGCGCATACGGTATATCGAATGCCAAGTGGGTCCCTGGTCTTTTCGCCGATCCCGTGCTCGGCACCGGGTTCAATCCCGTCGTCGAGTCCTGCGACAACGAGGACATCAACCGCAACAACAATATGGAGGCCGCGGAGGACCATAATGGCAGCAACGCGCTGGAGCCGTTCAAGGCCAGCGTCGCCATCGTGCCCACCTCGGCCGGCAGCGATGTGACGGATTCGTTCGGCAAGGCTCATTTCTCGCTGCAATACGGCCAGAACTACGCCAGCTGGGAAGACACCGTGCTTACCTTCACCACCACGGTAGAGGGCACCGAAGGGCACGCCACCTATCCGACCGGACTGCCGGTGCCGGCCGCCAGCCTGACCACGATCACTTCCAGCCCGCCCTTCCAGACCAGCCCGTACAACGTGCTGCCCGACGGCGAGTTCTACCCGACTTACGCCGGAAGCGATGCGTTTGCCAACCCGGGCGTGATCTACTTCCCGGCGATCTCCAGCTTCAACCTTTGCAGGAAGCAGAGCTAAGTCTCAGGCCAAAGGATCTCGTCGTTCAAGCAATCACCCTGATCGGCATGCCCGGTTGTGGAAAATCCACGATCGGGCGACAACTGGCGCGCATGCGCCAGTTGCCGTTTCTGGATTCCGATCACGAAATCGAACGATTCCTCGGCTGCTCCATCCGTGAGTTCTTCGACCGCGAAGGCGAGCCCGCCTTCCGCGACGTCGAGGAGCGCGTGATCCGCGAGACGCTGTCCGCGCCGCTGCTGCGCGTCATCGCCACCGGCGGCGGCAGCGTGCTGCGTCCCGCCAATCGCGAGGCCATGCACTCGCGGGCCACGGTGGTGTACCTGCACACCCAGCCGGAGGATCTGGCGCGCCGGTTGAGCCGCGACACCCAGCGTCCGCTGCTGCAGGTGGCGGACCCGCGCCAGCGCCTGCGCGAGCTCTACGCGGTGCGCGATCCCCTCTATCGCGAGGTGGCGCACATCGTGGTCGATACCGCCCACAAGTCGGCCGCGATGCTGGTCAATCTCATATCCATGCAGCTCGACATGGGCACCGAGCCGCGCGAGGACGCAGAATAGCGGCCGATGCAGACCCCTTCCGAACTTCTCCAGGCTGCCCCCACCCGGGTGCAGATCGCGCTCGGCGACCGCAGCTATCCGATCCTCATCGGCGGCGACCTGCTGTGCGATCCGCACACCTGGGCGCCCCAGGCCGATCGCAAGGCCCTCGCGCTGATCGTCACCAACGAGACGGTCGACACGCTCTATTCGACAACGCTAGCCGAAGCACTCGCGCCGCACTTCGCCCGCGTGCGCACCCTGGCGCTGCCCGACGGCGAGGTCTACAAGGACCTCACCCACCTCAACCTGATCTTCGACGAGCTGCTGGGCCAGGAGGCCGACCGGCGCACGGTGCTGTTCGCGCTCGGCGGCGGCGTCGTCGGCGACATGACCGGCTTCGCCGCGGCCTGCTACATGCGCGGCTTGGCGTTCGTGCAGGTGCCCACCACGCTGCTGGCCCAGGTCGATTCGTCGGTGGGCGGCAAGACGGCGGTCAACCATCCGCTGGGCAAGAACATGATCGGCGCGTTCTACCAGCCACGACAGGTGGTGTGCGACCTCGGCGTGCTCGACACGCTGCCCGACCGCGAGATGTCCGCCGGCCTGGCCGAGGTCATCAAGTACGGCGCGTGCATCGACGTCGAGTTCCTGGGCTGGCTCGAGCACCACATCGATGCGTTGCGCGCGCGCGACCGGCACGCGCTCACGCACGCGGTGCGCCGCTGCTGCGAGATCAAGGCGTCCATCGTCGGCGCCGACGAGAAGGAGGCCGGCCTGCGCGCCATCCTCAACTTCGGCCACACCTTCGGCCACGCCATCGAGGCCGGCATGGGCTACGGCACCTGGCTGCACGGCGAGGGCGTCGGCTGCGGCATGGTGATGGCGGCCGAGCTGTCGGCACGCCTGGGCCTGGTAAGCGCCGCGTTCGCGCGCCGCATCCAGGCGCTGGTTGCGCGCGCGGACCTGCCCGTGCGCGGGCCGGCCAGCCTGTCGCCCGCGCGTTACCTCGAGCTGATGCGCGTCGACAAGAAGGCGCAGGGCGGCGACATCCGCTTCGTGTTGCTCGACGGCGAGAGCCGCGCCGTGGTGCGCGCCGCGCCCGAGCCCCTCGTCGTCGACGTCATCACCGCGTTCACCGCGGCTGCCTGATCGCCGCGTTCCACGTGATCGCCCGCCCGCCCGCCGAACCACCGCGCTGGGCCAGCGACCCCGCGAAGTCGCGTGGACGCCGCCGTCCCGAGGCCGCCGCGCCCACGCGCACCGAATTCCAGCGCGACCGCGACCGCATCGTCCACAGCACCGCATTCCGCCGCCTGGTCTACAAGACCCAGGTGTTCCTCAACCACGAGGGCGACCTGTTTCGCACGCGGCTCACGCATTCGCTGGAGGTGGCGCAACTCGGGCGCTCCGTGGCGCGCACGATGGGACTCGAGGAGGACCTCGTGGAGGCCATCGCGCTCGCGCACGACCTGGGTCACACGCCCTTCGGCCACGCCGGGCAGGATGCGCTGGACGACTGCATGCGCGATCACGGCGGCTTCGAGCACAACCTGCAGAGCCTGCGCGTGGTCGACGAACTCGAGCTGCGCTACCCCGAGTTCGACGGCCTCAACCTGACGCTGGAGACCCGCGAGGGCATCCTCAAGCGCGTCACGCTGGCCCAGGCGCGCGTGCTGGAGGAGATCGAGCCCGGCGGCGTCGGCCATCGGTTCGTGGCCGGCCTGCAGCCCGGACTCGAAGCGCAGCTCACCAACCTGGCCGACGAGATCGCCTACAACACGCACGACGTCGACGACGGCATCCGCTCGGGGCTGCTCGACCCCGCGCAGCTCGACGAGGTGCCGCTGTACGCCCGCCTGCGCGAGGAGGCGCTGGCCGAGCACCCGCGCCTGCGCACGCTGCCCCCGCGCCGCCTGGTGCTCGAGACGCTGAGGCGCATGCTGTCGCAGATGATCTACGACCTGATCGCCACCAGCCAGGCGGCCATCGCCGCTGCCGCGCCCGACAGCCCGCAGGCGGTGCGAGCGCTGCCGCTGCTCATGCGCTTCAGCCCGCAGATGCGCCACGAGAGCAGCGAGCTCAAGCGCTTCCTGTTCGCCAACCTCTATCGTCATCCCGCGGTGACGTCCACCACCGACCGTGCCCGCGACGTCGTGCGCGCGCTGTTCGCCCTCTACGTGGATCGCCCGGCGGAGATGAGCGACGAATTCCAGCAGGCCGCCGACCGCCCGCGCGCGGTAGCCGACTACATCGCCGGCATGACCGACCGCTTTGCGCTCAAGGAGCACCAGCGGCTCACCGGCCAGGCGCTGTTCGGCAATTCGTGGTCGTCACTGGGACGCACGCCCACCTGAGGGTTCGTCACGAGAGCCAGACAATAGGGGCCAGCTAAACTGCGGCCATGGCCCGCCTCACCCGTCTCTCGCTGCCCGGCCTGCCGCACCACCTGATGCAGATCGGGAACAACCGGCAGGCGATCTTCGTCGACGACGAGGACCGGCAGGCGTGGTGCGCCCACCTGCGCGAGGCCAGCCTCGTGGCGCGTGTCGACATCCACGCCTACGTGCTGATGTCCAACCACGTGCACCTGCTCGCCACGCCCCGCCACGACGCGGATGGCCTGAGCACCATGATGCAGTCGCTCGGACGTCGCTACGTGGCCGGCTTCAACCGGCGCCACGACCGCTCCGGCACGTTGTGGGAGGGCCGGTTCCGGGCCGCGTTGGTCGATCCCGACGACTCGCTGCTGGCCTGCATGCGCTATATCGACAGCCATGCCCAGCGCAGCGCTCTGGTGGCCGATGCCGCCGACTACGCCTGGTCGAGCTGTGCCCACCACCTGGGCCGCCGTCGCGATCCGCTGATCGTCGACCATGCGCGCTACTGGGCGCTGGGCAACACGCCCTTCGAGCGCGAGGGCGCGTTCCGCAGCTACCTGGACGAAGGCGTCAGCCTTCGCGAGGCGCAGGCGATCTCGCAGGCGACGCGCCGCGGATGGCCCATCGCGGGCGTCGAGGGGCAACGACGGCTGGCGGCACTGCTGGGTCGCGCGATCGTGCCCCGTCCACGCGGTCGGCCACGACGTATCGAGCCTTCATCCGCTTGATAGACGGCGGCCACCTCGGCGCCGGCAGGCCTCCTGCGCTTGGTCGCAGGATCCACTCCGGAAACCGCCTCCGGCACCCAAACGCACCACGCACGAACACAAAACAGGATTTTGCCCGCACATTCGACTATGGCCCTATTACAATGCGCACCAAGGCGATGCGATCGCAATTAATATAGCTGACCCTGCTTTAATGGAATTGCCCATGTGCGGTCACTGGTTTAGTCTTCGCCTTTTCCAGCGCTGAAGAAGGATTCGCCATGAGCAAGGCAGCCCAAGGGCAACCCACCTCGATGACCGACATCGCCGCCGCGGCCGCGGGCGGCCTGTACGACGCGTCGAACGAGCACGATGCCTGCGGCGTCGGCTTCGTGGCGCACATCAAGGGCCAGCGCGCGCATTCCATCGTCATGCAGGGCCTGAAGATCCTCGAGAACCTCGACCACCGGGGCGCCGTGGGCGCCGACAAGCTGATGGGCGACGGCGCGGGCATCCTGATCCAGATCCCCGACGAATACTTCCGTGCCGAGATGGCGGCGGTCGGCATCGACCTGCCTCCGCCGGGCGAGTACGGCGTCGGCCAGATCTTCCTGCCCAAGGAACACGCGTCGCGCCTGGCCTGCGAGCAGGAACTCGAACGCGCGGTGAAGGCCGAAGGCCAGGTGCTGCTGGGCTGGCGCGATGTGCCCGTCGACCGCGAGATGCCCATGTCGCCCACCGTGCGCGCCAAGGAGCCGGTGCTGCGCCAGATCTTCATCGGCCGCGGCGCCGACGTGATCGTGCCCGACGCGCTGGAACGCAAGCTCTACGTGATCCGCAAGACGGCGTCGGCCGCCATCCAGGCGCTCAAGCTCACGCACAGCCGCGAGTACTACGTGCCCAGCATGAGCTGCCGCACCATCATCTACAAGGGCCTGCTGTTGGCCGACCAGGTGGGCAAGTACTACCTCGACCTGGCCGACGTGCGCGTCGTGTCGGCCCTGGCGCTGGTACACCAGCGCTTCTCCACCAACACCTTCCCGGAATGGCCGCTGGCCCATCCGTACCGGATGGTGGCGCACAACGGCGAGATCAACACCGTCAAGGGCAACTTCAACTGGATGCGCGCCCGCGAGGGCGTGATGAGGTCGCCGGTGCTGGGCGACGACCTGAAGAAGCTCTACCCGATCAGCTTCGAGGGGCAGTCCGACACCGCCACGTTCGACAACACGCTCGAGCTGCTGACGATGGCCGGCTACCCGCTGGCGCACGCCGCGATGATGATGATCCCGGAGGCGTGGGAGCAGCACGCCGTGATGGAAGTGCGGCGCCGCGCTTTCTACGAATACCACGCCGCCATGATGGAGCCGTGGGACGGCCCGGCCGCCATGGTGTTCACCGACGGCAAGCAGATCGGCGCCACGCTCGACCGCAACGGCCTGCGCCCGGCGCGCTACATCGTCACCGACGACGACCTGGTGGTGATGGCGTCGGAATCGGGCGTGCTCGACATCCCGCAGAACAGGATCATCAAGAAGTGGCGCCTGCAGCCGGGCAAGATGTTCCTGATCGACTTCGAGCAAGGCCGCATCGTCGACGACGAGGAGCTGAAGAACCAGTTCGCGTCGGCCAAGCCGTACCGTCAGTGGATCGACAACGTGCGCGTGAAGCTCGACGAGATCCCGGTGCTGGCCGCGCCCGCCGTGGAAGAAGATGCCGCCACGCTGCTGGATCGCCAGCAGGCCTTCGGCTATTCGCAGGAAGACCTCAAGTTCCTGCTGAGCCCCATGGCCACGCTGGGCGAGGAGGGCACCGGCTCGATGGGCAACGACTCGCCGCTGGCCGTGCTCAGCGACAAGAACAAGCTGCTGTACAACTACTTCAAGCAGTTGTTCGCCCAGGTGACGAACCCGCCGATCGACCCGATCCGCGAGGCGATCGTGATGTCGCTGAACTCGTTCATCGGCCCCAAGCCCAACCTGCTGGACATCAACGCCGTGAACCCGCAGATGCGCCTGGAGGTGTCGCAGCCGGTGCTCGACTTCGACGACATGGCCCGCCTGCGCGCCATCGAGAAGCACACGTTCGGCAAGTTCAAGCCGCACGAGATCGACATCGTCTACCCGATCGACTGGGGCCGCGAAGGCGTTGAGGCCAAGCTGGCGTCGCTGTGCGCCGAGGCCGTGGACGCGATCCGCGGCGGCCACCACATCCTGATCATCACCGACCGTCGCGTGGGCAAGGCCTCGGTGGCCATCCCGGCGCTGCTGGCGCTGTCGGCCATCCACCAGCACCTGGTGCGCGAGGGCCTGCGCACCACGGCGGGCCTGGTGGTGGAGACCGGCTCGGCGCGCGAGGTGCACCATTTCGCCGTGCTGGCGGGCTACGGCGCCGAGGCCGTGCATCCGTACCTGGCGCTCGAGACGCTGGGCCAGCTGCACTCGGAGCTGCCGGGCGAGTTGTCGGCCGACAAGGCCATCTGCAACAACAGCAAGGCGGGGGGCAAGGGCCTGTCCAAGAGCAAGTCCAAGATGGGCGTCAGCACGTACATGTCGTACTGCGGCGCGCAGCTGTTCGAGGCCATCGGCCTGGACACGGGCGTGGTCACCAAGTACTTCCGCGGCACCGCCTCGCAGGTGGGCGGCATGGGCGTGTTCGAGATCGCGGAAGAGGCGCTGCGCATGCACCGCGCCGCCTTCGGCGACGACCCGGTGCTGGCCGAGATGCTCGACGCCGGTGGCGAGTACGCCTGGCGCGCCCGCGGCGAGGAACACATGTGGACGCCGGACGCGATCGCCAAGCTGCAGCACAGCACGCGCTCGAACAAGTTCGACACCTACAAGGAATACGCGCAGATCATCAACGACCAGAGCAAGCGCCACATGACGCTGCGCGGCCTGTTCGAGTTCAAGATCGATCCGAGCAAGGCGATCCCGCTGGAAGAAGTGGAATCCGCGGCCGAGATCGTCAAGCGCTTCGCCACGGGTGCGATGTCGCTGGGCTCCATCTCCACCGAGGCGCATTCCACGCTGGCCATCGCCATGAACCGCATCGGAGGCAAGAGCAACACGGGCGAGGGCGGCGAGGATCCGGCGCGCTATCGCAACGAGCTCAAGGGCATTCCCATCACGCAGGGCACCAAGGTCTCCGAGGTGCTCGGCGAGGGCGTCATGGTGGCCGACTTCGAGCTGAACGCCGGCGACAGCCTCCGCAGCAAGATCAAGCAGGTCGCGTCGGGCCGCTTCGGCGTCACTACCGAGTACCTCGTCTCGGCCGACCAGATCCAGATCAAGATGGCCCAGGGCGCGAAGCCCGGCGAGGGCGGCCAGCTGCCGGGCGGCAAGGTGTCCGAGTACATCGGCAAGCTGCGCTACTCGGTGCCGGGCGTCGGCCTCATCTCGCCGCCGCCGCACCACGACATCTACTCCATCGAAGACCTGGCGCAGCTGATCCACGACCTGAAGAACGCCAACCCGCGCGCCGACATCAGCGTCAAGCTGGTGTCCGAGGTGGGCGTGGGCACCATCGCCGCGGGCGTCACCAAGTGCAAGGCCGACCACCTGGTCATCGCCGGCCATGACGGCGGCACGGGCGCGTCGCCGTGGTCGTCCATCAAGCACGCCGGCACGCCGTGGGAGCTGGGCCTGGCCGAGACGCAGCAGACGCTCGTCCTCAACCAGCTTCGCGGCCGCGTGCGCGTGCAGGCCGACGGCCAGATGAAGACCGGCCGCGACGTGGTCATCGGCGCGCTGCTGGGCGCCGACGAGTTCGGCTTCGCCACCGCGCCGCTGGTGGTGGAGGGCTGCATCATGATGCGCAAGTGCCACCTCAACACCTGCCCGGTGGGCGTGGCCACGCAGGATCCGCTGCTGCGCAAGAAGTTTGCCGGCCGGCCCGAGCACGTCGTCAACTTCTTCTTCTTCATCGCCGAAGAGGCGCGCCAGATCATGGCGCAGCTGGGCATCCGCAAGTTCGACGAGCTCATCGGCCGCAGCGAGTTCCTCGATACCCGCAAGGGCATCGCGCACTGGAAGGCCTGCGGCCTCGACTTCTCGCGCGTGTTTCACCAGCCGGCCATGCCGGCCAGCGTCTCGCGCCTGCACAACGACGTGCAGGACCACGGCCTGGACAAGGCCCTCGACCGCAAGCTGATCGAGCGCTCGCGCCCGGCCATCGAGCGCGGCGAGAAGGTGCAGTTCATGGAGGACGCGCGCAACCTGAACCGCTCGGTCGGCGCGATGCTGTCCGGCGAGTTGATCCGCCAGCGCCCCGAAGGCCTGCCGGACCACACGCTGTTCATCCAGATGGAAGGCACCGGCGGCCAGAGCTTCGGCGCATTCCTGGCGCAAGGCATCACGCTGTACCTGATCGGCGACTCCAACGACTACACCGGCAAGGGCATGTCCGGCGGTCGCGTGGTGGTGCGTCCCAGCATCGAGTTCCGTGGCGACGCCACGAAGAACAGCATCACCGGCAACACCGCGCTGTACGGCGCCACCAGCGGCGAGGCCTACTTCCGCGGCGTGGCCGGCGAGCGCTTCGCGGTGCGCCTGTCGGGCGCTTCGACGGTGGTCGAGGGAACCGGCGACCACGGCTGCGAATACATGACCGGCGGCACGGTCGTCATCCTGGGCAAGACGGGCCGCAACTTCGCGGCCGGCATGTCGGGCGGCATGGCCTATGTCTACGACGAGGACGGCAAGTTCGCCGAGCGCTGCAACCCGGCGATGGTGAGCCTCGAGAAGATCCTGTCGGCCGACGACCAGGCCAAGTCGGTGGAACGCGCCATCTGGCACAAGGGCGAGGCCGACGAGACGCTGCTGCGCCAGATGATCGAGTCGCACCACAAGTGGACGGGCAGCCTGCGGGCGCGCGAGATCCTCGACCACTGGGCCGACTCGCGTTCGCGCTTCGTCAAGGTGTTTCCCAACGAGTACAAGCGCGCGCTCGGCGAGATCCATGCAAAGAGCGAGGCCGGCGTCACCATCGCCAGGGCGAAGTCGAGCACGACGCAGAGCGTCCCCGCAAAGTAAGAGGAAGAGATCATGGGAAAAGTCACCGGCTTCATGGAGTACGAGCGCGTCGAAGAGGGCTACGCGCCCGTCCAGACGCGCCTGAAGCACTACAAGGAATTCGTCATCGGGCTGAAGGCGGACGACGCCAAGGTGCAGGCCGCGCGCTGCATGGACTGCGGCATCCCGTTCTGCAACAACGGCTGCCCGGTCAACAACATCATTCCGGACTTCAACGATCTGGTGTATTCGAACCAGTGGAAGCACGCCTCCACGGTGCTGCATTCGACGAACAACTTCCCGGAGTTCACCGGCCGCATCTGCCCCGCGCCGTGCGAGGCCGCGTGCGTGCTCAACGTCAACAACGACCCGGTGGGCATCAAGTCCATCGAGCACGCCATCGCCGACCGCGCCTGGGAAGAGGGCTGGATCACGCCGCAGAGGCCCGCGCTGCGCACCGGCCGCAAGGTGGCGGTGGTCGGCTCCGGCCCCGCCGGCATGGCCGCCGCGCAGCAGCTGGCGCGCGCCGGCCATGACGTGACGGTGTTCGAGAAGAACGACCGCATCGGCGGCCTGCTGCGCTACGGCATCCCCGACTTCAAGATGGAGAAGACGCACATCGACCGCCGCGTGGCGCAGATGGAGGCCGAGGGCGTCGTCTTCCGCACCGGCGTGGTGGTGGGCGAATGGCCCAAGGGCACGAAGATCACCAACCACGCGAAGGAGACGGTCGGTGCCGAGCAGCTGAAGTCCGAATTCGACGCGGTGCTGCTGGCCGCCGGCTCGGAGGTCTCGCGCGACCTGCCCGTGCCGGGCCGCGACCTCGAAGGCGTGCAGTACGCGATGGAGTTCCTGCCGCCGCAGAACAAGGTCAACGCCGGCGACAAGCTCAAGGGCCAGACATTGGCCACCGGCAAGAACGTCATCGTGATCGGCGGCGGCGACACCGGCAGCGACTGCGTGGGCACCAGCAACCGCCACGGCGCGAAGAGCGTCACGCAGTTCGAGCTGATGCCCATGCCGCCCGAGCAGGAGAACAAGCCGCTGGTGTGGCCGTACTGGCCGACCAAGCTGCGCACGTCGTCGTCGCACGACGAGGGCTGCTCGCGCGAGTTCGCCATCGCCACCACGGAATTCCTGGGCGACAAGGGCAAGCTCACCGGCCTGAAGACGGTTCACATCGAGTTCAAGGACGGCAAGCTCGTGGAGGTGGCCGGCTCCGAGAAGGTGTGGCCGGCCGAGCTGGTGCTGCTCGCGATGGGCTTCACCAATCCGCTGTCGCACCTGCTGCAGTCGTTCGGCGTGGATGCCGACGCGCGCGGCAACGCCAAGGCCGGCGTCGACGAGAAGACCGGCTACAAGACCAGCGTCGACAAGGTGTGGGCCGCCGGCGACGTGCGCCGCGGCCAGTCGCTGGTGGTGTGGGCGATCCGCGAAGGCCGCCAGGCGGCACGGGCGATCGACCTGGCGCTGATGGGGGCGACCACGCTGCCGCGCTGAGCAACGCCGCTGGGTGAGATGGATCCTGCGACTGCGCGCAGGATGACGGGCAGGGTGTCGTCCTACATTTCCTGTTGCCAGAAAGCCACGATGAAGGTTGCCTAGGCAATCTTTTTAGGGGTAATGCGTGGGGGTGACCGACGTCCGCATCCGAGTTCGCACACAATGCGGCAGCGGGAAACCCCTCATGCTCGGCTGTCTGGACAGGATCCAGAAAGGTCCGGGCTGCGATGCTGTCCTCCCGTCTCTTGCAACTTGTCGCCGCTCACGCGGCCGGACGCCGGCTTGAACTCCGATACCTTCATCCAGATCGACCATGTGACGTTCGGCTACGACGAGAGCCGGATGATCCTGAACGACGTGTCGCTGCAATTCGCGCGCGGCAAGGTCACGGCCATCCTGGGCGGCTCGGGCTGCGGCAAGACGACGCTGCTGCGCCTGATCGGCGGCGACTACAAGCCGCAGAAGGGCCGCATCCTCTTCGACGGCGTCGAGGTGGACACCCGCGACCGCGAGCAGTTGTATGCGATCCGCCGTCGCCTGGGCATGCTGTTCCAGTTCGGCGCTCTGTTCACCGACCTGAGCGTGTACGAGAACGTGGCGTTCCCGCTGCGCGAGCACATGGACCTCAGCGAGACCATGATCCGCGACATCGTGCTGATGAAGCTCAATGCGGTGGGCCTGCGCGGCGCCGCGCAGCTGCGCATCTCCGAGGTGTCGGGCGGCATGGCGCGGCGCATCGCGCTCGCGCGCGCGGTCGCGCTCGACCCCGAGGTCATCATGTATGACGAGCCTTTCGCCGGCCTCGACCCGATCTCGATGGGCGTCACCGCCAACCTGATCCGCCGCCTCAACGACACCACCGGCGCCACGTCGCTGATGGTCTCGCACGACGTGCAGGAGTGCTTCGCCATCGCCGACTACGCCTACCTGATGATGCCGGGCGGCGTCGTCGTGGCCCAGGGCAATCCCGAGGAACTCAACGAGTCCACCGACCCGCAGGTGCGCCAGTTCATCCGCGGCGAGCCCGACGGGCCGATCAAGTTCCACTATCCGGCGCCGCCGTTCGCCGAAGCGCTGGGACTACCCCAATGATCGCCTTCGTCAATTCGGTGGGCCAGGCCACGCTGCGCATGTTCACGGCGCTGGGCCACGCCGCCTATTTCACGCTCGACCTGGTGCGCTTCCTGCCGATGTCGCTGCGGCGCTTCGGCCTGGTGGTCGACCAGATCTACGCCATCGGCTACCGCTCGCTGACCATCATCCTGGCCTCCGGCTTCGCCGTGGGCTGCGTGCTGGCGCTGCAGATGTACTACGCGCTGGTGCCGTTCGGCGCCGCCGAGTCGCTGGGCCTGGTGGTCAACCTGTCGCTGGTGCGCGAACTCGGTCCGGTGGTCACCGCGCTGCTGTTCGCGGGCCGAGCCGGCACCGCGCTCACCGCGGAGATCGGCCTGATGAAGGCGGGCGAGCAACTGTCGGCGATGGAGCTGATGGCCGTCGATCCGCGCGGCCGCGTGCTGGCGCCACGCTTCCTGGCCGGCATCGTGTCGATGCCCATCCTGGCCATCCTGTATTCGGCGGTCGGTATCCTCGGCGCCTGGCTCATCGCGGTGCATCTGATTGGCGTGGACCCGGCCAACTTCTGGTCGATCATGCAGTCGAAGGTCGACCTCACGCGCGATATCGGCAACGGCGTCGTCAAGTCGTTCGTGTTCGGCGTGATCTGCACCGGAGTCGCCCTGTTCCAGGGCTATGAAACGCAGGCGACGCCCGAGGGCGTGGCCTATGCGACCACGCGGACGGTGGTGTTCTCCTCGCTGGCGGTGCTGGCGATGGACTTCATCCTCACCGCACTGATGTTTTCGACGTCGTGACCTGCGGCGTCAAGGGTTTGAATCGGATCTGACATGGCAAAGAAAAGCACAGAGACCCTGGTGGGAGTTTTCGTCTTGCTGGGCATCATCGCCCTGGCATTCCTGGCCCTGAAGGCGGCGAACCTCGCCAGCTTCAGCGCCGCGAAGACCTACACCGTACGCGCCCGCTTCGACAACATCGGCGGGCTGAAGAAGAACGCGCCGGTGCGCAGCGCCGGCGTGTCCGTCTGCCAGGTCACCTCCATCACCCTGGACAAGAACACCTACCAGGGCCTGGTGACCATGAAGGTCAACGAAAGCGTGCAATTCCCGGTCGACTCGTCGGCCAAGATCCTCACCGCCGGCCTGCTGGGCGACCAGTACGTGGGCATCGAGCCCGGCTCCGACGACAAGAACCTGGCCAACGGCGACCTGATCAAGCAGACGCAGTCGGCCATCGTGCTGGAGAACCTGATCGGCCAGATGATCTTCAACAAGGCTGCCGACGCCGGCGGCGCAGCGCCCGTGCCGGCCCCTGGTCCGTCGCTTGCTCCTGCTCCTGCCGCTTCCGCGGCGGCCTCTGGATCCAAGAAATGACCCTTACTGCCCTGGTTCGCGCGCTGCCCCGCGCCGCCGCCGCGCTCGCCCTGGCCGCGATCGCCGGTTGCGCCACCGCGCCGCAACAACAGGCCGACCGTCACACGGCCGGCCCCAAGGATCCGTACGAGACCGTCAACCGCAAGGTGTTCGCGTTCAACGACGCGCTCGACGACTACGCGCTGAAGCCGGCCGCCAAGGCCTACAACGCCGTGCTGCCGTCGCCCGTGCGCACCGGCGTGCACAACTTCTTCGGCAACTTCTCGGACGCCTGGTCGGCCGTCAACCAGTTGCTGCAGGGCAAGCCGAAGGACGCCGGCACGATGACGCTGCGCGTGCTCGCCAACACCACCATCGGCATCGCCGGCCTGTTCGACCCGGCCACCTCTTTGGGCCTGGAGCGCAAGCAGGAAGACCTGGGCCAGACGCTGGGCGTGTGGGGCCTGGAGCCCGGCCCGTACCTGGTGCTGCCGCTGTTCGGCTCGTCCGACATCCGCGATGCCGTCGCGCTGCCTGCCGACTCCTACGTCTCGCCCGCGCTGCTCGCGTCGGGCAAGTACTGGAAGGAATTGGGCATCGACACCCTCGGCGTGATCGACACCCGCGCCGGCCTGCTGGGCGCCAGCCAGATGCTCGACGAGCTGGCGTTCGACCGCTACACCTTCATGCGCGACGCCTACATCACGCGCCGCCGCAGCCTGGTCTACGACGGCAACCCGCCCGACCTGCCCGACGAGGACGACGCCGACGACTCGAAGTCGGCCCCCGCGCCGGCCGGCAACGGCGGCCAGAGTGGCACCAAGCCGGCGCTGCCTGCGGCCCCGGCCGCATCGGGCGCGCAGTCGTCCAGCGCCACGCCTGAAGGCGACGTGCGCGTGGCCTCGGCCGTGGCCGCCACGCCGTCGAACCCGCCGTCGCAGCCCGCGCCGACGCCCGTGCCGACGCAGCCCATGCCGGGCGGCGTGACGCCCGCGCCGCAGCCCGCGTCGGCCCCGACGCTGCCGGTGCCGCAGGTGGGCCCGGTGCCCACGCCGCCGCCGCCGGCCTCCGCGCCGCACGGCTGAGCCGCCCTACGTTTCTTTGCATGTCGCCGTTGTGAACCAAGCCGCCGCGACCGGCGTTAAAGAGGGGAGCGATCCCCCGCTCGAAAGGACAAGAATGTTTCAACGCACGATTTCTTCGCTGATCTTCGCCGCCGCCACGCTCGGCGCCTCCGCCGCGTTCGCGCAGACCGCGCCCGACGCCATGATCAAGCAGGTGGCCGGTGACGTCATCGACTCCGTCAAGAACGACAAGGCCATCCAGGCCGGCGATATCTCGCGCATCCATGGCCTCGTGGACACGCAGGTGATGCCGCACGTCGACCTGCAACGCATGACGGCCGCCGTCGTCGGCAAGGCCTGGAAGACCGCCACGCCCGACCAGCAGGCCAAGCTGCAGGCCGAGTTCAAGACGCTGCTGATCCGCACCTACGCGGGCGCGCTCACCAAGGTCAACGCACAGACCTCCATCGAGCTGAAGCCCACGCGCTCGGCCCCGGACGACTCCGACGTGACCGTGCGCACCAACGTCAAGGGCAACGGCGATCCGATCGAGATCGACTACAAGCTCGAGAAGCTGCCGGCCGACTGGAAGATCTTCGACGTCAACGTCCTGGGCGTGTGGCTGGTCGACCAGTACAAAAGCAGCTTCGCGCAGCAGATCGCGTCCGGCGGCATCGACGGGCTGATCAACACGCTGGTCGCCAAGAACAAGGCACCGGCCGCCAAGTGATGAGCGCGACGGGCCCGATGACCTCGCTGCCGGCCAGCCTCACGTTGAAGGACGCGCAGGCGGTGCTCGAATCGCTGCGCCAGGCCTTCGCCGCCGACAGCGGCGAGGTGTGGCGCATCGACGCGGCGCCCGTCACCCAGCTCGACACGTCGGCGCTGGCGGTGTTGCTCGAATGCTCGCGCATCGCCGCCGCCGGCAAGCGCAAGCTGCAGATCGTGAACGCGCCCGCGCGCATGAGCGACCTGGCACACCTGTACGGCGTCGACGGCCTGCTGGGCGTCGAGGTGGCCGAGTTCAAGCCGGCGGCCAACGTCGGCGAGTCGGAACCGGCCGATATTCCGGTCGTGCCGATCCTTCGCTGACGCTTCGGGCACCTACTCGGGCGTGGCGTAGCGCCTTGCCCGGAGGTTGCGCTTGATCTCCTGCAGCGTGGGCCGCAGGCCCTGTCCGAGCCGCAGCGCGACGCCGGTGGTCAGGATGTCGATGATCATCAGGTGCAGCATGCGCGACACCATCGGACTGTAGCGGTCGAAGTCCTCGGGATGGTCGGCGGCCAGCAGGATCTGCGAGTTGGACTGCGTCAGCTGGGCGAGCGGCGACGCGCTGGCCGTGATGACGATCAGCGTCGCGCCCTTCTTGCGCGCGATGTCGGCCACGTCGATCAGGTCGCGGCTGCGGCCCGAATTGCTGATGATGACGGCGCAGTCGCCCGCGCCCAGCATCGTGGCGCTCATCACCTGCACGTGGCCGTCGCTGCTGGCCGAGGTGTTCACGCCCAGGCGGAAGAACTTGTGCTGCGCGTCCTGCGCGACGATGCCGGAGTTGCCGACGCCGTAGAACTCGATGCGCTTCTTCTCGAGACCGGCTTGCGTCAATGCGCCGATGGCACGCTCGAACGCGTGCCCCTGCGCGTTGTTGCGGTACTTGAGCATCGCGCTGACCGCGTTGTCGATGACCTTGACGATGAGCTCGCCCGGCCCGTCGTCCTCGTCCACCGAGCGGTGCACGAAAGGCACGCCCTCGTTGACGGTGCCGGCCAGCTTCAGCTTGAAGTCGGCCAGGCCGTCGTAGCCCACGCTGCGGCAGAAGCGCACCACCGTCGGCTTGGATACGTGCGACCGCTCCGCCAGCTCTCCCACCGGCGTCGACGCGAAGCCGCGCGGATCGCTGAGCACGAGCTTGGCCACCCGCTGTTCGGCGGGCGGCAGTGCCGGGATGGACGCGCGGACGCGCTCGAGCATCGTCATGGGAGGACGCTCACTCTTCTTCCGCCCACGCGAAGCCGTCGCGCGCGATCAGCGAGCTGGCGGCCGCAGGGCCCCAGCTGCCCGAGGCGTACGAACGCGGGCCGTCGGTGTCGGCCGCCCACGCGTCCAGGATCGGACCCACCCAGCGCCACGCCTGCTCCTGCTCGTCGCTGCGCACGAACAGGTTCAGGCGACCGGCGATCGCATCGAGCAGCAGGCGTTCGTAGGCGCCCACGCGGTCGGTGGGGAACGCCTTGTCGAAGTCCAGGTCGAGCGACACGGTGCCCAGTTGCTCGGCCGAGCCCGGCGTGCCCAGGCCGCCCTTGGCCGCCTGCAGCGTCAGCTCCAGGCCGTCCTCGGGCTGCAGCTTGATGATCAGCTGGTTGGCGCGGTTGGGGCCGGCGAAGATCGGGTGCGGCACGGGACGGAAGTTGATGACGATCTGCGCGTCGCGCGCCGCCAGTCGCTTGCCGGTGCGGATGTAGAACGGCACGCCGGCCCAGCGCCAGTTCTGCACCTCGGTGCGCAGGGCGACGAAGGTCTCGCAGCGGCTGTCGGGCGGCACCTTGGATTCGTCCAGGTAGCCCGCCACCGGCTGGCCCGCCACCGTGCCGGCGCGGTACTGGCCACGCACCACATCGCGCGCCACGCTCTCGGCGGTGAAGGG
>JBBQYL010000065.1:0-22921 GCA_038208735.1 Burkholderiales bacterium
GGCACCTTCGAAACGGGCGACGATCTGGCCGATGACATTCTTGGCGACGGCGTCGGGCTTGATGATCGAGAGGGTACGTTCAGTCATTTTGATTCTCCAGGGGCAAAAGCTTGAGCAAAGCCCGGCATTTTAAACCGAGCAGGTGACATTTGTTAAGCCAAGGCGGTCACGACCCGGGTGAGAGTCGTTTCACCGCCGCCGGGTTCAACGCCGGCCGCGGCCGCCACGTCCACCGCCGCCACCGCCGCCACCGCGGTTGTTGAGCTTCTTGATGAAGGTGTCGGCGCCGATGTAGCCGACGGCCGTCTTCAGAGGGTCGGGCTGCTTCTCGCCGCCGCCGCCGCTTGGGCCGGGGCCGCTGCCGCCGGCTCCGAAGCCGCCACCGCCACCGCCGCCACCGCCGCGTCGACCGCCCTTGCCGAAGGCATTGGCGTTGCCGGACACGCCGCGCTTGTCGTAGGTCTGCTGCAGCGGGTTGGGGATCGGGCCGATCGGGCCGTCGGACTCGTCGTCGTAGTCGACGACCACGGGACGCTCGCGCTGCTGGATGGCCCGACGGTCGAAGGTCTGCTGCAGCGGATTCGGGATATAGGCCGGATCGCCCGCCTCGCGGATGGGCGCCGGGCTGCTGGCCTGGTCCTGGCGCACGGGACGCTCGCGGCGGGCGGCGTTGCGATCGCCGCGGTCGCGCTGCTGCTTGGGCGCTAGCCCGCCACCGTTGTTGTTGGCACGCGGGGCGTTGTCGGCGCGCGGGCCGCGCTCGTTGCGCGGCGAGTCGTTGTTGTTGCGTTGCTGGCCGCCTTCGCGCGGCGCACCGTCGCGCGGGCCGCGTTCGCGGGGCGCGTTCTCGCGCGGCGCACCCTCGCGAGGAGCCGTGTCACGGGGAACGCCGTCGCGCGGCGCGTCTTCACGCGCACCGTCCTCGCGCGGCGTGTTGCCGCGCTGCGGGGTGTCGGCGCCGGCCAGCTGGCGCAGGCGACGGACGTCGTTCTCGTCCAGATCCACCCACACCGAGCGGCGCAGGCCCTTGGGCAGCACCACCGAGCCGTAGCGGATGCGGATGAGGCGGCTCACGGCCATGCCCACCGCGTCGAACAGCTTGCGAACCTCGCGGTTGCGGCCTTCGGTGATGACGACGCGGTACCAGCGGTTGGCGCCTTCGCCACCGCCGTCCTCGATCGACTTGAAAAGCGCCGCCTGGCCGTCGATGACGACGCCGGCCAGCAGCTTCTCGCGCGACGCCATCTCCAGCGTGCCGAGCACGCGCACCGCGTACTCGCGCTCCACGCCGAAGCGCGGATGCATCAGCTTGTTGGCCAGGTCACCGGAGTTGGTGAACAGCAGCAGGCCTTCGGTGTTGATGTCGAGCCGGCCGACCGACTGCCACTTGCCGTGCTGCAGGCGCGGCAGGCGGCGGAACACGGTGGGACGGTTTTCGGGATCGTCCATCGTGACGACCTCGCCCGCGGGCTTGTGGTACGCGATCACGCGCGCCGGCGGCGGCGCGATGCGCAGCTTGACCACGCGGCCGGCCACCCGCACTTCGTCGCCGAAGGAGATGCGCTGGCCCGTGTGGGCCACCTCGCCGTTGACCGTGACCTTGCCGTCGGAGATGAACTGCTCCATGTCGCGGCGCGAGCCGATGCCCGACTGGGCCAGCACCTTGTGCAGCTTGGGCGCGTCGGGCTCGGCGGCCAGCACGCGCTTGGCCGGGATGGCGCTCTCGCCCTCGCCCAGTTCGGGTTCGTTGTCGTAGTCGCCGGACAGCACGCCGGCGAAGGTGTCGGACACGTCGGCGCTGGCGAATTCCACCACGGGGCGGTTGCCACGATCCGGACGCGGGGGACGCTCGCCGCGCGGCGGGCGCGCGGCTCCGTCCTCGCCCGGCTCTCCAGGCTCGTCTTCGCCCTCGGCGGCCTCGGAGTCGGAGGCCTCGGCGCCTTCGGCGCGCGGAGCGCCGTCGGCGGCGTCGTCGCCGCCACGGCGGCCACGACGGCGGCGGCGGCTGCGCGAGCGGCGGCCTTCGCCCTGCCCTTCGGCACCCTCGCCGCCTTCGCCCGGCGCGCCGGCGCTTTCGCTGCCTTCGCTGCCTTCGCCGGCGTCGGACGACGCCTCGGCCTGCGTGGCCGCCGTCGGTTCGGCGGCGTGCGCAGGCACGTCGTCGGCCGCGGCGGGCGCGCGTGCGGCACGCTCGGCACGGACTCGCGGCGCACGCGGCTTGCGCGGCTCGGCCGCGGGTTCGGCCGCATCGGCTTCGGCATGTGCTTCAGCGACGGGTGCGGGCGCCTGGGCGGCCGGCGCGGCGTCGGCCGCGGCATCCACCGGTTCGGCGGCCTTGCGGGTGCGCTTGCGCGGCGCCGGCGCGGCGGCTTCCTCGGCCTCGACCGGGGCCGCGACGGCCTCGGGTTCGACCGCGGGGGCGGCCTCGGCCTTGGCCGCGGTCTTGCGCGGCGCGCGTGGTTTCTTGACGGCGGGGGTCGTGCCTTCGGGCGCGTTCTCGGGCGTCAATTCCGGGGTATCGGGACTCATTGCTGCGGACCTTGTTTCAGGTGATCTTCAGGGGACTCGGACGAACCGGAAGATGCGGGCGCATGATCATCGGTCGACGGCGTGGACGCCGATGACGGCGCGGAATGGGGGGTGGTGGAAGGGCCTGCCAGCTGGGCGGCGTGGGCCTGGTCGGCGGCGATGGCCGCCGCGATGGCGTCGGCCTGGCGCGCGGCCTGCGCGGCCTCGGCGTGGGCCAGCGTGGGTTCGGCCGGATGCGCGGGCACGTGCGCTTCGGCAGGTGCCACGGCCTCGACCTCGACCTCGACCGGCATCGCAGCCTCGTAGCCGAGATCGCCGGCGTCGGGCGGGGTGGCGACAGCGTCGGTGGGCGGCACGTCGTCACTGGATTCGGTGTCGTGGTCTGCGTCGGCGGCGGCGTCATGCGCCGCCGAAGCGTCGACCGACGGTCCCTCGAGCGCCGGCACCTCGTCGTCTTCGTCCAGCGTCGGGGCGAGCTCCAGCGAGCCCTGCACCTCGCCCAGCAGGCTGGGCTGCAGGTCGGACAACGCGTCGACGGGCGCCAGGCCGCCCTCGAGCGTGGGCAGTTGATCGAGGCTGCCGAGGCCCAGGTCGTCCAAAAACTGGCGCGTGGTGGCGAACAGCGACGGGCGGCCCGGGGCATCGCGATGGCCGATGGCCTCGATCCAGCCGCGATCCTCGAGCTGCTTGACGATCTGGCTGCCCACCATCACGCCGCGGATGTCCTCGATGTCGCCGCGCGTGACCGGCTGGCGGTACGCGATGATGGCCAGGGTCTCGAGCACGGCGCGCGAATACTTGGGCGGCTTCTCGGGATGCAGGCGGTCGAGGAACTCGCGCAGCTCCGGCCGGCTCTGGAACCGCCAGCCCGACGCGATGGAGACCAGCTCCACGCCGCGGCCGTTCCATTCGCGCACCAGCTCGTCGAGCATCGAACGCACGGTATCCGCGCCGATCTGGTCGTCGAACAGATTGCGCATGGCACGCAGCGGGAGCGGCTGATTGGCACAGATCAGCGCGGTTTCAAGAACGCGCTTGGCATCCTGAGTATTCATCGAAGAATTAGCGGGTGTCCGCCTGCATCAGCAGGCCAAGGGGGGGCCGTTGTCAGCGGCGGCACGGCGGCAAGATTCCACCCAATGGGGCCGGCGGGCTTTCGGTCAGCACTGCGCGCGGTTGGAATCGCCCCATTCCCTGCTCCGCTCGATGGCGTTACCGGGCGCCTTCACGGCGGGTCACGACATTTCGGACTGGAGGGGAATGGCGCATTGTAACCGTTTTGGTGCGATGCGCCGCGCAATATCTTGCGCGCCCCATTCCGGGCCTATCGCGCATCGTCCGAGAAATCCTCCAGCAGGTCGTCGCCCACGATCTGGGCCCAGGCCTGGCGGAAGTCGTCGGGCGGCGCGGAGTCGAAGCGCAGCGCCTCGCCGGTGACGGGGTGCTTGAACGCCAGGTGCGCGGCGTGCAGCGCCTGGCGCGTCATGCCCAGCGCCGGGCGGCCACCGTAGAGCTCGTCGGACACCAGCGGATGGCCGCGGAACGTGAAGTGCACCCGGATCTGGTGCGTGCGCCCGGTGTGCAGCGTGCAGCGCACGGCGGCGATGCCGTCGGCATAGGCCACCTGCTCGATGTCGGTCTTGGCCCACTTGCCGCTGTTGATGACGGTCATGCGCACGCGCACCTTCGGGTCGCGGCCGATGGGCGCCTCGATGGACTCCTGCACGGTCTTCAGGCGCCCGTGCACCAGCGCCAGGTACTTGCGGCTGACCACCCGCGTGGCGATGTCGCGCATCAGGCCGGTGACGCCTTCCAGCGTGCGGCCCACCACCATCAACCCCGAGGTGTCCTTGTCGAGCCGGTGCACGATGCCCGCCCGCGGCAGCGTGGCGGCATGCGGGTCGCGAAACAGGATGCCGTTGAGCAGCGTGCCCGACCAGTTGCCGGCGGCCGGATGCACCACCAGGCCGGCCGGCTTGTCCACCACCATCACGTGCTCGTCTTCGTAGACGATGTTCAGCGGGATGTCCTCGGGCTTGAACGCCTGGTCCTGCGCCGGCCGCACCAGTTCGACCTGCACGCGCCAGCCGGCCTTCATGCGAGCCGAAGCGCTTGAGGAAACTTTACCTTCCACCAGCACCCGCCCGTCGGCGATCAGGCCCTGCAGGTGGGCGCGCGAAAACTCGGGCGCGAGGGTGGTGAGAAGCTTGTCCAGCCGCTCGCCATGCTGGGCCAGCGTGATGGCATGCGTCCGGATCTCGGACGCGTCGTCCTCGGGTTCCAGTTCATCGGGGCGCGGATCGGGGTCCGCTTCTGTCAAGGCACTGCTCATATAATTCCGGAGATTCTTTCCAATTGCACTGCGACCTTGCGCTGCACCCAGCGCCCAGCCAATGACCTTCTCGATCGCTTCCCGCCGCCTCGTCACGCTCGTGGCGTCGATTTCCCTGGCAGCCCTCCTGGCCGCCTGCGCATCACAAGCCGAGAAGGACGCCGCTTCGCCGGTGGAGAAGCTCTACGCCGAGGCGATGGACGACGTCGAGTCGGCCAACTACGACCGCGCCATCAAGTCGCTCGACCGCATCGAAGGCAAGGCGGCAGGCTCCATTCTCGCCCAGCAAGCCCAACTCGAGCTCGCCTACCTGTACTGGAAGACTGCCGACAAGGTCCAGGCCCTGGCCACGATCGACCGTTTCATCAAGCTCCACCCGTCCAGCCCGGCGCTCGACTACGCGCTGTACCTGCGCGGCATCATCAACTTCAACGACGACATCGGCTGGCTGGGCAGCCTCACCGGACAGGACCTGTCGGAACGCGACCAGGCCGCCGCGCGCGAGTCGTACCAGTCGTTCAAGCAACTCGGGGAGCAATTCCCCGATTCCAAGTACACCGCCGACGCCCGCCTGCGCATGGACTTCACCGTCAACATGCTGTCCCAGTACGAAGTGCACGTGGCCGGCTACTACATGCGCCGCCAGGCCTACGTGGCCGCCGCCAACCGCGCCAAGGAATCGGTGCTCGAGTTCCCGCAGACCGCATCGACGCCCGAGGCCCTGTCCATCATGGTGTCCGCCTACGACAGGTTGGGCCTGACGCTGCTGCGCGACGACGCACAGCGCGTGCTGGACAAGAACTTCCCGACGTCGGCGTTCACCGTCGAGAACAAGAACAAGGCCTGGTGGAAATTCTGGTGATCGGGTTGTTTGTTTGACGCTTCAGGGGCCGCTTTTGCGGCCCTTGTCGTTTTGGAGTCGCCTGCAGGCAGACGCTCGACGCGGGAAGCGGCTTCGCCGGCTAGCCCTGGGTGCGCCAATACTGCTTCTTCGACTTCGGGTGCACCAGAAAATCGCCTCCTGGGGTCTGCATCACATGGCCCTGGCCATCCCTGTAGGTCGCACCTGCCTTTGCGCTGCCCCAGGCCTTGGTGGGTGTCTCTTTGACACTCAGAACCAGTTCACCGCCGGCTCGGTCGTACCACGTCTCGTTATGCATGCATTCCTCCTGAAATAGCCATCGAGCATATCTCAGCGTCGCAGCGTGCTCAGTGCGATCGAATTCCGCTGGAACAGCCTGCCTCCGGGATTCAGGGAAGTGGTCTCAGCGCCTTGTTGATGTCGGCCACGATCTCGGTCAGTCTCTCTTCCGAGTAGCCGGTGTACACGCGGAGGATGTGGCCGTCGCGCCCGATGATCACCATGTGCGGGATGCCGTTGACGCCGAACGACTTTTGCGCATTGCCGTTGGCGTCGCTGACCAACTCCATCTGCATGCTCGTGCGCATGATGCGCGTCGCACGGCGGAACACGTCGGCATCCTCCGTGTTGACGGCGATGACCGCCATTTGATCCTTGCCCGCCTTGACTTGAACCCGCTCGAGGATGGGCAGTTCCTTGAGGCAGTAGGCGCACCACGTTGCCCAGAACGTCACGATGACCGCCTTGCCCGCGTAGTTTGGCAGCAGCACCTCGTCGCCCGCCATGTTGTGTCCGACGTCAGGCGGCGGCATGTCGCCCGGGCCGGGTGCGGCCTCGCTGATCGTGAACAGCGAACCCAGGGCGAGCGCGGCAATCAGTTTGTGATAGCGAGCAAGTGAAGTCATGTGGATCATTCTCCCAATGGAACTGGTTGTCCGGTGAACGGCTTGGAATCGGTCGTTCGCGAACGCCCGCCTATGGCCGACTGCGCGTGACCGGCCCGCCCAGGCGTAGAAGCCAGCCTCGCGGAGGGACATGAACTCATCACTCAAGGTCTCTGATCACTTTGCCTCTTCAAAGTCCGAGAACTTCTTCTGTGCAATGGGCCTCTTGAGTCGCACGTTGCCGGTCGCCTCGGCACCGGCATAAATGAAATCCGCAAGCTCGTCGAGCGCCTGATTCGACACGGTCTGGTCCGTGATCGAGATGGCGAACTGATCCGTCTTGACGGTGAGCATCTTCGAACCCTTGAAGAACTCGACGTCGAAGTAGCAGACGTCGCGAATCTCGAGATGCTTGCCGCCGAACAGGGAGCGGTAGTCGAGTCTCCCTGGACTGGTATCGATGCGTTCGAACATCGGCAGCGCGGTCATGCCGATCAGAAAAAGCATGATCACGGCCAAGCAGGCTGCGTTCATGAACGCTTGCGGGTCGTTCCAGGTGGCCATCCAACCCGCGACGCCCAGCATCAGAAGCTCGATCGACAAAATGATCGATCGCAAGATTCGGCGCCGGCGCGTGCAAGCGTAGGTGCGAGTGGGTGCGCTGCCATTCGTCATCGTCGAACTCATGAGCCCCATCCCATCTCGCCGGGACGCCAGGAGTGGGCTGATCAGGCCCTGAGCTGACACGACATGGTGGCGCCGATTTCAGGCACTCGATGCGCCCGATGCTGCAAGCGCTTCCCCCAGCTGCTGACGTAGGGAACCATGGACCGCCTCGTCGTAGGGTCGCGCAGTCGACCAATCGTAGAACCAGACGGGCATGCGACGTCGCTCGGCGGTCTCGTTCGCGAACCGCGGAAAAATATGCGCGTGCAACTCCGGCTCGGAATTTCCCAGGATCTCGTCGTTGATGCGCTGCGCGTTCGTCACCTTCAACACGGCGTCCCCGATCGTCGCCATGTCGCTCAAGAATCTTGCCCGCGCGGATTCGGACAGGTCGTTCAGGCTCGGAACAACCGGGTCGGGCAGCAGCAGGCAATACCCTGCAAGGAACTGCACGTCTCCCATGACCGCCCAGCCGGAGGAAAGTCGGCAGATGACCTTGTCATTGGCGCCCATGCCAGCTTGCGCAACGCGTTCGGAAATCAGTGGCATCTACCCCTCCCGCATCTACTCGGTGTGACTCAACGCCAGAGAACGCAGGAACGCCAACGCCTCCCCGCCATCGGAAAGCTGCCGCATCGGCGGCAACGCCGCCAGCAGCCGCCCGCCGTACCGCGCCGTCCGCAACCGCGAATCGCAGATCACCAGCAGCCCGCGGTCCGTCACCGTGCGGATCAGGCGCCCTGCCCCCTGCTTCAGAGACACCGCTGCCTCCGCCACGAAGCAGTCGTTGAACGCGTCGCGGCCCTCGGCCTGCAGGCGCTTGACGCGGGCCTCGATCAGCGGGTCGTTGGGCGGCGGGAACGGGAGCTTGTCGATCAGCACGCATTGCAGCGCGTCGCCGGGCACGTCGATGCCTTCCCAGAAGCTTTGCGAGCCCACCAGCACGCAGCCGCCGCGGGCGAAGCGCTCGAGCATCTGGCGCTTGGGCAGGCTGCCCTGCAGCAGGATCTCCAGCGTGACTCCCAGCTTCGTGAGCTCCGTCTGCAGCGCTTCGGCGGCCGAGCGCATGGCGCGCAGCGTGGTGGTGAGCACGAAGGTGCGGCCGCGCAGCGCCGCGGCGCAGTGGGCGGCGGCGCGGCCCACGCTTTCGGCGTGGTGCGGGTCGGCGGGTGCGGCGAAGCGCGGCGGCACGTAGACGCAGGAGTTGGCCTCGTAGTCGAACGGGCTGTCCACGCGCAGCTTGCGGGCGTCGTCCAGCCCGGCGGGCTCGGAGAACCAGCTGAGCGCGTCGTCGTCGCCCAGCGTGGCCGACGTGAAGATCCACGCGCGTGGCGCGGCCTCGCGCTGCACGCTCAGCGGGCCGCCGATGTCCAGCGGCGACTCCACCAGCCGCGCCTGGTGCGTGGTGAGGTCGACCCAGCGCACCTGGCCCTCGGGCGCGCTGCCCTGGAAGCGTCCGCACAGGCTGCGCAGGCTGTCGGCGCGGCCGCGCAGCTTGGTGAACTCGGGGCCGATCTCCTGCAGCGGCTCGAGCACCTGCACCAGCTCCACGCAGTGCGCCGCCAGCGCCGACAGCGCGTCGGGCAGCAGGCCTTCGGCCTCCACCTGGTCCCAGGGGCGCCGCGTGCTGCCCGTGCCCCCGCCCGACGCATGCGCGCGCGGACCGCCCGCGGCCAGGCGCACCTCGCGCGCGAGCAGCTCCAGCCGCGCCGCGAGCTCCGTCCACGGCGCGAGTCCGCGCGCCTGCTGCAGGCCGGCGCCCACGAGATCGCGCGAGAGGTCGATGGCCTGGCCCGTGGCGAGCGTCTGGCCCAGGAACTGCACGCCGATGTCCACCATCTGGTGGGCCTCGTCGAACACGGCCACGTCCACCGACGGCAGCAGTTCGGCCACGCCGCCCTCGCGCAGCGCCATGTCGGCGAAGAACAAGTGGTGGTTGACGACGACGACGTCGGCCGCCATCGCCTCGCGCCGCGCCTTCATGACCGGGCACACGGCGAACTTGGGGCACTCGCCGCCGCGGCAGTTCTCGCGCGTGGAGGTGACCAGCGGGATGACCTCGGAGCGCTCGTCGAGGCCCTCGAGCTCGCTGAGGTCGCCCGACACCGTGGACTGCGCCCAGGTCTCGATGCGCGACAGCGCGCGGATGGCCAGGCGATCGGCGAACGTGGCCTCGGTGCGCGCGCGCTCCATGCGATACGGGCACAGGTAGCTGGCGCGGCCCTTGAGCAGCGCGGTGGTGACCGGGATGCCCAGCGCCTCGGTGAGGCGCGGCAGGTCGCGGTAGAAGAGCTGGTCCTGCAGGTTCTTGGTGGCCGTGCTCACCAGCGTGCGGCGCCCGGCCAGCAGCACCGGCACGAGGTAGGCGAAGGTCTTGCCCACGCCGGTGCCGGCCTCCACCACCAGCGTGCCGCGATCCTCGATGGCCTGCGCCACCGCGGCCGCCATGGCCAGCTGCCCGCCGCGCTCCAGGTAGGCGTCGTCCTCGCGCGCCAGCGGGCCTTCGGCCGACAACGCGCGCAGCACCGCCTGCACCAGCGCGGGTGCCTGGACCAGGTCGGTTTTGCTCACGCTTTTTCCGGGGGAGAGAGTTCGGCTTCGAGCTGCGAGATCTGGTCGCGCAGGAGGAGACGGCGCTTCTTGAGGCGCTGCAGCGCCAGTTCGTCGAGCGACGGCTGCGCGCCGGCCACGTCGATCAGCTGGTCGAGGTCGGCGTGAGCCATTCGGAGCTCGATCAAGTGACGTTGTGGGGAATGCAGGGATTCATTCATGGCCGAAGCCGGTGACAGGCGCAATCACAGTTTATATTGGCGGACATGAACACGACCATGCAAGGATTCCGCATTTCGGCCTCGACGGTCCTGCACAAGGGCGATCGCGCCTATCAGCAGGACCAGATCGAGCTGTTGGTGCATCCGCGTATACCCGGATGCGCGCTGGGTCTGGTGGCCGACGGCATGGGCGGCAAGAGTGGCGGCCGCACCGCGGCCGACCAGGTGGTGATGACCGCGCGCCAGGTGTTCGAGCGCTTCTCTCCCGCCCGCGACGACCCCACCAAGATGCTCACCGACCTGATCGTCGAGTCGCACCTGATGATCAAGCTCACGGCCATCACCGCCGAGGAAGAACCGCACAGCACGCTGGCCGCGTTCCTGGTGATGCCCAGCCGCCAGGCCTACACGGTGCACGCCGGCGATTCGCGCATCTACCATTTCCGCGGCGCCGAGCTGGTTCGCCGCACCAAGGATCACTCGTACGTGCAGCGGCTCATCGACGAGGGCCGACTCACCGAGGAGAAGGCCAACACCCACCCGCAGTCCAACCTGCTCACGGGCTGCCTCGGCACCCAGCAGGATCCGCCGGTGGAGCTGAACCACATCGACTACCTCGAGATAGGCGACTCGCTGATGGCCTGCAGTGACGGCCTGTGGCACTACCTCACCGCCCGCGAGATCGGCGCCATCATCAACGCGCTGTCGCCGCGCGAGGCCACCGAAATGTTGATCAGCAAGGCGCGCCAGCGCGCCCGGGGATCGGGTGACAACCTGTCGCTGGTGCTGGTGCGGGTCGAGGCCATCACCTGAACATGACAACGACGCCCTCGGCGCCGTTTTTCATTGCCGGGACGCTCAGAGCTTGAAGTTGAGGCTCATGCGCAACGCCCGCGGCTCGCCCGGATGCACCGTCACGCCGTCCGGCACCACCATCTGCCCTGGCGCGATGCGGTAGTCCTGCTCGTAGGCGATGTCGTAGAACTTGCGGTCGAACAGGTTGAGCACGTCCACCTGCAGGCTGACACGTGGCGTGAGCACGCGCGTGAGCTGCAAGTTGCTCGAGACCGCCGACGGCGCGCGCAGCGAATTGTCCTGAGACAGCGGATAGCTGCCGATGAAGCGCGTGACGAGGCCGCCCGACCACGGCCCCTCGTGCACGGTCACCCCCAGCAGGCCGACACGGCCCACCGCATTGCCGATGGCGTTGCCCGGCTCGCCGTTGGCGTTCGCGTCGGCGTAGCGCGCGTGCGTCCAGGCCATGTCGGCGTCCACCAGCAGCCAGCTTCCCAACACCAGGTGGTTGTTCAGCTCGATGCCACGCCGCTTGCTCGCGCCGTTGGGCTCGGTGCCGCCCTCGTCGGCGGTGTAGACCAGCTCGGAGTCGCTGTCCAGGCGCCACAGCGCCAGCGAGGTCTGCAGTCCCGGCACGACCTCCGTACGCAGGCCCAGCTCCGCACCCTTGCTCGCCACCAGCGCGGGCACCGGGTCGACGCTGCCGCGCGAGCCGACCACGCCGCGCGCGTCGTTGCTGTGGAAGCCGCGGCCGTAGTTGGCGAAGAACTCGGTCCGGGCCCACGGGCCCAGCACCAGCGAGAACTTGGGCGACAGCCGGGTGCCGGAGGCATGGCCCTGCGACCCGGCCAGGCGATCGTCGACGTCCATCAGCGCGCGGTCCGCGCGCACGCCCGCCAGTGAGCGCAGCCACGGCAGCCACGCCGTGGTGTTCTGCAGGTACGCGCCCAGCAGAGTCTCGCTCACGTGATCATCGCGAGTGGTGCCCAGTGGCACGCGCGCCTCGGTGTGCAGCAGGCCCACGTCGATGTGGTCGTGCCGAACCTGCAGGCCCGCCTCGGTGGTGGAGTCGTTGCCGAACAGCGCGTGCTGCCAGCCGTGCACCACCTGGCCGCCGGCCATGTTGCGCGATTCGGCCTGCTCGAACTGGTCGCCGTGCTGCTGGTCGACCTCGAAGTAGGTGAAGTCGGACCACAGCTTGAGCTTGTAGTGCTGCGCGTACGCGGCGATCGTCGTGTAGCCGTGCTCGTCGTGCGCATGCCATTCGCCCGTGACGGCCGCGCGCGTGCTGTTGCCGCCGTCGGTGGGATCGACCGCCGAATAGCGTCCCAGCGTGCCGTCCTCGATGGCCGACAGCGGCACCTGGTCGGTGGACGTCCAGTGGTTGGTGTAGTCCATCGCGGTCACCGACCAGCCCCGCAACGCGTCGCCGTCGCTCACCTTGAGCAGGCCGTTGTACTTGCGGACGCCTTCGGGCGTCGTCCAGGGCCCGTCGTCGCGCTGCACCTCGAGCGCGCCGAGCACGCGCGGGCCGGCGCCGCCGCCGCCGCTACCGTTGAACGTGGACAGCGGCGTCGAGCCCGCCAGCACCAGGCGCCGGTAGCCGTCACTGCCCGCCGCGAGGTCGAGGATGCCGTGATCCAGGTCGTCGCGGTACTTGATGCGCGCGGAGCCGGCCGACGCGAAGTCGCCGTCCTGCGCGAAGTACGGCCCCTTGCGGTAGTCGATCTTCTCCACCAGCTCGGGGATCAGGAAGTTCAGGTCGGTGTAGCCCTGGCCATGCGCGTTGGTGGGCATGTTCACGGGCAGGCCGTCCACCCAGGTGGCGAAGTCGGTACCGTGGTCGAGGTTGTACCCGCGCAGGAAGTACTGGTTGGCCTTGCCGTCGCCCGAGTGCTGGGTGACCACCAGGCCCGGGATCGTCTCCAGCACCTCGCCGGGGCGCAGCAGCGGCAGGTCGGCCAGGCGCTCGCCGCGCACCGTGCCCTGCGACGCCGCGTCGGAGGTGCCGACGCCGTTGTCGTAGTGGCCGGCGATCTCCACCTGCTGGGCACCCGCGACGGCCTGGGAGGCGGCTCTTGCGGGCGCGGGAGCCTGCGCGTGCGCAAAGGCGGCGCCCAGGCCCAGCAGTGACGCAATCAGTGTGTTCGGGTGATGGGCAGGCATGCAGTCTCCGTCGAGTCCTGGTTGTCGCAGTCGTGTAAGAAGACTTTTAAAATCATCCTACCCGATGGCAGCCCACTGGCTGCAAACAGGTATACGCAGCCTGTCACGGAACGGATGCAGCAGGAGTCGAAGACTCAGTGCGACGGCTTCACGTGGAAATGCGGCGCCTCGGCCGAGGCCTTTGCCTTCTTGCCCCGGGACTTGCCGTGGCTGTGCGGCGCATGCAGTTCGACACTGATCAGGTTGAGCTTGCCGTGATGCACGCCGCGCTCGGCCGTGATGGTGTCGGCCAGCTTCTGCACGCCGACCGTCGGGCCACGCAGGATCACGGTCTCCAGACAGTGATCGTGGTCAAGATGCGCGTGCATGGCCGAGATGGTGAGGTCGTGGTGCGCATGCTGGATCTCCGCCAGCCGTTCCGTGAGTTCCCGCTCGTGGTGGTTGTAGACGTAGGAAAGGCAGGCCACGCAGTGCAGCGACTCTTCCTTGGCGAGCAAGTTGCGTCCAAGCTCGGCTCGCAGCAGGTCGCGAACGGCCTCCGACCGGTTCGAGTAGCCACGCTCGGCGATCCAATGGTCGAAGTCCTGGGCGAGCTTGTCTTCCAGCGAGATCGTGAAGCGTTCCATGGCGGGGGGGTGAGGCGAGAGGAGGTCGCGGCAGCGTAACAGACCGCCCCGGGAATGCGGGCCCTGCGCGCCCGACGCGAAAGTGCCCGACCAATGCGTCGCAGTGACCACCCAAGTCCGTAAGATAAGTCTATAGTTTCTCTTACACCATGATGCCTGTCGCCACCCTTCCGGAATTGCTGAGCCTGGCTGCCGTTGCCTTCGTGCTGGGCATGCGTCATGGCGTGGATGCCGACCACCTGGCCGCCATCGACGCGCTGACTCGCTGCATCACCGACGCGCGTCCCGCCACCGCGCGCCGGACGGGCCTTTGGTTCTCGCTGGGGCACGGCGCCATCGTCGTCGCCTTCGCGCTCCTGGTCGCGCTGAGCGCGCGGACCTGGGTGGTGCCCGACTGGCTGACGCCCTTGGGCGCCTGGTGCTCCATCGCAATGCTGACCTTGCTCGGCGCATTGAACCTGATGGCGTGGCATCGGACTTCCCCGCATGCCGCCGTCACGCTCGCCGGGTGGCGCAGTCGCCTTTTCAGTCGCGCCTTGCGGGCCTGCGGGCCAGCGGGGGTCGCGGGCGTGGGGGCGCTCTTCGCGCTGTCGTTCGACACGCTGAGCCAGGCGGCCCTGATGGCCGTGTCGGGCGCGGCGCATCGCAGCCTTGCGGCGGTGGCCGGCCTGGCCTGCGCCTTCGCACTCGGCATGATCCTGGTCGACGGCCTGAACGGATGGTGGGTCGCGCGTCTCATCCAGAACCCGGGCCAGGACGCGGCGCGCGCTTCGCGCGTGATGTGCGTGGCCGTGAGCGGCATCAGCCTGGGCACCGCCGCGCTCGGCGCGGCGGCGCAGCTGTCTTCTGGCGTGGCGGTGTGGGCCGGAGCGCATTCGGGGCTCGTGGCGTCGGCGATCCTGGCGATCATCGCAGCGAGCTTCCTGGCGGGGCTGGCGCTGGCGCGGCGCGTGCCGCCGCTGACGATCGCCTGACCCGTCATCGCGGCGCGCACGGCACGGGGCCACTCTGGAATCCGGCCCGTGACGCCGCCCTCCTCACCCTCGTTGCGTCCACGCAAGAAGCCGGTGCAGCCGCGTGCGCTCGAGACCGTGGCCAGCGTCCTGGAGGCGGCGGCGCAGATCCTCGAGCGGCTGGGCATCGGCGCCTTCAACACCAATGCGGTGGCGGAGCGCGCCGGCGTCAGCATCGGCTCGCTGGATCAATACTTCCCGGGCAAGGACGCGCTGCTGATCGCGCTGATGAAACGCGAGAAGGAGCGCTTTCGCGACGATGCCGGCGTGGCCCTGGGCGCGCCGACCGGTGCCGAGGCCTTGCGCCGCTGGGTCGGCGCGGCGGTTCGCCAGCAGATGGATCGACCGGAACTGGCGCGGTTGCTGGACATCGAGGAGACGCGCCCAGGGGCCCGGCAAGAGGTCGACGGTGTCAGCGGCTTCAGGGACGTGGTGCGCGCCATCCTCGTACGCACCGACCTGCCGCCGTTGACCGATCCGGAGGCAGCCGTCGACGACCTGTTGGCGCTCTTGCAAGCGCTGGTGGACGGGGCAGGCGCGCGCGGCGAGCGCGATGCGGCGGGGCTCGAACGGCGCGTCATGGGCGCGGTGCGCGGCTACCTGCAGGCCGACGCCGACGCGCCCGTCGTGCCGACGAATGTGAGCCCGGACGCGTCGACCTGAATCCCGGCGGCGGAGACTCCCAGGGGCGGGCGGGCAACTTCGGTCTCACCCTTTTCTCTTCGCTCACCCGAGACCGCGGCCCATGAAACTCGACCACCTCAGCTTTGCCTCGAACGACCCCGCCCGCACCGCCGCGTTCTTCGAGACCTATCTCGGCTTCACCTTGGCGCCGGCAAGCGGGCACTGGATCCTCAAGCGTTCCGGCTTCGATGTCGTGATCGAGCACGTCTCGCCGCAGGCGCCGGCGTGGCCCGCCAGCTTCCACGTTGGCTTCGAACTGCCTACGCGCGCGGAGGTCGAGGCCTTGCATGTGCGCATGGCGGCCGACGGCGTTTCGATGGAGACAGCGGTCATCGACCACGTCCGCGGATCGCGCTTCTTCTGTCGCGCCCCGGGCGGCTTCATGTTCGAGCTCAACACGCGCGCCGATGCCGCGCTCTAGTACCGCGGCACGTTCGATCGATGCCAGGCTGTGGCCGGAGGTGCATGAAACCGCTCGGGTACCTGCCATCCGAGCGCCGCTTTTCCAACTTTTCTACCGGTTAGATCAGGCGCGCCGCTCCGTCCATCGGCCCGCGATCGCCATTGCCGCGAATCCAATCCGCGGACTCCCGCGTAATCCCATCAGCGCGCCAATTTCGCAGCGCCACGGGTCATCAAACAGATCAACCGAAGGACGACATCATGAAATTCAACACTCCCGCCGCACTGACGCTGGCCGCGATCCTCTCCGCCTTCTCCGTCACCTCGATGGCGCAAGTCATGGTCGGCGGCGCGGCCATGTACGCCAGCAAGGACATCGTCGACAACGCGGTGAACTCGAAGGATCACACGACCCTGGTGGCCGCCGTGAAGGCCGCCGGCCTGGTCGACACGCTCAAGAGCGCCGGCCCGTTCACGGTCTTCGCGCCCACCAACGAGGCGTTCGCGGCGCTGCCTGCCGGCACCGTCGACACGCTGCTGAAGCCCGAGAACAAGGCCAAGCTCACCTCGGTTCTGACCTATCACGTGGTGGCCGGCAAGATGGATGCGGCGGCGTTGATGGCGGCCGTCAAGGCCGGTGACGGCAAGGCCACGCTCAAGACCGTCGAAGGCGATCCGCTGACGGTGACGAGCGCCGGAGGCAAGGTCATGGTGACCGACGAATCGGGCGGCATCGCCACGGTGACAATCGCCGATGTGTACCAGTCGAACGGCGTGATCCACGTCGTGGACAAGGTGCTGCTGCCCAAGTGATGGCCGGCGGGCGCGGCCACACGGCGCGGCCCGCTCGCGACATCCTCAGGTCAGCCCGGTGTCCACATCGCGCCTGGCGATCGCCAGGTATTCCTGCGACTGCATCTCCTGAAGCCGCGAGATCGTGCGCGGAAACTCGTGCACCAGCGGGCCTTCAAGATACAGCTGCTCAGGCGGCACCTCGGCCGAGATCACGAGCTTCACGCGGCGGTCGTACAGCACGTCCACCAGCCACGTGAAGCGACGCGCCTCGGCGGACAACCGTGGCGGCATCTGCGGCACGTCCGACAACATCACCGTGTGGAACTGCGTGGCCAGCTCGAGGTAGTCGTTCATCGAGCGTGGGCCGCCGCAAAGCTGGCGGAAGTCGAACCACACCACGCCACCGGCGCGGCGGCGGGCGCGGATCTCGCGGTGCTCGATGTGCAGGATCGGGCTCTCGTCGCGCGCCTCGGCCAGGTGGTCGAAGGTGGCCGCCATGTCGGCGTCGGCCTCGGGGCCCAGCGGCGTGTGGTACAGCTTGGCGTCGGTGAGCGTGCGGCTGCGGTAGTCGGTGCCCGCGTCCACGTTGATCACCTGCAACTTCGAGTTGAGCAGCTCGATGGCGGGCAGGATGCGCTCGCGGTTCAGGCCGTTCGGGTACAGGTCGTCCGGCTTGAAGTTGGACGTGGTGATGAAGGACACGCGATTGTCGAACAGCGACAGCAGCAGCCGGTGCAGGATCATCGCGTCGGTGACGTCGGCGATGTGGAACTCGTCGAAGCAGATCAGGCGGTAGCGCAGCGAGATGCGCCGGCCCAGCTCCTGCAGCGGGTCGGCCATGCCCTTCAGGTCCTGCAGCTCGCGATGCACCTCGCGCATGAACTCGTGGAAGTGCAGGCGCACCTTGCGCTTGAGCGGCACGGCCTGGAAGAAGCAGTCCATGAGGAAGCTCTTGCCGCGACCCACGCCGCCGTACATGTACACGCCGCGCGGAATGGGCGGGCGCACCAGGATCTTGGTGAGGGCGTTGGAGCGGCGCGACTTGTACGCGTCCCACTCGTCCTCGCAGCGCTGCAGCGCTGCGACGGCGTTCAGCTGCGCGGCGTCGGCGGTGAAGCCGCGCTCGGTCAGCGTCTGTTGGTAGAGCTCGGTGACGGTGGGCATTTGCTGAAGATCAGACGAGCACGAAGGGGTCTGGCGTCTCCTCGGATCGCGCAGCGATACGAGGCAATGCCTGACCCCGATCCCGGGGAAGGCCTTGGCACGCGATCGGGGTCAGGCATTGCCTCGCGCCGCCTGCGGCGGCACGAGGAGATGCCAGACCCCTGCGGTTGCGACCTTAGAAGTTGAGGGCCCGCTTCTCGACGGCGAGCGCGGCTTCCTTGGTCACTTCGGACAGCGACGGGTGCGCATGGCAGATGCGGCCGATGTCCTCGGACGACGCCTTGAACTCCATCGCGACGCAGGCCTCGGCGATCAGCTCGGACACCATCGGTCCGATCATGTGCACGCCCAGGATCTCGTCGGTCTTGGCATCGGCCAGGAACTTGACGAAGCCCGTGGTGTCGCCCATGGCGCGCGCTCGCCCGTTCGCGAGGAACGGGAACTGGCCGGCCTTGTACTCGCGGCCTTCGGCCTTGAGCGCCTGCTCGGTCTGGCCGACCCACGCGATCTCGGGGCTCGTGTAGATGACCCACGGCACCGTGTTGAAGTTGACGTGGCCATGCTGGCCCGCCATGCGTTCCGCCACGGCCACGCCCTCATCTTCGGCCTTGTGCGCCAGCATCGGGCCGCGCACCACGTCGCCGATGGCCCACACGCCCGGCAGGTTGGTCTTGCACTCGGCGTCGACCACGATTGCGCCGCGCTCGTCCAGCTTCAGGCCCACCGCATCGCCGTTCAGGCCGATGGTGTTGGGCACGCGGCCGATCGACACGATCAGCTTGTCGACCGCCAGCACATGCTCCGCGCCATTGGCGTCGGTGTACGACACGGCCACGCCGGCGCCGCTGGTGTCGACCTTGGTGACCTTGACGCCCAGCTCGATCTTGAGGTTCTGCTTGGCGAAGACCTTGGCGGCCTCCTTGGCGATGGACTCATCGGCCGCGCCCAGGAACGCCGGCAGCGCCTCCAGGATGGTGACCTGCGCGCCCAGGCGGCGCCACACGGAGCCCATCTCGAGGCCGATGACGCCCGAGCCGATGACCCCCAGCGTCCTGGGCACGTCGCCGATGCGCAGCGCGCCGTCGTTGGACAGCACCTTGGCCTCGTCGAACGCCGCGCCCGGCAACGGGCGCGCGTTGGAACCGGTGGCGATGATCACCTGCTTGGCGACCAGCGTGTCTTCCTCGGCGCCAACGAACTTCAGCTCGTAGCCGCAGTCCACCGCCTTGGCGAAGCTCGCGCGGCCGTGGAAGAACGTGATCTTGTTCTTCTTGAAGAGGTACAGGATGCCGTCGTTGTTCTGCTTGATGACGCTGGCCTTGCGCGCCAGCATCCTGGGCACGTCGATGGTGAGGCCCTCGACGCCGATGCCGTGCGCCGCGAAGCCGTGGCCCGCGTGCTCGAAGTGTTCCGACGACTGCAGCAGCGCCTTCGACGGAATGCAGCCGACGTTGGTGCAGGTGCCGCCCGGGGCCGGGCCGCCGTTCTCGTTCTTCCACTCGTCGACGCAGGCGACGTTGAAGCCCAGCTGCGCCGCACGGATGGCGGCGATCTGGCCGCCGGGGCCCGCGCCGATGACGACGACGTCAAAGTTCTTGCTCATGATGTCGCGTCCTCAGATGTCGAAGAGGAGGCGCGACGGATCTTCCAGCGCGTCCTTCATGGCGACCAGGCCCAGCACGGCTTCGCGGCCGTCGATGATGCGGTGGTCGTACGACATCGCGAGGTAGTTCATCGGACGGATGACGATCTGCCCGTCGACCACCACGGCGCGATCCTTGGTGGCGTGCACGCCCAGGATGGCCGACTGCGGCGGGTTGATGATGGGCGTCGACAGCATCGAGCCGAACGTGCCGCCATTGGAGATGGAGAACGTGCCGCCGGTCATCTCTTCGAGCGACAGCTTGCCGTCCTTGGCCTTCTGGCCGAACTCGGCGATCTTCTTCTCGATCTCGGCGAACGTCATCTGGTCGGCGTTGCGCAGGATGGGCACCACCAGGCCGCGCGGCGAGCCCACGGCGATGCCGATGTCGAAGTAGCCGTGATAGACGATGTCGTTGGCGTCGATGGAGGCGTTGATCACCGGGTAGCGCTTGAGCGCGGCCACGGCGGCCTTCACGAAGAAGCTCATGAAGCCCAGCTTGACGCCGTGCTCCTTCTCGAACTTCTCCTGGTACTTCTTGCGCAGCCCCATGACCGGGGCCATGTCGACTTCGTTGAAGGTGGTGAGGATGGCGTTCTGCGACTGCGACTGCAGGAGGCGCTCGGCGATGCGGGCACGCAGGCGCGACATCGGCACGCGTTGTTCGGGGCGATCGTCGAACGACATCGCGGGCACGGCCACGGCCGGCAGTGCAGCCTTGGGCGCCGGCACGGCCAGCGGGGCCTTGGTCGCCGGCGCGGCCGGCGCGGCGGGCTGGGTGCCGCCGGCAACGGCGCCGAGCACGTCGCCCTTGGTCACTCGGCCGTCCTTGCCGGTGCCGGACACGTCGCCGGTCTTCAGGTTGTTGTCGGCCAGCAGCTTGGCGGCGGCGGGCATCGCCACGTCGCCCTTGGAGCCACCGGTGGCGGTGGCGGTGGCGGTGGCGGCGGCCGCAGCCGGCGCGGGCGCAGCGGCCTGGACCGACGCGGCGGCGGGCGCAGCAGCCGCAGCCGCGGCGGCGGGCGCGCTGACGCCGGCGGTGGCCGTCGTGTCGATCTTCGCGATCAGCTGTTCGGCGCCCACCGTGGCCCCGTCGGCCTGCACGATCTCGGTGATGACGCCGGCCGCCGGCGCGGGCACTTCCAGCACGACCTTGTCGGTCTCGACCTCGATCAGGATCTCGTCGATGGCGACGGCATCGCCGACCTTCTTCTTCCATTGCAGCAGGGTGGCTTCAGACACCGACTCCGACAGCTGCGGAACCTTCACTTCTACGATTGTCATGAATTTTCTCTTTTTCTGTCTTATTTGGAGAGGATGAAGCCCTTGAGCTTCGTGAAGGCCTGCTCCAGCAGCGCCTTCTGCTGCTCCTGGTGGAGGTGCGCATAGCCGACGGCCGGCGATGCCGATGCGGGGCGACCGGCGTAGCCGAGCTTCTGGCCTTCGAGCATGTTCTCGTGGATGTAGTGCTGCACGAAGAACCAGGCGCCCTGGTTCTGCGGCTCGTCCTGGCACCACACGATCTCGGTGGCGTGCGGGTACTTCTTCATCTCGGCCTGGAAGGCCTTGTGCGGGAACGGATAGAGCTGTTCGACGCGGACGATGGCGACGTCGGTCGACTTGCGCTCGGCGCGCTTCTTGACCAGGTCGTAGTACACCTTGCCCGAGCACGCGATCAGGCGCTTCACCTTGCTGCCGTCCACCGTGGCGTCGAGCTCGGGGATCACCGTGCGGAATTCGCCCTTGGTGAAGTCCGACATCGGCGACGTGGCGTCCTTGTTGCGCAGCAGCGACTTCGGGGTCATGATGACCAGCGGCTTGCGGAAGGCACGCACCATCTGGCGGCGCAGCACGTGGAAGATCTGGCTGGCCGTGGTGGGCTGGACGATCTGCATGTTGGTGTCGGCGGCCAGCTGCATGAAGCGCTCCAGGCGCGCGGAGCTGTGCTCCGGGCCCTGCCCTTCGTAGCCGTGCGGCAGCATCAGCGTGAGGCCGTTGGCGCGGCCCCACTTCACTTCGCCCGAGGCGATGAACTGGTCGATCACCACCTGGGCGCCGTTCACGAAGTCGCCGAACTGGGCTTCCCAGATCACCAGCGTGTTCGGGTCGGACGACGCGTAGCCGAACTCGAAGGCCAGCACGGCCTCTTCCGACAGCAGCGAGTCGATGACGACGAACGGGGCCTGCTTGTCGGTGACGTTCTGCAGCGGCGTGTAGGTGCCGGCATCGAACTTCTCGCGATTCTGGTCGTGCAGCACCGCGTGGCGGTGCGTGAAGGTTCCACGACCGGAGTCCTCGCCCGAGAGGCGGATGGGGTAGCCGCTGGCCACCAGCGAGGCGAACGCCATGTGTTCGCCCATGCCCCAGTCGACGTTGATCTCGCCGCGGCCCATCGCGCCGCGGTCGGCGATCACCTTCTCCACGAGCGGGTGCAGCTTGAAGTTGCTCGGGATCGTGGTGATGCGTTCGGCCAGGCGCTTGAACTCCGTGGTCGGAATGGCGGTGTCGGCCGCATCCGTCCACTTCTTGTTCAGGAACGGCGACCAGTCGACCGCGTACTTGCCCTTGAAGTTGGTGAGCACCGGGTCATGGGTGAGGCGGCCGGCATCCATCGCGGCACGGAACTCCTTGACCATGTCGTCGGGGCCGGTCTCGCCGAGCACGCCCTGGGCCACCAGCTTGTCGCCGTACAGCTTGCGCGTGCCCGGGTGCAGCGCGATCTTCTTGTACATGAGCGGCTGCGTCATGCTGGGCGTGTCCTGCTCGTTGTGGCCCAGCTTGCGGAAGCACACGATGTCGACGACCACGTCCTTGTTGAACTGCTGGCGATAGTCCAGCGCGAGCTGCGAGCACAGCACGACCGCTTCCGGGTCGTCGCCGTTGACGTGCAGCACCGGCGCCTCGATCATCTTGACGACGTCGGTGCAGTACAGCGTGGAACGCGTGTCGCGCGGGTCGGACGTGGTGAAGCCGATCTGGTTGTTGATGACCACGTGGACGGTGCCGCCCGTGTAGTAGCCGCGCGTCTGCGCCAGCGCCAGCGTCTCCATGACGACGCCTTGGCCGGCGAAGGCGGCGTCGCCGTGCACGATGACCGGCAAGACGGTGTCGCCCTCGTGGTCACCGCGCCGGTCGAGCCGCGCCTTCACCGAGCCCTCGACGACCGGGTTGACGATCTCGAGGTGCGACGGATTGAACGACAGGCTGAGGTGGACGGGGCCGCCGGCCGTCGTGATGTCGCTCGAGAAGCCCTGGTGGTACTTGACGTCGCCCGAGGGCAGGTTCTCCGGCGCCGTGTGGTCGAACTCGGCGAACATGTCCTTGGGCATCTTGCCCAGGGTGTTGACGAGCACGTTGAGGCGGCCGCGGTGGGCCATGCCGATGACGATCTCCTGCACGCCTTTTTCGCCGCTGCGCTGCACGAACTCGTCCATCGAGGCGATGAAACTCTCGCCGCCTTCCAGCGAGAACCGCTTCTGGCCAACGTACTTGGTGTGCAGGTAGCGCTCGAGTCCTTCGGCAGCGGTCAGGCGGTCGAGGATGTGGATCTTCTCCTCGGCGCTGAAGCTCGGCTTCGAGCGAATCGACTC
>JBBQYL010000066.1:0-22810 GCA_038208735.1 Burkholderiales bacterium
CGGCAAGGGCAAGAAGAAGCCCAGCAAGGACATCAAGATCGACGCGGTGCGCGACGCCATCGGCTGGACGCAGAAGAGTTCGTCGCGCGGCCGCGCCAAGGTGCTGCTGCTGTTTCCGGCCGACGCGATGAACGTGGTCGCTTCCAACGCCCTGCTCAAGACGCTGGAGGAGCCGCCGAAGGGCGTGCGCCTGCTGCTGGTGGCCCAGGACGCCGAGCGCCTGCTGCCCACGCTGCGCAGCCGCTGCCAGCGGCTGCTGTTCGCCGGCCCCACGCCGGCCCAGGCGCTCACGTGGCTCGAGGCCCAGGGCGTGGCCAACGCGCCGGTGCTGCTGGCGGCCGCGGGCGGCCATCCGTTGGCCGCGCGCCGCCTGGCTTCCGACGGCTTCGACGCTGCCGCCTGGCTGGCGCTGCCGAAGAAGATCGCCGACGGCCGCTGGGATCCGCCGGCCGGCGCCACGGTGCCGCGCCTGCGCGAGGTGCTGCAGAAGCTGTGCCACGACGCGATGGCGATGGCCGCCGGTTCCCCGCCGCGCTATTTCCCCGCCGCCAGCCTGCCGCCAGTGGCGACGTGGCCCAAGCTGGCCGACTGGTCGCAGTCGCTGGCCCGCCTGGCGCGCCACGACGAGCACCCGTTCAACGGGCCGCTGATCACGGACAGCCTCTTGGCCGAGGCGAAGGCGGTGTGGGCCAGGCCGCGGGGTCGCTGAAGGGCCCAAGACATCTGGCATCGCCTCGAACGGACACCGCACGGCGCACAGGCTGCAGCCGGTGCACTCGTCGCGCCCGCGCGGCACCGCCGCCTCGAGCCAGTTCGCCAACGTCTCCAGGCTCAACACGCGTGGCTCGCAGGGCTACATCCTGTCGCACCACGTGCTGCAGGTGAACAACGCGCGCGCCGGCGAGCCCGACCTGATCCTGGCGGTCGAGTCCAAGGACTACCTCAGCAACGCCCGGCAGCTCGACATCCAGAAGAAGTTCGAGGCGTTCGCCGCGATGAACGGCCGCAAGATTGACCGCCGAATCGGGCGAGCGCAAGGTGATGCGCAAGTTCGTCGGCGGCATGGCGCTGCAGGAGCTGAAGCTCAAGTAATTGCGCTTGGAAAGGGTCGGCGGGCGCTGCCCCGACAATAGCGAATGCCCGCGCCTCTCGACCACCGCGTCTTCGACGCCGACGTGCACACGGTGCCTCCGCCGTTCCGCGCGTTCGCGGTGCGCAGCGATGAGCCGTGCCACGCCTTCGACGCCCGCTCGCCCTATGGACGCGTGCACGTGGTGGCCACCGATGTCCTCGACGCGGGCACGCGCGGGCGTCTCGCGCAGGCGGGCTACGCGAGGGTCGACATCGACGAGGCGTTCTCGGTGGACTACGCGGCCACGAACTGGCCCGAGCTGGCGGCGCTGGCTCCAGGCGTACCCGGCGTCCACGGCGTCCACGGCGTGCCCGGGCTCGCGCGCGCCATCGCGGAGGCCTTGTGCGTCACGCGCGTGCTCGGCGATGCGTTGGCCGATTATGAAAGCAGCGTTGCCACGCGCGTCGACTGGCTCGCCTCGCGGGGCGCGGGCTTCCACAACGACGTCGCGCGCCACTGGTCGCGCAGCCTGTTCTGGATCTTCGCTCTCGACGTGTCCGACGTCGAGTTCGTGCTGGCCCACGCGGGCCTGCGCGTGGCGCTGGCGCCGGGCGATCTCGTGGTGTTCGACCAGGTGATGGCGCACGGCTTGTGCCGCCCGGCCGATGCCGGTCTCGCCGTGGCCGAGTCGTTCGCGCACGGCGACGCCGGGCGGCAGTTGTTCCTCACCGGCGAGATGGTGTTGAGCGACGCGCGGTGGGCGGCGCTGGGCGCGCCGTGGCGCCCGGTGGAGCACGCACAGGCCGCCGGCGCGCTGGACCTGATGCTGGCCGAGTTCGACGATCGCAGCGGGGCGGTGCAGCGCGTGCGGTCGTTGGCCAACGCGATGTCGCGCGACGCCTGCCACGTGGATGAAACTTCCGCGCTCGCGCGGCAGTCAGACCGCCATCCCGGCTGACGGCGAGAATCCACGCATGCCCGCATCTTTGTCCAAACGCATCTGGCGCAACGCCGCCACCCTGGCGGCCGTGGCGTTGACCGCCTGCGCCAGCCCGCCGTCGACCACGCCGCAGCCCGCGTCCATCACGGCCGACGCGGCGCAGGCCGCCGGCGTGACGCCCGACGAGCTCGCGCTGCAGCAGGGCTTCGCGCGCTGGGTGGCGGGCTTCACCGAGTCGGCGCGAGCGGCGGGCGTGGACGACGCCACGCTGCACGCCGCGTTCGACGGCGCGCGCTACGTGCCGCGCGCCGTGGACGCCGACCGCAAGCAACCCGAGTTCACGCGCGCCGTGTGGGACTACGTCGACGCCATCGTGTCGCCCGCCCGGGTACTGCACGGCCAGCAGAAGCTCGCCGAGGTGCACGACGCGCTGGCCGCTGCCGTGGCGCGCTACGGCGTGCCGCAGGCCACCATCGTGGCCATCTGGGGCATGGAGAGCGACTACGGCGCCAACTACGGCGACATCCCCACCATCGACGCGCTGGCCACGCTGGGCTTCGAGGGCCGGCGCGAGGCCTGGGCGCGCTCGCAGTTGATGGCCGCGCTGAAGATTCTGCAGGGCGGCGACATCGACCGCGCGCACATGATCGGCTCGTGGGCCGGCGCCATGGGCCAGACGCAGTTCCTGCCCAGCGCGTTCCTGTCGTTCGCGGTGGACGCCGACGGCGACGGCAAGCGCGACATCTGGGGCAGCATGCCCGACGTCACCGCGTCCACGGCCAACTTCCTGGCCCGCTCGGGCTGGCAGCCGGGGCAGGCCTGGGGCATCGAGGTGAAGCTGCCTGACGGCTTCGACGCCGGCCGCGCCGACGACGCGCTGCGCCAGGCCACGGCCCAGTGGGCCGCAGAGGGGGTGCAGTCGCTCGACGGCACGCCGCTGCCCGAGTTCGCCGACGGCGCGATCCTGGCGCCGGCCGGCGCGCGCGGGCCGGCCTTCCTCGTGGGCCCCAACTTTCGCGCGATCCTGCGCTACAACAACTCCACCAGCTACGCGCTGGCCGTGAGCCTGCTGTCCCAGCGCATCGCGGGTGGGCCGGGCGTGCAGGGCGCGTGGCCAAAAGACCTCTTGCCACTGTCGCGCGACCAGCTCAAGACGATGCAGTCGGCGCTGAGCGCCCGCGGCTTCGACGCCGGCGCGGCCGACGGGCAGATGGGTCCGGCCACCCGCCACGCGCTGCGCGCCTTCCAGCGCGCCCAGGGCCTGCCGGCCGACGGCTATCCCACCCAAGACCTGCTCACCCGCCTTCAAACCCCATGAGCCTGCTCGCGATCGTGCGCGCCCAACCCGCCGACGCGCCGGCGATGCTGGCGTTGCAGAAGCTCGCGTTCGAGCCCGAGGCGCAAGCCATCCAGGCCTGGGACTTTCCGCCGATGCAGGAAACCGAGGACGATCTCGTGGCGCACATCCGCACGGCCACCGCGCTGAAGGCGATGGACGGCGCGCGGCTGGTGGGCGCCGTGCGCGGCGTCGTCACCGGGCCGTCGTGCCTCATCCGCGCGCTGATCGTGGCCCCGCACCTGCAGGGCCAAGGCCTGGGCAGTCGCCTGTTGAAGGCCATCGAGGAGGCCCACCCGGCGGTGGAACGCTTCGATCTCACCACCAACATGGCGATGGTGGGCAACGTGCGCTTCTACCTGCGCCACGGCTACGAGGTGGTCGAGCAGGTGCAGCCCCGACCGCATGTCCAACTGGCGATCATGCGCAAGTTCCGCACGCTCCCCTCATCGGGGTGAGCGTCCTGCCGCCTGCCTTCGCTAAGATCGGCGCAAAGGGAGAACAAGGCATGCTGGAACAAAAGATCAACCAGGTCTTCGGCGACGACGACCCCAGCCACTTCGGCACCGGCTGGTGGAGCGGCGTCCTGTCGGCGCTGTTCGGCGTGCTGGCGCTCGGCGCGGTGGTCTGCCTGCACTTTCCGCAGCTGCTCACCTCGCCCGAGCTGCGCGCGTTCTATCCGATGGCCGTCATGCGCATCGTGATCCAGGGCGTGATCATCGGCGCCATCGTGCTGGGCGTGATCTCGGCCATGCTGAGGCGCAAGAAGGTGCTGGCGCTCACGGGCATGGCGCTGGCGCTGGTGGCCACGCTGTTGGGCGGCGCCAGCGTGCCCATCAACCAGACGCTGCACGCGGGCCCGGCCATCGGGCTCGACTGGTTCCTGCTCGACCTGCTGCTGATGACGCTCATCTTCTCGCCCATCGAGGTGCTGTGGCCGGCCTACAAGGAGCAGAGCGTGTTCCGCGACGAGTGGCTGCTGGACATCGGGTACTTCCTGTCCACGCACCTGCCCCTCCAGATCACGTCGTTCCTGATCCTGCTGCCGGCCACGCAGCTCACCAGGTACCTGGGCGTCCCCGCGGTGCTGGAGACCATGCACCAGTTGCCGTGGCTGCTGCAGTTCTTCCTGGCGGTGCTGGTGGCCGACCTGTCGGAGTACGCCGCGCACCGGTTGTTCCACACGGTGCCATGGCTGTGGCGCTTCCACGCCATCCACCATTCGTCGAAGTCGCTCGACTGGATCGCCGGCTCGCGCTCGCACCTGGTCGACGACGTGGCGTTGCGCGGCTTCATGCTCATCCCGATGATGTTCATCTTTCCGCACGACATCATCGTGGCCTACCTGCTGTTCGTCACGATCCACGCCACGTGGACGCACTGCAACTTCGGCCCGACGCTGCGCTGGCTGGAACCCTTCATCATCCTGCCGCGCTACCACCACTGGCACCACACGTCGCAGGAAGAGGCCATCGACAAGAACTTCGCCATCCACTTCCCGTGGATCGACAAGCTCTTCGGCACCCACTACCTGCCCGAGGACGACAGCTGGCCGCACACCTACGGCCTGCACGACGAGACGCTGCCGCGCGGGTTCTGGCGGCAGGCGATCTATCCGTTCACGCGGCGCAAGAAGGCGGCCTGAAGCAATGTCATCCTGCGCGAAGTCGCAGGATCCACGCGTCGATCAGAACCCTACCGCGGTCAGCGTCACTTCCTTGGGAATCTGCATTCCCGTCGACGTCGCCCGCACCAGGCCCAGCCGCTTCATCGCCTTCACGGCGGTGAACCCGAAGTCGTATTCCGACTCGGTGTGACTCAGGCGCAGCATGCCGGGCGAGTGGTGGTGGTTGTTCTGCAGGCAGGCGCTGAACGTCATCGTCACGGGCAGCCATTCGCCGATGTTCATCGCGTTGTCGCGGTCGTCGTCGTGGTGGCGGTAGCCGTAGCGGCGGTCGTGCGTCCAGTAGTTCTGGACCATGTTGATCCACAACGCGAACACGCGGAACACGCCCCACATCACCAGCGCGAAGCGCAGGTCGTGCACCAGCACCGACAGCAGCCAGATGCTGAAGACCTGGCTGCCCACGGCGAAGGCCCAGTTGGACACCAGGCGGAACGGCCACGACTTGAAGATCTCGTCGGTGGCCACGTTCACGTCGGTCTTGTAGGGGAACAGGCACAGCCACAGCGTGCGCCACGCGCCGTCGGTGGCGAGCTTGTTGGGGTCGCCGGCGTGGTCGGCATAGCGGTGGTGCAGCCGGTGGCGGTTGGTCCAGCTCACCGGGTCGATGTAGACGAAGAACAGGTTGTTGACCACCGTGAGCGTCTTGATGAACCACGGCTGGTAGTCGAGCGCGCGATGGGCGATGCCCATGTGGATCACGCACGACAGGTAGACGCCGCCGACGAACCAGCACGCCAGGAAGTAGGCGGCGGCGATGGCCAGGCCGGCCCACGGGCCGATGGCGGCGGGCGCGGCAGCCATGCAGGCGGCCGCGTAGACGACGATGAGCGCCCAGCCGATGACGGTGTAGATCCTCATGCATTCCTCCCCAGGAAATGTGTGTCGGGCGATTCTAGGGTCCATCCCGAGATCTGTATGGATGTACAGTTGCGCCATGTCCGCCGTCCTTTCGCCGCCGCCCGTCGCCGACCCGTTCGACAGCCTCAACGACGCGCAGCGCGACGCGGTACGCCACGGCGCCGATGGCGACCCGCGCGCGTTGCTGGTGATCGCCGGCGCCGGCAGCGGCAAGACGATGACGCTGGCCGCGCGCGTGGCCCACCTCATCCAACGCGGCGCCGACCCGCACCGGCTGCTGCTGCTCACGTTCTCGCGTCGCGCCGCGGGCGAGATGGCGCAGCGCGCCGGCCGCCTCGTGCACCAGGCGCTGGGCCTGCCCGCCACCACGCGGCCGCCCGCGCTGCCGTGGGCCGGCACCTTCCACGCGATCGGCGCGCGCCTGCTGCGCGACTACGCCGAGGCCATCGGCCTGCCCACCGACTTCACCGTGCTCGACCGCGCCGACTCCGAAGACCTGATGGCCCTGGTGCGCCAGTCGCAAGGCCTGGCCGCCACCAAGCTGCGCTTCCCGCAGAAGGCCACGTGCCTGTCCCTCTACTCGCGCGTGGTCAACAGCCAGGGTACGGTGGACGGCGTGCTGCGCGAGGCGTTCCCGTGGTGCCTGGGCTGGGAGACCGAGCTGGGCCAGCTGTTCGCGGCCTACTCCGCCGCCAAGGCGCAGCAGCACAGCCTCGATTTCGACGACCTGCTGCTGTACTGGCAGGCGCTCATGGAGGCGCCCGAGCTCGCGCCGCACGTGGCCGCGCGCTTCGACCACGTGCTGGTGGACGAGTACCAGGACACCAACCGCCTGCAGGCCGCCATCCTGCGCGGGCTGCGGCCCGACGGCCGCGGGCTCACCGTGGTGGGCGACGACGCGCAGTCCATCTATGCGTTCCGCGCGGCCGAGGTGCGTAACATCCTCGACTTCCCGCAGCAGTTCGCACCGCCCGCGCGCGTGATCGCGCTGGAGCGCAACTACCGCTCCACGCAGCCCATCCTCGACGCCTCCAATGCGGTCATCGCCGAGGCGCCCGAGCGCTTTGCCAAGACGCTGTGGTGCGACCGCCCCTCGTCGGCGCGCCCGCGCATCGTCACCGTGCCCGACGAGATGGCCCAGGCGCGCCAGGTGGCCGACCGCGTGCTGGCCTGGCGCGAGGAGGGCATCCGGCTGAAGCAGCAGGCCGTGCTGTTCCGCACCGCGCACCATTCGGCCGCGGTCGAGCTCGAGCTCACGCGACGCCGCATCCCGTTCGTGAAGTTCGGGGGCCTGAAGTTCCTGGAGTCCACCCACGTGAAGGACGTGCTGGCCGTGCTGCGCTGGGTCGAGAACCCGCGCAGCCGCCTGGCCGGCTTCCGCGTGGCGCAGCTGGTGCCGGGCGTCGGGCCGGCCAACGCGCGCAAACTGCTCGATGCGATGGAGGCGTCGGCCGCGCCTGAGTCGACCGTGGTCGACCACGCGATGCCCGCCGCGGTGCGCGACGACTGGGCGGCCTTCGCCGCGCTGTGGACGCGCCTGCGCGACGCGCCGGCCTGGCCGGCCGACCTGGAGGCCGTCAACGCCTGGTACCTGCCCATCCTGCAACGCACGCACGAGGACGCGCCGGCGCGCCAGGCTGACCTGGCGCAGCTCACGCAGATCGCCCGCGGCTATTCGGCGCGCGAACGCTTCCTCACCGAGCTCACGCTCGATCCGCCCGCGGCCTCCAGCGACGAGGCGGGGCCGCCGCACCTGGACGAGGACTACATGATCCTGTCCACCCTCCATTCGGCCAAGGGCCAGGAGTGGGGCGCCGTGCAGATCCTCAACGTGGTGGACGGCTGCATCCCGTCGGAGATGAGCACCGGAGACGCCAAGCAGATCGCCGAGGAGCGGCGCCTGCTGTACGTGGGCATGACGCGCGCCAAGCAGCACCTGGAGCTGCTGGCGCCGCAGCGCTTCTTGGTGTCGGAGCAGGCGCGGCATGGCGACCGGCATGTGTACGCGTCGTTGTCGCGATTCATCACGGACAAGGTCGCGGCGCATTTCGAGCGCGTCACCGCGCAGCATCCGGCCGGCGCCGAGGGCGCCGCCGGGCCGGGCGCGCTGCCGACGGTCAAGATCGACCTGGCGGCGCGGGTGCGTGACCGCTGGAGCTAGCGGTCAAGCAGAAAGGTCGGCGAGAGGGGTCTGGCCCCGTTCGCGTCCAGACCCCTGTGTCAACCGAGCGCGCTCTTGTACAGCGCCAGCAGCTCGCTCCACGCGCGTTCGGCATCGGCCCGGTTGTAGATCGGCTTGCCGTCGTTCATCGGCATGTCGGGCACGCACCAGCCGTGCTGCTCGGCGAACACCTCCACGCGGGCCGGCACGTGCGCGTCGTCGAAGGCCTTGCGCAGCACCACCTTGGCGTCGGGCTGCTTGTCGTCGTCGCTGCCGGCGATGGCGATCAGCAGGCGGGCCTTGATCTTCGGGGCGAGCGTGTAGGGCGCGTCGGGCTTGTCGGTGACCAGGCCGCCGCCGTGGAACGAAGCGCCGGCGCCCACCCGCTCGGGCACCGCCGCGGCCGTGCGCAGCACCAGCGCGCCGCCCATGCAGTAGCCCTGCGTGCCGATCTTGCGGGCCGTGTCCACCTCGGGCTGGGCGTCGAGGAACTTCACGAATTCGACGGCGTCCTTCTCGGCCGCGCCGGGCGCGCCGATGGAGCCCATCAGCGGCCCGATCTTTTCGAACGTGGCCTTGTCCTTGAAGTCGACGCCGGCCGCCGTCTCGTAGAACGGGCCCTTGCCGACGCGGTAGAACGGGTTGGGCACCAGCACGGCGTAGCCGTCGGCGGCCAGGCGGCGTCCCATGTCGCGCATCGACGGACGCAGGCCGAAGGCGTCGGTCCAGATCACGACGGCCGGGTGCTTGCCCGTGGCGGGGTGGAAGTACGCCGCGTCGCAGGTGCCGTCGGGGGTCGTGATGGTGACGTTCTTCTCGATGACCGCCGGGGCGGCCGCGGCGGCGGGCAGGGCGGTGGCGGCGACGCCGGTGGCCACCGTGGCCGCGACGAATTCGCGCCGCCGCAGGTCGCCGCTGGCGGGCGTGGTGCTTGTCTCGGATTCGAACTGTGCGCTCATTTGCAGGATTCCCGTGGTGAGGGTGCCGAGGGGGACGGCGAAGTGCCCCCAGGATATCCCGGGCCCGGCGTCCCTGCGTCGCGTGGGGACGGGGCGTCGCAAATCTTGTCCTGGCGGGCGAAACCAGGCTATTCCAAAAGTCAAGGCAGACCGGAAGCTGGCTACACTAGGCGCACGATGCCAGATGAACCGAATTCAGTGATGCCTTCGCCGCCGCCGCCTTCCACGCGGCCGAGTGTCATCCAGCTCGTCTTCCGCGAAAAGGGCGCGCTCTACGCCGCCTACATGCCCATCTTCGCCGAGGGCGGCCTGTTCGTGCCCACCACGCGCGACTACCAACTGGGCGACGACATCTACCTGCTGCTCACGCTGCCGGGCGATCCGCAGCGCTACCCGGTGGCCGGCAAGGTGGGCTGGCTCACGCCGGCCAACGCGCCCGGCGGCCGCACGCAGGGCGTCGGCGTGCGCTTTCCGGTGGACGAGAAGACGCGGCTGTTGAAGATGCGGATCGAAGAAGTGCTGGGCACGTCCATTTCGTCGTCCAAGCCGACGCAGACCATTTGAAGCCAACAGGCCGCGGTCATCCTGCGCAAGAAGGCCGCGGTCATCCTGAGCAAACAGGACACCGTCATCCTGCGCGCAGTCGCAGGATGACGAACCATAGAACATGTACGTCGACTCCCACTGCCACCTGGCATTCCCCGAACTCAACGACCGCCTGCACGCCATCCTCGCCGACATGCGCGCGGCCGACGTCCGCGGCGCGTTGTGCATCTGCACCGCGATGGACGAGTTCGAGTCGGTGCACGCGCTGGCGGCGGCCCACGACAACCTCTGGGCCAGCGTGGGCGTGCATCCCGACACCGAGGCCATGGGCGAGCCCGACGTCGAGTGGCTGTGCGAGCGCGCCGCCCGCCCCCGCGTGATCGCCATCGGCGAGACGGGCCTCGACTACTTCCGCCTCGAAGGTCGCAGCATCGCCGACATGGAGTGGCAGCGCGATCGGTTTCGCGTGCACCTCCGCGCCGGCCGGCGCATGGACCTGCCGCTGGTGATCCACACGCGCCAGGCCAGCGACGACACGCTTCGCGTCCTGCGCGAGGAAGGCGCGGGCGCCGGCCCCGCCCCGCGCGGCGTGTTCCATTGCTTCACCGAGTCGATGGACGTCGCGCGCGCCGCGCTGGACCTGGGCTTCCATATCTCGTTCTCCGGCATCCTCACCTTCAAGACCGCCGCCGAACTGCGCGAGGTGGCGCGCTACGTGCCGCTCGATCGCTGCCTGATCGAGACCGACAGCCCCTACCTGGCGCCGGTGCCCCATCGCGGCAAGACCAACACGCCGGCCTGGGTGCCGCACGTGGCGCACCTCATCGCGGAGCTGAAAGGTGTTCCGGCCGAGGACGTGGCCGACGCGACCCGCGACAACTTCGAGCAACTATTCCGTGTGACAGTCCCCGAGCCGGCCTGAGCCAGCCCCGACGGCGTCGTCGCGCACCTCTCCGAGACTTCCACCATGCCCATCCGCTTCCGCCTCCTCGCCGCCGGCGCGTCCATCGCGCTGTCCGCCTGCACGGCCTTCGCCAGCACGTACGACAGCGTCGACTTCTTCCGCGCCATCAATGTCGACAACGGCGACGCCGTCACCCGCATGCTCGCGGCCGGCCTCGACCCCAACCAGCTCGACACGCACGGCCAGCCCGCGCTGATGGTGGCGCTGCAGGGCGAGTCGCTGAAGGCGGCCAAGGCGTTGTGGGACGCCAAGGGCATCCAGATCGACGTGCGCAACCACGCCGGCGAGACGCCGCTGATGATGGCCGCGCTCAAGGCCGAGGTCGACGCCGCCACCGCGCTGGTGGCGCACGGCGCCGCGGTGCAGAAGCCGGGCTGGTCGCCGCTGCACTACGCCGCCACGGGCGGCAGTGCGGCCATCGTCAGGCTGCTGCTGGCCAAGGGGGCGGTGCTGGAAGCCCGCTCGCCCAACGGCTCGACGCCGCTGATGATGGCGGCCCGCTACGGCAACGAGGAGGCCGTCGACGCGTTGCTGGCCGCCGGCGGCGACCGCACGCTGAAGAACGACCTGGGCATGGACGCCTCGGCATTCGCGGCGAGCGCCGGTCGCGAGAAGCTCGCGGCACGGCTGAAGGCGGGCGTGGCGGCGAAGTAGCCCCCCCGGGCGTCAGTGCTGCGTGTTCGCCCGCCATGAGGCCGCGTCGACGCGATACGTCGTCAGCTCCTTGCCGTACCAGCGTTGCAGCCCCTGCGGCTGCATGCCCAGGCGCTCCATCACGCCCGACGACGCCTTGTTGTCCGGATCGCACACCGCCATCAGTTCATCGGCGTGCAGCGCGCCGAAGGCGTGGTCGGCCATCGCGGCGGCCGCCTCGGTGGCGTAGCCGCGACCCCAGTGGGCGCGGCCCAGGCGCCAGCCGATTTCCAACGGGCAGTCCAGGTCGGGCACCGGTGCGGCCTCGCGACGCAGGTTCTGCAGGATGCCCGCGCCCACGAAGACGCCGCTGTCGCGCTCGACGAGCGTCCACCATGCGTAGCCCAGCGCGGTCCAACGCGCCTTCATGCGCTCGATGATCGCGCGCGACTCCTCGAGCGTCTCCGGCTTGCCCGACAGGTAGCGCATCACCTCCGGGTCGGAATTCATCGCGTTGAACGCCTCCAGGTGGACGTCGGACAGGGGTTCGAGGCGCAATCGGGCGGTGGTGAGGACGTTCATCTTTCGGGCTCGTGGATCGGATCGATGCACGAGCATACCGAACGGGGGATCGAGAACTCCTGACGCGGCGTGGCGCGCCTCGATGCCTCGAAAAACCGGGGCTTCCCGGTGCGAGTTTCCCTGCAGCCGGCGGCCGGTTTCGGCGCCGCATCCCGACGCCCGTGTAGGAAGTTCGCCGACACGCGGTCTGGCGCCGGGCCGACTACAGATTCGAGGGGTCGCGTCCTACAGTTCATTCCATGGACAGCAGGCCGGTTCACGGTCTTCTCCACGAAACACCCAGGAGTACTTTCATGCACGCCACCGCCCTCGCCAATCCGTTCGTCATGATGACCGACCCGGAGACGATCCTGTTGGCCGTCGAACGCTCGGAGCGCCTGAACCGCCTGAGCCGCAAGGTCTACCGTCCGCTGGATCGCCCGCTGATCCCGAAGGTCGGCGCCAAGGACCTGTCGGCCTTCGACAACGAGATCGATTCCGAAGTCGAAGCCGTCGTCGTCGAAGCCGAACTGGCCTGATCAGCGAAATCGTTCGCCGCTGCCAGCCGCCATTCCGGCGGCGCGAATCGGCGTGTTGACGATGACTCGCCCACCACGGCCCGCGTGCGACCCGCGTGCGACCCGCGTGCAGCGCGACGCAATGCCTCGGTGCGCCTAGACCTGGTCGGACAACGGGATCGACGCGCCGGCCTCGTCGGCGGCGATGGCCACGATCAACTGGGCGAGATCGGCCTGCATCCGCGCCAGCGTGTCGGGCGGCAGCGACTTGAGCGCGTCGGGCAGCAGTCCCGCGAACGGGCCGGGCGCGTTCTTGAGCACCTTGGCCCCGGCGGGCAGCAGGTTCAGTTGCACCGCGCGGCGATCGGCGCCCCGCTTGACGGCCACCACCATCTCGCGGTCGATGAGCGTGCGCACCAGGTTGCTGGCAGTGGACTGGTGGATGGACATCGCCTTGGCCAGCGCGCCCACGCCGATGCCCGGATGCTCGCGCACTACGCTCAGCGCCCAGACCTGCGCGCCGCCCATGCCGACCGTCTTCTCCACCTGCTGGAAGTGCGACTTGACGGCGTTGAACACCTGGCGGAACTGGCGCAGCACGGCGATGGAAACATCGTTGCTGTCGACGCCGGCGTCGGGTGTGGGCTTGCTGCGAGGAACCATGGGCGAATGATAAGTGGGGGTACGGGAAGCGCCCGCACAAAAAAGCGGACGCCCCTGAAGGCGTCCGAAGCTGAGATGAACCCAGCGCTCCCGAAAACGACCGGCGCACCACACGCCGGTCGACACACACTCAATGCATCACTTGGCCGGGTAGACGAAATCGGCGCGGCGGTTCTGCTGCCACGCGGCCTCGTCATGGCCCGTCGCCTTGGGCTTTTCCTTGCCGTAGCTCACGGCCTCGACCTGCGCGTCCTTGACGCCCAACAGGCCCAGCGCGCTCTTGACCGTCTGGGCGCGGCGCTCGCCGAGCGCCAGGTTGTATTCGCTGCCACCGCGTTCGTCGGTGTTGCCGATGATGGAGACGTGCACCTCCGGATGCTGCACCAGGTATTGGCCCTGCAACTCGACGACGGCCTTGTCCTGCGGACGGTACGCCGCGTTGTCGAATGGAAAATAGACGCTGCGCTGCTGCGAGACCGGGCTGTTCGGGTCGAGATACGCGGGCAGGGCGGTCGCCATCGACGGCGTGGCCTCGGGCGGCGGGGTGGCGACGCCTGCGTTGACCGGAATCTGCGCGGCCGTCGTCACGGGGGCGGGCGCGGGCGGCGCCACGGGCGTGCTGGCGCAGGCGGCGAGGGCCAGCGCGGCGGCGGCGGGCCCGGCGGCGGTGGCGATGCGGGCGAAGACGGCGGTGAGGGCGGCGTTGGGCATGGACGGCGGGCCGCAGGGCGGCGATTGGTGAAAACGGCTCGACCTTAGCAGATACATTTGTATAAATTCAGATAGGGTCTTGCAAGAGGCTGTCGATTCGCCTTCAAATCGCGGTCCGCCTGCAGGTCGGGTTCGGGTCTTGCCGACCGTCTCCGTCGCCGCTGTGCACGTTGGAGAGACTCGCGAAGGATTTGTTCCGTGAACAGAATGAAAAGCGATTGCGTCATCGCCGGTGGCGGCCCGGCCGGGATGATGATGGGCTTCCTGCTGGCCCGCGCCGGCGTCGACGTGGTGGTGCTGGAGAAGCACGCCGACTTCCTGCGCGACTTCCGCGGCGACACCATCCACCCGTCCACGCTGGACGTGATGCACGAGCTGGGCCTGCTCGACGAGTTCCTGCGCCGGCCGCACGACGAGCTGCGCGACGTGGCCGTGCGGGTGGGCCAGGAACAGGCGCGGATCGCCGACTTCCGCCACGTGCCCACGCACTGCAAGTTCCTGATGATGATGCCGCAGTGGGAGTTCCTCGACTTCATTGCGGGGCACGCCCGCAAGCTGCCGAACTTCCACTTGGTGATGCAGGCCGATGTACGCACGCTGGTCGAGGAGGACGGTCGCGTGACGGGCCTGGTGGCTCGGACGCCTGACGGCGACCTGGAGGTGCCCGCCGCGCTGGTGGTGGGCGCCGACGGCCGCCACTCGACGATCCGCGAGCAGGCCGGGCTGCGTCCGCAGGACTTCGGCGCGCCGATGGACGTGCTGTGGATGCGCGTGTCGCGCCGCCCCGACGACCCGCCCGACCTGTTCGGCCAGGTCGACGCCGGCCGTATGCTGGTGATGATCGCCCGCAGCGACTATTGGCAATGCGCGCTGCTGATTCCCAAAGGCTCGTTCGACGCGGTGCGCGGGCGCGGCATGGAGGCGCTGCACGCGTCCCTCCTGGACCTGTCGCCGTGGTTGGGCGAGCGCGTGCGCGAGCTGGCCGGCTGGGACCAGGTCAAGCTGCTCACCGTCACGGTCGATCGCCTGCGCGACTGGGCCCGGCCGGGCCTGCTGTGCATCGGCGATGCGGCGCACGCGATGTCGCCCATCGGCGGCGTGGGAATCAACCTGGCGGTGCAGGACGCCGTGGCGGCGGCGCGGTTGCTGGCCGGGCCGCTGCGCGCCGGCGTGCCGAGCCTGGCCGATTTGCAGCGCGTGCAACGCCGGCGCGAGTGGCCGGTGCGCGTGGTGCAGCGCATGCAGATCACGATGCAGGAGCGGCTGATCGCGCCGGTGCTGGCCAGCCGGGGCGCGGTGCGCATGCCCTGGTTCCTGAAGGTGCTGGGCCGCGTCGCGCTGCTGCGCCGCATCCCCGCGTGGTTCATCGGGGTGGGCGTGCGGCGGGAGCGCGTCTCGTGAAGCGTGGATCCTGCGACTGCGCGCAGGATGACAAGGCAGTCGTCATCCTGCGCGCAGTCGCAGGATCCACTGGTCATCCTGCGCGCAGTCGCAGGATCCACGCATGCTCAAGGCGCCGCCGACAGCCACCCGCCCCGGAAGTCGGCCCGCTCCAGCCCTCGCCGGAGGGTCGGGCTTCCGCGCATCAACTGCCACGGCAGCCCGCTGCGATAGTTCTCGATCATCAACACCACCGGCCCGCTGTTGAGGGCGAAGCGCCATGGCGAGACCCAGCCCGGCGGCCCTTGGCCGTCGCGCAGCGTCGGATTGAAAGAGCAGCCCGGCATGTAGTTCGGATGCTTTTGCACCATCCGCGCGATGTGCTGCATGGTGGGGATGACCACGTCGGGCGCGAACGGCAGCGAGGCCACCGAGGCCCAGGGCGCCACCGTGCCGTCGTCGGGCCCGTACGGCGCGCCGCGTGCGGCGTAGCCCATGAGGCGGCGCTTGCGGCCATCCACGGTCACCTCGCGCGGGCCCGGGCCGTCGCAGGCCGTCAGGCCCCAGCAGTTCTGGCAATAGTCCTTGAAATGCTTCGGGTTGCGGATCGCGTACTCGCGCTGCACCAGCGTGGCCCGGCGGCTGTTCTCGAAGTAGTCGATGCCGCGCTCGCGCATGAAGGCGTCCTGGATGCCGCGGAAGTCGATCCACATGTGCGAGTACTGGTGGATGAACAGCGGTCCGGCGGCCAGGTGCTCCTGGCCGTAGATGCGGCGCCATCGGTAGCCCTCGAGCCAGTGGTCCCAGGTCGAAGCCGGCACCGCATGGTGCTCGGATCCGAGCGCCAGCGCCATCATCAGCAGGGCCTCGCTGTAGCCGACCCAGTGGTAACGCAGGAAGCCGCGCTCGGGCTTCCAGCCGTGGCAGATGGCGCCGTCGCAGTTGCGCATCCAGGCCCAGTCGACGCGATCCTCCAGCATCCTGGCGGTGCCGCGGATCTCGGCCTCGTGGACGTCGTCGCGGTTGAAGTACTGCGCCGCCGCGATGAAGCCGGCCACGAGGAAGGCCGTGTCGATGCTGGAGAGCTCGCTCTTCCATGCGCGGGTGCCGGTGCGCATGTCGAGGAAGTGGTAGTAGAAGCCGCGGTGGCCGGTGGCGTGCGGCGAGGCCGACATGTCGGCGCCGGCGAAGAAACGCAGCGTGTCGAGCGTGATGCCGGCCGCCTGCGGGCGCGTCATCCAGCCGCGCTCGACGGCGATCGGGTAGCCGGTGAGGGCCATGCCCACGCCGGCGATGCTGCAGGGCGCTTCGGGCTGCGTCGAGTCGAGCACCAAGCCGCTGGCGGGGTCGGTGGTGGCCTCGAAATAGGCGAAGGCGTGGTGCTGCGCGCGATCGATCAGGTCGGCGACGTCGACGAGGGCCTCGAGGTCTCCGTGCGGATCCGGCAGGCGCGGGGAGGTGGGAGCGGATGCCTTCATCGGTACCGGCCAGCGTATCCGAAAGCGCGGCGCCGCGTTGTTGGACGGTCTCCCGTCGTTCCCCCGTTCGGGGCGCGGCCGGGGTGAAGCAGAATTCACCGGCGCGGGCTCCGCGTGCGCCGGGCGAGCCGCTCGGGCACGCTGACTGCCGCAAGCGCGCAACTCGGCCATGGCGACACGCGGGCCCGTCAATGAACAACGATCCGGCCCGTGCGGCCGCTGCAGAGAGAGGGCGCATGAGTTCCGTTTCCACGTTGCCGAATGCCGCGCATGACGACGTCTTCATCGGCGACAGCGAGGCCGCCCGCCTGATGCGCGCCCACGATTGGGCCGCCACGCCGCTGGGACCCGTCTCCGGCTGAGCCAGCACCCACAAGCTTGCGATGGGGCTGCTGCTCACCTCGCGTTTCGAGATGTGGCTGGGCTGGGGCGACGACGTCGCGCTCTTCTACAACGATGCGCACCGCCCGACGCTGGGAAGCAAGCATCCGCAGGCGCTCGGCACGCCCCTGCGGCAGGTCTACCCGGAGATCTGGGACGACATCAAGGAACGCATCCAGACCGTCTACCGCGACGGCGCGTCCACGTGGGATCGCGCGCTGCAGCTGTTGATCAACCGGCGCGGCTTCCTCGAGGAGACAGACCACACGTTCTCGTACAGCCCGCTGCGCAATGACGGCGGTCGCGTGGAAGGCATCTTCTGCGCAGTGAGCGAGGAGACGGAGCGGGTCATCAGCGAACGCCGCCTCGCGTCGCTGGGCGTGCTCGCGTCCGAGCTGAACGGCGCGGACGGCGAGGGCTCCGTGCTGCGCGCCGCGTCGCGCGGCCTGCAGAGCAACCCGCAAGATCTGCCGTTCACCGTCACCTACCTGTTCGACGCCGAGGGCGTGGCGCACGTGGCCGGCATGACCCACGTGGCCGAGGGCAGCGAGCTGGCACGGCGTGCGGTGGCCACCCGCGACGCGCTGTGGGACGTGGGTTCGATCTGGCCTTCAACAACCTGCTGCAGGTGATCAGCGGCAACCTGCAGCTGCTGCGACGCGAGGTGGCCGGCAACGAGCGCGCCGAGAAGCGCGTGCAGAGCGCCATCGGCGGCGTCACGCGCGGCGCCAAGCTGGCGTCGCAGCTGCTGGCCTTCGGCCGGCGCCAGCCGCTGGAGCCCAAGGTGATCGACATCGGGCGCTTCATCAAGGGCATGGACGACATGCTGCGGCGCGCGCTGGGCGAGGAGATCGAACTCGAGACCGTGGTGTCGGGTGAAGCTCTACCTGCCGCGTGTGCACCAGGCCGAGGACGCGCTGCCCGACGAGACGGCCGCGCCGGTGTGTGGCGGCACGGAGACCGTGCTGGTGGTGGAGGACGACGACGCAGTGCGCGAGACCGCCGTGGGGCTGCTGTCCGACCTGGGCTACCGCGTGCTCAAGGCCCGCGAGGCGATGGGCGCGCTGAGCGTCATCGAGAGCGGCGTGCCCATCGACGTGTTGTTCACCGACGTGGTGATGCCCGGCCCGCTGCGCAGCCCGGAGCTGGCGCGCAAGGCCAAGGAGCGGCTGCCGCGCCTGGCCGTGCTGTTCACGTCGGGCTACACCGAGAACGCCATCGTGCACGGCGGCCGGCTCGACCGCGGCGTGGAGCTGCTGTCCAAGCCCTACACGCGCGAGGCGCTCGCCCGCAAGATCCGCCACGTGCTGGCCGACCAGGAACAGCAGCGCATGCTGGCCGGCGACGCGGCGCCTGCGCACGTGCCGGCAGCCGCGCTGCAGGCGTCACCTGCCGGCACGGTGCTGCTGGTGGAGGACGACGAGTTCATCCGCGAGACGCTGGCCGAGCTGCTGGGCATGTCGGGCCACGTGGTGCTGCAGGCCTTCGACGCCACGTCGGCGCTCGCGGCGCTGGCGGCGCATCCGGTGGACGTTCTCGTGACCGACGTCGGACTGCCGAAGGTGTCGGGCATCGAGCTGGCGCGCGAGGCGCTGGGCCGCCAGCCCCGGCTGGCCCTGATCTTCGCCACCGGCGACCCGGGCGGCGTGGCGCGGTCGGGCCTGGAGGCCGCGTCGGTGCTGGTGAAGCCGTTCTCGCCGGAAGATCTCGACCTCGCCGTCGCCAACGCGCTCGTGAGATCGTAGGCCACCGGACGCCAACCCACGGCCCCGTCCCTCGCCGGGCGAGAAACCTACACGCCGACCGCCGACAGCATCAGGAACGCCGCGAACAGCACGAAGTGCGTCAGGCCCTCGATGGCGTTGGTCTCGCCGTCGTGGATGTTGATGGTGGCCACCAGCAGGGTCAGGAAGGTCATCACGATCTGCGGCGTGCTCAGTGCCATCTCGATGGGATGGTGCGTGATCAGCGCCAGCGCCTCGATCACGGGCACCGTGAGCACGACGGTGGACAGCGACGCGCCCAGCGCGATGTTGACCACCGGCTGCATGCGGTTGGCCAGCGCCGCGCGCAGGGCCGTGAGGATCTCGGGGCTGGCCGAGATCGTGGCCACCACCAGCGGCGCCAGGATGGGCGGCGCGCCGGTGCCCGCCAGGCCGGTCTCCAGCGTCTTGGCCATCACCTCCGACAGCAGGCCGATCAGCACGATGCCGGCGCCGATGCCCAGCAGCGGCGGCGCCAGGCTGGACGTGGGATGCGCCTCGTCGTGCAAGGCCACGTGAGCGGCCAGTGCGTCGGCGCCCTGCGGCTTCTGGGCGTAGCTGTAGCTGAAGAAGTAGCTGTGGCGGCCCGTCTGCAGGCGCAGGAACAGGCCGTACAGCAGCACCATCACGATGATCGTGAACAGCGAGTACGCCTGCCAGTGGGCGGCCGGCACGAACGCGGGCAGCACCATCGACACGCCGATGCCGGTGAGGATCATCACGATGTACGTGTTGCCCGAGTCGACGTTGTACGGCTGCTCGCCGTGGCGCAGGCCGCCAAGCAAGGCCGACAGGCCCAGCAGCGCGTTGATGTCCAGCATCACCGCCGAATAGATGGTGTCGCGCGCGAGCGTTGGCGATGGCGACTCGTTCATGATGATCGCCAGCATCACCACCTCCACCAGCACGGCGCTGAGCGTGAGCACCATGGTGCCGTAGGGCTCGCCCAGCCGCTCGGCCAGCGTCTCCGCGTGGTGTGCCACGCGGACCGAGGCGAACAGGATGGCCACGATCAGAGCGACCGAGGCTGCGAGCGACACGCCCTGGCCGGCGGCGACGACGGCGTGCTCGAGGGGCCAGGCCACGCACAGCGCGGCGGCGGCCAGGAGCAGGGACCATTCGCGGCGGAGGATCGTGAGCATTCAGGTTGGATTCAGGATGAGCGAGCGCCGATCATAGGTGAAGGGCGGAGCCGGCTGAAACCGTGACCGAATGCGCGAGAGTGTCCTTGTCGCGACAGGGAAAACACCGCATCGCCGGCGCGTGCCTCTCGACAACAATGGTTGCGGAACAGTCGCTTTCCGACGCGCTGGAGGGCAGGGTCGGATGCGATCGAGCTCCGGACATCTCGCGATGCCAGGAGCCCGAAGTACTTCCTGAGGTGATGTTCCGGGGTGAAATTTCGGGGGCCGCTTGTGCGGCCCTTTTCTTTGGTTCATCGCCGGATTGCGGGGCGCGTCGGACTGCGGGGCGCGTCGGATTGCGGGGTGCGCTGGATCAGTCACGACTCACCGGGCAAGTCTCTTTTGTTCGTGTCCCCCGCCGGCCTTCGGCGCGGCTCCTCCTTGACCTCACAAAAGAGACTCGCCCGGTTCGTCGTTCCAACCCTGGGCGGCCCGCGGACGACATTCGCAGGGGAAGAAGTCCGCGAAGTTGATTGCTGGTCTTGGCATCGTCGGGCCATCGAGGCCTCGACGATGCCCGCGACCAGCCGGTTCACACGCCGTCGGGCTTGACGCGAATCGCGGATCGGGATGCCGCCGCTACTTTTTCGTGATGGACGACCTGCACCCTTCCGTCATCCTGCGCGCAGTCGCAGGATCCACGCCTGAGACACCGTCGTTCGCCAGCATGGATCCTGCGACTGCGCGCAGGATGACGCGGTTGGCGCGTTGGCGAAGCGGTTGGCGCGTTGGCGAAGCGGTTGGCGCGGTACTGACGCTGTTGGCGCGGTGAGGACGCTGTTGGCACGGTGAGGACGCTGTTGGCACGTGGCACGGTGATGACGCAGCTGGCACGGTGATGACGCCGTTTCCGAGGTGATCTCCCCCTTCGTTGGTCACGAGAAGGAGCGTCGGCGTCGCGATGCGAAGTTCGCGTCATGCCCGACGGCGTGTGAGCCTGCTGGCCGCGGGCATCGTCGCGGCCTCGACGGCCCGACGATGCCAACACCACCTCAAAACTTCGCGGACTTCTTCCACCCGCGAATGTGGTCCGCGGGCCGCCCATGGTTGGAACGACGAACCGGGCGAGTCTCTTTTGTGAGGTCAAGGAGGAGCCGCGCCGAAGGCCGGCGGGGGACACGAACAAAAGAGACTTGCCCGGTGAGTCGTGACTGATCCAGCGACGCCTGGCAGTGACCCAGCGACGCCTGGCAGTGACCCAGCGGCGCCTGGCAGTGACCCAGCGACGCCCAGGAGTGACCCACCTGCGTCCTGCGACTGCACGCAGGATGACCCGGTCAGCCCTTGGCCTGCGCGTCATGGCGCTGGCGATGGATGCGCGCGCTCTGGCGGTTGTCGGCGCGCGCGATGCGGCGCTGTTCGTCGGCACCCACATGGCCGTCGGCACCGGCGTGGGCTTCGCGCGAGTCCACGTGCGACTGGCCGCGTTCCAGGCTCGACGCTTCATGGTTGGTGAGGCTGCCGTCGCGAACGCCGTTGTTGATGCGTTGCTGCTGGTTGATGTTGCGCTGCGTGTCGGCCTGGGCGCGTTGCGACGACGCCGACAGCGGGTTGCCGTCGATGCCGTTGGTCTTGGCCTGGTGGATGTCCCGGCTGGTCTTGTTCTGTGCGCCGGTCAGTTGCGCCTTCTCCGCGGGTGACACCGGGGGCCGGCGGCGCGTGCCTGTTCCACAATGGCGCCATGCCCACGCCGAACGACGACACCGACAAGCGCCTCACCGACCTCGAGGTCAAGGCCAGCTTCAGCGAAGACCTGCTCGATCACCTCAACGACCTGGTGGCGCGTCAGCAGGAGCAGATCGACCTGCTGATCCGCGAAGTGGGCAAGCTCAAGGACCGTGCGCCGGACACGGGTGGGGGCGCGTCGCGCGATCCGCGCGAGGATCTGCCGCCCCACTATTGACCAGGGGTCTGGCCCCGAACGGGGCCAGACCCCTCATTCCGAGGTCGCCCCCACGCGACGGAGTTCACGCAATGCGAGTATATTTGTACAAATATGTCAAGACACCCGCATGACCTCGCCTGATCCTCACGGGACGGCGCAACCCGACGTGGTGGCCGCGATGCGTGGCGACCTGGCCGACTGGCGCCAGTGGCTCGCCCGGTTGATCGTGCTCGCCGCGGCGTCCGTCGCGGGCCTGTCGGTGGTCGCGTTCTCGAAGCTGTGCGACCTGGCCACGCTGGGCTTCAAGACCGTCACCGACCTGCACCCGCTGATGCCGCTCGCGTGGACACCCGTGTGCACGATGGCCGTGGTGTGGCTCACGCGGCGCTTCGCGCCGGGCGCCGCCGGCTCGGGCATCCCGCAGGTGATGGCCACGCTCGATCCCGCGTTCCCGCCGGAGTCGCGCTCCGTCTTCGTGTCGCTGCGCATGAGCGTGGCCAAGATGGTGTTGACGGCCGGCTCGCTGCTGGGTGGCCTGGCCAGCGGGCGCGAGGGTCCGTCGGTGCAGATCGCGGCCGGCGTGATGCAGCACGCGCGGCGCTGGCTGCCGCCGCATCCCGGCATCTCCGACCATGGCATGCGCGTGGCCGGCGGCGCGGCGGGCATCGCCGCGGCGTTCAACGCGCCGCTGGCCGGCGTGATGTTCGCCATCGAGGAACTCGCGTCGCGGCTGGAGCAGCGCAGCAGCGGCCTGATCATCGCGGCCATCGTGCTGTCCGGCCTGATGGGCGTCTCGTTCTTCGGCAACGCCACGTACTTCGGCGTCATCGAAGTGCCGCCGCTGCACGCGTCGATGGGGTGGCCCGCGCTGTTGCTGGTGCTGGCCTGCGGTGGGCTGGGCGGCGTGTTCGCGCGCCTGCTGCACGCGTCGCTTACCGGATCGGGCGACCGCCTCGGGCGGCTGCGCGCCACGCACCCGGTGGCGTTCGCGGGCGCGTGCGGGCTCGCCGCGGGCGCGATCGGCATCGTGAGCCACGGCGCGTCGTTCGGCAGCGGCTACGGCTACACGCGCTCGCTGCTGCAGGGCCATGTCGACGTGCCGCTGCTGTTCGTCACGTTGCGCGTGGTGG
>JBBQYL010000067.1:0-22677 GCA_038208735.1 Burkholderiales bacterium
AGACTCGCCCGGTTCGTCGTTCCAACCATGGGCGGCCGGCGGACAACATTCGCTGGGGAAGAAGTCCGCGAATTTGTGAGGTGGTCTTGGCTGCGTCGGGCCGTCGAGGCCGCGACGAAGCCCGCGGCTGGCCGGCTCACGTGCAAACGGGTCTGACGCGAACTGCGCGTCGCGACTCCAACGCTCCTCGTGACGGACGAAGGGGGACGTCAACTCGGCAAATGCGTCAACACCGCATCAATGGCGTCATCACCGTGGCAACTGCGTCATCAACTCGCCAACCGCGTCAGCCGGCGCGCAGTCGCAGGATCCAGGCTGGTGGACGACGGTGTCGCAGGGGTGGATCCTGCGACTGCGCGCAGGACGACGGGACGGTGCCGGTCGTCCATCACGAAAAGTAGCGGCGGCATCTCGACCCGTAATTCGCGTCAGGCCCGACGGCGTGTGAGCCGGCAGGCCGCGGGCATCGTCGCGGCCTCGACGGCCCGACGATGCCAGGACCAACAATCAAGTTCGCGGACTTCTTCCACCCGCGAATGTGGTGCGCGGGCTGCCCATGGTTGGAACGACGAACCGGGCGAGTCTCTTTTGTGAGGTCAAGGAGGAGCCGCGCCGCAGGCCGGCGGGGGACACGAACAAAAGAGACTTGCCCGGTAAGTCGTGACTGAACCAGCGCGCCCCGAAAACCGCCAACCGCCAACTGCCATCCGCCAACTGCCAAACCGCCTAACCGGCAAAGAAGCAAGCAGTCACGAAGCCAGCAGCGCGATCCCAAGAGCTTCTGCCACTTCAATGCCGTCGACCCCCGCCGACATGATTCCGCCCGCATAGCCGGCGCCTTCGCCTGCAGGATAGAGACCGCGCACGTTCAGGCTCTGGTAGTCCTTGCCCCGCGGAATGCGCAATGGCGACGACGTGCGCGTCTCGACGCCCGTGAGCACCGCGTCGGGAAGGTAGAACCCCTTGATCTGCTTCTCGAATGCCGGAAGCGCCTCGCGGATCGCGTCCAGCGCGTACTCGGGCAGGCTGCCGCGGCCCTTCTCGGCCAGGTCGGTGAGGTGCACGCCCGGCTTGTAGGACGGCTGCACGCTGCCGAAGGCCGACGAGCGCTGGCGCTTGACGAAGTCGCCCACCAGCGAGCCGGGAGCCTGGTAGCCGCCGCCGCCCAGCTCGTACGCGCGCGATTCCCAGGTGCGCTGGAACGCGATGCCGTCGAGCGGATTCACCACGCCGCCGGACTTGCCGTCCTGGCGGTAGTCGTCGGGCGTGACGCCCACCACGATGCCGGCGTTGGCGTTGCGCTCGTTGCGCGAGTACTGGCTCATGCCGTTGGTGACCACGCGGTTCGGCTCGGACGTGGCGGCCACCACCGTGCCGCCGGGGCACATGCAGAAGCTGTAGACCGAGCGGCCGTTGCTGGCGTGGTGCACCAGCTTGTAGTCGGCCGCGCCCAGCAGCTCGTTGCCGGCGTTGGGGCCGAAGCGGGCGCGGTCGATGAGGCCTTGCGGGTGTTCGATGCGGTAGCCGATGGAGAACGGCTTGGCGTCCATGCGCACGCCGCGCTCGTGCAGCACCGCGAAGGTGTCGCGCGCGCTGTGGCCGAGCGCCAGCACCACGTGGTCGGTGCGCAGTTCCTCGCCGGAGGCGAGCGTCAGGCCGCGGATCTGGCGGACGTCGCCGCGACCCTCTATCAGCACGTCGACCACGCGCTGCCCGAAGCGGATCTCGCCGCCGAGGGCCACGATGTCGGCGCGCATCTTCTCGACCACTCCCACGAGGCGGAAGGTGCCGATGTGCGGCTTGGCCACGTAGAGGATCTCGTCGGGCGCTCCCGCCTTCACGAACTCCGCCAGCACCTTGCGCGTGAGGTGGCGCGGGTCGCTGATCTGGCTCCACAGCTTGCCGTCCGAGAACGTGCCGGCGCCGCCTTCGCCGAACTGCACGTTCGACTCGGGATCGAGCTGGCCCTGGCGCCACAGGCCCCAGGTGTCCTTGGTGCGTTCGCGCACCGACTTGCCGCGTTCGAGCACGATGGGACGCAGCCCCATCTGCGCGAGGATCAGCGCGGCGAAGATGCCGCACGGGCCGAAGCCCACCACCACGGGACGCTGGCGGGCGCTGACGCCTTCGAAGAAGCCGTCGGCGGCCTGGCCCGCGAAGCGGTAGTTGGTGTCGGGCGACAACCGCACGTGCGGATCGCCCGCGAAGCGCGCGAGCACGGCCGATTCGTCGACGGCCAGCAGGCAGTCGACGGTGTAGATGAGCACGATGGCCGTCTTCTTGCGCGCGTCGTAGCTGCGCCTGAAGACAGTGAACGGCGCCAGGTCCGCGTCACGGATGCCCAGGCGCGCCACGATCGCGGGACGCAGGGCGTCCTCGGCATGATCGAGCGGCAGGCGCAGTTCGGTGATTCGAAGCATTGAGCAGATTCTCAGCGAGCGACCGAGAACTGGACCGCAACGCGACGCGTTTCGGCAGAACGAACAAAGGAGCCCGAAGGCTCCTGGTCACGCATCTGGTGCAGGATCGACGACGGTGTCCGGCGCGGGGCGCAGACACATTCCAGGCCAGCCGCGAACGGCCGGCCCTGAATCGATCAGCCCTGGCGAGCGCGCTTGCCCGGGTTCTTCTTGCTGCGGGTGTGGGCGCCGCGCTCGAGGCTGCGCTTCTGGCCCTTGCCGGTGGTGGCGGTCACGCCGATCGGCAGCGCCGGACGCGGGGTGGCCTTGCGGTCGGCTTCGGTAACGATCTTGTTGCCCATGATTGGATCCGGTCTTTAAAGCTGTAAGGGGTCGAACCCGCGATTCTCGCACAAGCCGATGAGATTGGCTAGTTTCCGGTTCAACGGGACGCCGAGGCGGGGCGGATGCGGACGTTTGTAAAGATCGATTACGTCTCGACCGTCAACGTCACGTCGACGCGTCACGTTGAATCTGCAAGCTTGCCGAAAGCGGTGAGCGTTCGCGAAAAAGGATGATTCCATGAAGAAGATCCACCTCCAGCTCGCCGCCGCCGCCCTCCTCGCGTTGGCAGGCGGTGCCGCCCAGGCCCAGGTGTCGATCGGCGCCAGCATCAACCTCAACGTGCCGGGCGTGTACGGCCGCGTCGACATCGGCGCGCCGAGCGCCGGCGTCGCCTTCGTGGCGCCGCCCGTGGTCTACGCGCAGCCCATGATCATCGCGCCCTCGCCGGTGGCCATCCAACAGCGCCCGATCTACCTGTACGTGCCGGAAGCCCACCAGCACGACTGGGCGCACCACTGCGCCGCCTATGGCGCCTGTGGCCAGCCGGTGTACTTCGTGCGCGAGCAATGGGTGCACGACCGCTACGTGCAGCACTACCCGCACGACCACCGCTACGACCATTGGGATCGCGAGCACGGCTACGGCCCGGGCCCGCAGCATGGCCACGGCCACGGCCACGACCGCCGCGACTTCGACGACCACGGCCATGACGACCATGGCCATGACGACCATGGTCACGACGACCGCGACCACGATCGTCGCTGATCGCCGCGCGTTAGCGCGTCGTCGCCGACGTGCGTTCCGACACGCTCATCGTGTCGTTGCTCTTCACGTGCGCGGCCCGATCGGTGATCGGCTGATCGTGCCGTGCCAGCGCGGCGCCGGGGCGGCGCAGCGCCTGCACCGCGTCCCACGTGGCGGGCTTCGTCCAGCCGGGCGCGGCCAGCTGCATGTCCCACAGGCCCACGCCGGCGCCGAGGGCGCGCACCTCGCGCAGGTGGTCGACCACGTTGGGGCCGATGCCGCCGGAGCCCCAGGCATCCACCCAGGTGGGCATGCCCATCACGATCTGGTCGCGCCGGTAGCCGGCCTTCATGCCCCAGTCCAGCTGCCAGCTGTAGCGAAACAGGGTGGCGCCGCCTTCGCACACGGGCTTGCCCTCGGGCGTGAACGTGGCCTTGCTGCCTTCGTACAGGTCTTCGTAGCCCATCGAGTGGATGGTGGCGACGTCGCCGGCCCAGTCGCTCCACCAGCGCATGTTGGGGGCGTTGTCGCAGGGGCTGTGGAAGCTGTCCACCGTGAGGATCTTGCCCTTGGCCTTGAGGGCCGCGGCCAGCTGGTGGACGAAAGACGCGTAGGCCGGACGGTCGGCGGTGAAGTCGCCTTCGCCTTCCAGGTCGAGGTCGACGCCGTCCAGGTCCCACTTGTCGACGGCCGCCACCAGGGCGGCGCCGAACTCGTCGGGATGCTCGGCGAACGCGCGACGCGCGAGCGGCCAGTCCCAGCGGTTGATCACCTGCGAGTTGTTGTAGACGGTCAGCAGCGGCTGCACGTTGTGGCTGCGCGCCCAGTGCTGCAGTTGCCTGACGTCGGCCGCGGTCACGGGGCGGCCGCTGGCGTCCACCGGCGCGAAGACCAGGCCCTTGCCGTCGACGCTGGGGTTCCAGAACTGCAGGCCGAGGCGCGTCATGGCCTGGCCGATGGCCGGCGAGGCGACAAGCGCCTTGTTGGCGGCCTCGATGCCGTAGGCTGGCACCCATCCCATCACTTGCGGCCCATTGGCGCCGCCCGGTTGGGCCTGCACGCTGGCCACGGCCAGACTGGTGGCGATCGCCGGCACGACACACCGGACGAAGGAGACGAACATCGACGTTCCCATTGTTTTCATTGCACCAACGCGGGGCGCAGCGTATCAGATGTCAGATCCTTGCAAGAATCGGGCTCGGTGATAAGGGTTTTCCATCCAGGGTTAACCACCTTGGTGTTGCGCAACGCGCGAATGGAGGCCACACGTCACGGAAATACCCGAACAAAGCCGCGGGCACACGCGCGTCGTCGAAGATGGGACGCATGCACCGACCCTCGCGCCACCGATGACCGCCCCGCGGCTGCTGAACCTCGCGCTGCAAGGCGGCGGCGCGCACGGCGCCTTCACCTGGGGCGTGCTGGACGCGTTGCTGGAGGACGGCCGGATCGCGTTCGACGGCCTCAGCGGCACCAGCGCGGGCGCGATGAACACGGTGGTGCTGGCACAGGGCTGGATGGCCGGCGGCCGCGACGGCGCGCGCGCCGCGCTGCGCCGGTTCTGGACGGCGCTGGCCGACACGATGCCGATGGACGTGACGCGCCACGACCTCGAAGGCGGCGTCCACCTGGCGCCGATGGTCAAGCTGTGGATGGCCTGGGCGCACTACGTGACGCCGGCGCAGTTCAACCCGCTGGACGTCAACCCGCTGCGTGAACTGCTGATCGACCAGGTGGACTTCGACGGCCTGCGACGAAACCCGCCGTTCCGCCTGTTCGTGGCGGCCACCGACGCCGACTCGGCCCGGCTGCGCGTGTTCGGCGCGAACGAGCTGAGCGTCGACGCTGTGCTGGCCTCGGGCTGCCTGCCCACGGTGTTCCACGCGCCGCGCATCGACGGCCGTACCTACTGGGACGGCGGCTACGCGGCCAATCCCGCGGTGTTTCCGCTGCTGCACGGCGGCCGGGCGCGCGACACCTTGCTGGTGCTGTTGTCGCCGCTGGAATGGTCGCCGTCACAGCCCACCGACACGGCGCGCCAGTTGCATGCCCGCGTGGCCGAGATCGCCTTCAGCGCGGCCTTCCGGCGCGAGATGCAGGCGCTGGTGCGCGATCGCGCGCGACAAGAACCGCGGCCCTGGCAACGCTGGCTGCCGCGCGCGTTGCGCGCCGAGGAGCCGCCGGCGCGCTTCCACCTGATCGAGGGCGGCCCGGCGCTGGAACACCTGGCGGGCGAGACGCGGCTGGCGGTCAACGCGAAGTTCTTCGAGACGCTGCACCAGCTCGGCCGCGAGAGCGGCGGGCAGTGGCTGGCGCGGAACTTCGATGCGCTGGGGAAACGCGACAGCGTGGACCTGGCGGCGAAGTTCGGCTGAAGGGACACACGAGTGGATCCTGCGACTGCGCGCGGGATGACAACTTGGCCGGTCATCCTGCGCGCAGTCGCAGGATCCACGCCGGCGTGACGGGCCGTCTCAGCGCCTCAGCGCCGTGAACGCGTTCAGTGCCTCGCTGAGCAGGTTGCCCTGCGGCACCGCGCCGGCCGGGGTCACCGAGTCGACCGCGTGCGGCAGCAGGCCGGCGAGCTGGTTGGTGATGTCCGCCGGCGACAGGCCCAGCTTGGCCGCGACGGCTGCGATGTGCGGCTCGCCCAGCACCGACTGCACCTGGTCGGGCGTGATGGCCAGGTTCTGGCCAGTGCCGATCCACGACGCCACGACGTGGCCCAGGCCCTGTTGCTCGAACTGGCTCACCAGCCCCTGCAGGCCGCCGCCCTGAGTCATCAGCGACGACACGACGTCCATCAGCCCCGGATGCACCTGGCCGCCCGGCACGCTGCTTTCCAGCGCGCCCGTGACCTGTCCGACGATCGAATCCAGCAATCCCATGGCTCTCTCCTGAAGTTGTTCCGCTCGCCCGGGTCGGGCAGTCGATTCAATGTAGCGCGCGGCCTGCGCCTTGCGTGTGACTTTCAGTGCCGCCCCCCGGATGAACTCGACAGTGCGGTGCAAGCGCACGTGCCTGTTGCCGAGCAGGAACGTCGTGGGGCATTCTTCACGGTGCGGATCTGGCGGTCGAAGGGCTGCTTTTTCGGCTGGAACTTTGAGCGTGACCGCGCTCCAATGAGGGCGTGGTGTCGATCGATACCAAGCTTTGCTTTGCCTCGCGGCACACCCTCATGACTGCCTTCAAGAAGTTCATCAAGCGCATTCGCGTCAACTCTCGTGTCCCGGTCGCCGTGCTGTCGGTGCTGCTGGTGGTGGCCGGCTTCGCGCTGCTCACGCAGGAGGCCACGCGCGAATCCAACTCGCGCAAGAGCCCCGAGATGCTGCAGTTCGAGCGCGCGCCCGACGCGTGGCTGGCCAACCAGCGCAACGTCTCCGAGCTCATCAAGTCGGCCGATGCCGGCCAGGTGGCCACGGTCGCGCTGGCCAACGGCCATCCCGGCCTGGTGCTCTACACGCTGAAGAGCGGTGCGAAGGCCAGCGTCACGGTGCCCGGATGCACCGTCATCGGTTGCAGCGGCACCGCGCTCGACAAGCTGGCCGAACGCAGCGCCGCGCAGGGCTTCGCCCTGGTGGGCGTCGACGTCGACCCGCGCACGAAGAGCCAGCACCTGCTCGACCTGCTGGGCGCCGTCGTCTCGCCGCTGATCATCATCGCCACGATGGGCATCGGCTTCTTCGTGCTGATGCGCCTGCAGACCGGCATGGGTGGCGGCGCCTCCACGCTGTCGGAACGCCCCGAGCTCAAGTTCGACGACGCCATCGGCAACGAGGAGGCCAAGGCCGCGCTCAACCGCGTCAAGGCATTCATGCACGACCCGTCGGCCTACGTGAAGCTGGGCGCCGCGGCGCCGCGCGGCGTGCTGCTGGTCGGCCCCCCGGGCACCGGCAAGACCCTGCTGGCCAAGGCGCTGGCCGGCGAGAGCAAGGCCAACTTCATCGCCGTCGACGGCTCCTACTTCACCGCCACCTACTACGGCGCGGGCGTCGCCAAGGTCAAGGCGCTGTTCAAGCTGGCGCGCAAGCACGCGCCCTGCGTGCTGTTCATCGACGAGGTGGACGGCATCGGCAAGCGTTCGCGCGGCACCGAAGGCGGCGGCGCCGAGTCGGAAATGAACCGCATCATCAACCGCGTGCTGGTCGAGATGGACGGCTTCGAGGCGATGGACAACGTCGTCGTCGTGGCCGCCACCAACCACGAGAACAACATCGACGAGGCCATGCGCCGCCCCGGCCGCTTCGACATGCTGGTGCGCTTGGCCAAGCCTACGCTGCCCGAGCGCGCGAAGCTGTTCGACCTGTACCTGGCCAAGGTCACGTCCGACGGCTCGGCCGACACCGCCGCGCTGGCGCGCATGACGCCGGGCCTCACCCCGGCCGACATCGCCAACATCGTCAACAAGGCCGCCTCCAGCGCCGCCGAGAAGGGCGCCGCCCAGGTCACCTCCGACCACGTGCTGCGCGCCATCGAGACGCAGCTGCTGGGCGGCGAGATCTCGCCGGTCAAGGACCTGCTCACCGAGGGCACCCGCGTGCGTCTCGCGTACCACGAGGCGGGCCACGCCATGATCGGGCACTGGACGGGCGCGGGCCTCGTCGAGCGCGTCACCATCGAGCCGCGCGGCCAGGCGCTGGGCGTCACCTACATGACCCGCGGCACCGAGGATCCGCTCTACAAGCAGAACGAGCTGGTGAGCCGCCTGGCCATGATGCTGGGGGGCCGCGAGGCCGAGCTGATGGTGCTCGACAGCGTATCCAGCGGCGCGTCCGACGACCTGAAGCGCGCGTCCGAGCTGGCCATCGAGATGGTGGGCTCGCTCGGCTTCTCCGAGGCCTTCGGCCTGCTCAGCGTCGGCGGCATTCCCAAGGAACTGCTGGGCCCGGACATCCAGGCCGCGGTGCTGAAGGAGGCGCGCATGCTGCTCGAGCAGGCGCAGGCCACCTGTCGTACGCTGCTGAAGGCGCAGCGCGGTCGCCTCGACGCGATGGCGCAGGCGCTGCTCTCGCAAGAGGTGCTGCAGGGCGAGCAGCTGAAGGCGATGCTCGGCGACGTGGACGCCGGCAACGGCGTGATCGCGCCCGCGCTGGCGCGGGTCGAACGGGCGCGCGCCCTCGAGATGGCGTTCATCCGCCTCCCCTGAGCCGCGGCGTCGAGCTCAGCCGCCGCGTTTCGTCGACGGCTTCTTCGCGGAGGCGCGCGCCCACACGGGCGGCGCCATCATCTTGCGCGGCCCGCACGACCAGCGGCGCACCACCAGCGTCATGAAACGGCCGTCGTAGTCGGCCTGGCAGAAGTCCACGTCGTCGGCCAGCTTGCGCGAGAGCGTGGCCGTGGTGTTGGCGTAGGCGCAGGTGATCCAGTAGCCGCCCGCGCGGCGCGGCAGGTCCCAGCCGTCGTGCAGGCCGGTCTGGCCCTTGTACTCGACGGTGGGCACGATCAGCGCGGTCTCCGCCGGCGGCCCCGGGTAGAACGCGACGCGCGTGAACGGATAGTTGCCCTGCTGGTTGAGCGGCGTCCAGCCGGCCAGCGTGTCGGTGACGGTTTGTTTGACCGGCAGCTGCGCCGGGCACGCATCGGTCAGCACCGGCGACGGCGCCGCCGCCGCCGCTGCGGGTACGGAGTGCGCGGCCGTGGGGGGCGCGGCGAGGGCCTGATCGACGCACCCCACTGCGGCGGCCAGGGCGAGCGGGAGGCAGATCTCGGCGAGGCGCATGGCATGGCGTCGGCGCGAAGGCCGCTGGGTGGGGTTCCCCGCAGTCTATTTCACGCTCGTGGTCGCGTTCGCGTCGGCTCGACAGGGCGGGAGCGCTACCATTGCCCAACTGCTCCAGGTTCCGGCCGATGAAAATCGAAGACGACGACTATCCCCCCGAGAAGCTCGCGGCGCTGCGCACCGTGCGCAAGCTCGTCGAATTCTGGAACATCACCCCGCAGGAACTGCGCGCCCCGCTGCCGCCGGCAGCGCCGTCCGCGCACGCCGCCGGCCTGCCGATCCGCTACCGCCATCCGGTCAGCGGCCAGACGTGGGACGGACGGGGCGAACACCCCGAATGGCTGCGCGAGGCGTTGCTCAAGCAGGGCTACACCGTGGACGAACTGAAGCGCGCGGTGGCGCAGCCGGGCGACACGGCGTCCTGATCAGAGCGCCGGCGGCTCGCCGTTGGCGAGCAGGGCCGCGGCCACCAGCACCGCCGCGAGCAGCGCGGCCTCGATGCGCAGGATGCGCGCGAAGCGCGGCCAGGCGCGTGGCAACGTCGGCAGCACCACGAAGCGGTTGAATCCGCCGAGCGCCACCGTGGCGGCCACCAGCGCCAGCTTGACGTCCAGCACCACGCCCCAGTTCGACGAGGCCAGCGGCGACAGCGGTGCGCCGAGCCCGCGCCACGCGCTCCACGCGCCGGTCAGCGCGGCGACCGCGAGCGCCCAGCTGGCGACGCTGGACAGCCGCGCCGCGTAGCGAGGCCCGTCGCCCGCATCCGGCACGCCGCGCGCCGCGCACAGCACCGCGGCGAACACCGCGCCCGCCCACAGCGAGGTGGCCAGCACGTGCGCGCCCATCACGGCCACGCCCAGGCCGTTCGCGCCCGCGTGTCCCGTGCACGCGTGCGCGACGCCCGACACGCCGAGCGCCAGCGCCAGCGTGCGCAGCGGCGGCGCGCGCCGCGGCCGTAGCGCCAGAAGCGCGAGCGAGAAGGCCAGCGCGAGCGTGGCGACGGCCCAGGCGCGACCGAACGGCGTGTCGAGCACGATGTCGCCGATGCCCGGCAACGCCTCGACCAGCGGCGCCGCGGTCATGGCCAACGCCTCGGCGACCATCCACGCGAGGCCGGCCGCCAGCGTGACCCAGCCGGCGCGTACGAAGGTGCGGCGGCAACGGCGCAGGCAGCGCATCGCCCAGTCGGAGGCCGTGTCGCCCAGCAGCGCCCGCGTGGCGAGCGTGCCCACCATCGTGGCGAAGCCGATGTCCGACACCGCGGCGGCCGCGGTGCGCAGCGCGGCGAGCGTGGCGTCGTCCATCGCAGGCGCCCGCTACCGGGCGACCGTGAACGAGAAGTCGCCGTGCGTCTTGTGCCCGTCGCCGCCCACCGCCGTCCAGCGCGCGCTGTAGATGCCGGGCTTGAGCACCGGCACGGCCGCGACGATGGCGTTGGGATTGGCCTTGTCGGCCGCCGGACGATCAGCGTCGAAGTTCTTGCCCGCGTTGCTCACCAGCTTGATGCGGCAATAGCGCGCCTCGACGTGCTCGTTGAACGTGAGGTGGATCTCGGACGGCGAGCCCGTGACCGTCTGGCCCTTGGCGGGAAACGAGTCGACCAGCGACGCGTGGGCGAAGGCCAGCGGGCTGAGCGTGGCGGCGAGGATGGCGAGCGCGATGCGCGTCGTGTGGGTCATGAGGGCCTCCTGGAATGCGTTGTTGTTGTTGGCGGTTCTCAGTGTTCCATGTGCATGCCGCCCATGTCCGGTTTCTTCGCCTGGACCTCGACGTCATTCGAGGGATTGTGGGCGGCATGCGACGCGGCCGGCGGCGGCTCGCCCGTCCACTCCCATGCGGTGGTTCCCGCGGGCGGCCTGTACCAGCCCGGATCGCGGTAGTCTCCGGCCGGCTGGTCGCGTCGCACCTTGACCACGCTGAACATGCCGCCCATCTCCAGCGACCCATAGGGCCCGTCGCCGCCCATCATCGGCGCGGTGTTGGGCGGGCCGGGCATCATCGCCATGTCGGCCATGTCGGCCATGTCGGCCATGTCGGCCATGTCGGCCATGTCGCCCATGCCGTTGCCGCCCATCGCCATGTAGCCGGGCACCAGCGCGCGGATCTTTTCCACCGCGTCCTTCTGGTCGACCCCGATCATGTTGGGCACGTCATGGCTCATCGCGTTCATCGTGTGGTGCGACTTGTGGCAGTGCAGCGACCCGTCGCCCTCGGCCTCGGCCACGAACTCCAGCCGGCGCATCTGGCCCACCGCGATGTCCACCGTCACCTCGGGCCAGCGCGAGGCGGGCGGCGTGGGGCCGCCGTCCGTGCCGGTGACCTGCATCTCGTGGCCGTGCAGGTGGATGGGGTGGTTGGTCATCGACAGGTTGCCCATGCGGATGCGCACCCGCTCGTGCTGGCGCGCCACCAGCGGCGCGATGCCGGGAAAGAGGCGGCTGTTCCACGACCAGAGGTTGAAGTCGGTCATCGTGGACGTCCTGGGCACGCTCGCGCCGGGGGTCACGTCGTACGAGTTGAGCAGGAACACGTAGTCGCGATCGACCGCGGCGATGGCCGCCGACGGGGCACGCGGATGCGTCACCCAGAAGCCCATCATGCCCGTGGCCATCTGCACCTTCTCGTCGGCATGCGGGTGGTGCATGAAGGTGCCGGCGCGGCGCGCGACGAACTCGTAGACGAAGGTCTTGCCGGGCTCGATGGCGGGCTGCGTGAGGCCCGTGACGCCGTCCATGCCGTTGGGAAGACGCTGGCCGTGCCTGCAGCGGCACCAGGCGATCTCGGAAGGCCAGCGCGAGCGCGTGGGCGTCGCGCCGGTCGCCGTCGGCCTGGCGCAACTGCGACGCCGCGGCCACCCCTTGGGCCGCCGACCGTGCCAGCGCCGCGTCGTAGCGCGCCCGCGCCGCTTCGCGCGTGGCGTCGCCGGTGTCGAACAGCTGCGCCTGCAGCGTCGGGTCGTTGGCCAGCGCCACGCGCACGGCGGCGTCGGCCGTCAGCGGCTGGCGCAGCGCCTGCGCGACGTCGGCGCGCGCCTGGTCGCGCGCGGCGTCGTCGGAGAGCCAGACGAAGTCGGGGCCGCCGCGGGCGCCGACCTCGGCCCGGGCCGCCGCGACGTTGTCGTGGATGGCCGGAGCGGCGCAGCCGGCCAGCAGCGCGAGCGCGCCGGCGGCCAGCGCCGAGGCGGCGATGGGATGTGTCGAACTCATGGGATCCTCGTCCTGGAAGCGAGCCCGCGCGCGACGGCGCGGGCGGTCGCGCCACGCCCGCGGGCGCGACGACGCGATGCAGGCGAGGCGTCGAGGAGGGCGGGCGGTGCCGCCGGTGAGGAACTGCGGCGCGCCGGCCTGGGCCGCGTCGCGTTTGAATGTCGCCCAGCGCGCGGCCACGGGCGCCACGGCCAGCAGCAGCGCCGGCTCCGCCGCGATCGGGCCGCAGCAGGCGCCGCAGCCGGACTTGTCGACGGCGGGGTCGTGGCAGGGCATGGCCGCCGCGTCCATCGTGCTGCCGTCGGGCATCGTCATCACGTGCGACGCCGGATGCGACCGTGCCCCCATGGCCGTCGCCTCCGCCGCGCCCTGGATCGGGAGTGCCAGCGCGAGAAGCTACAGCATCAGGAGGCGCAGGAAACGTCGCATGCCGTCAGTCTATCAATGTGCGCCGTGCACCCGGTCGATCAGCGCGGCGTCCCATGCATGCACGGTGGTCGACTGCTCGCCCAGTCCGGCGATGCCCAGCCGAAGCGTGTCGCCGGGCTTGAGGAAGCGCTGGCGGCCCATGCCGACCCCCGCCGGCGTGCCGGTGGCGATGAGGTCGCCCGGCTCCAGCGTCATGAAGCGGCTCACGTAGCTCACCAGCTGCGCGACGGTGAACACCATGTTGGCGGTGCTGCCGTCCTGCATGCGCTCGCCGGACACGTCCAGCCAGAGCCCGAGCTTCTGCGGATCGGGCACCTCGTCGGCCGTCACCAGCCACGGGCCCACCGGACCGAAGGTGTCGCAGCCCTTGCCCTTGTCCCAGGTGCCGCCGCGCTCCAGCTGGAACGCGCGCTCGGACACGTCGTTGACCACGCAGTAGCCGGCCACGTGCGACAGCGCGTCGGCCTCGGACACGTAGCGGGCGCGCGTGCCGATCACCACCCCCCGCTCCACCTCCCAGTCGCCTTTCTCGGCGCCCTGGGGCAACACGATCGGGTCGTTGGGGCCGGTGAGCGCGCTGGCCGTCTTCAGGAACAGGATGGGCTCGGTGGGCAGGGCCATCTTCGCCTCGGCCGCGTGATCCTTGTAGTTCAGGCCGATGCACACGAACTTGGACATGCCGTGCCACGGCACCGACAGCCGCGTGCCCGGCGCCACCACCGGCAGCGTGGGGGTCTCCACCGAGCGAAGCCGCGTGAGGCGGGCCGGCGCGAGGTCGGCGGCGCAGATGTCGCCGATCTGGGCGCTCAGGTCGCGGATCACGCCCTGGTCGTCGACGAGTCCGGGGCGTTCATGGCCGCGCGGGCCGTGGCGTAGCAGTTTCATGCGGGCTCCTTGGTTCGCGACGATGATGCCATCGCGCCGCGTGCCCGCGTCCGAGCACGGTCTTGGGAGCTCTGGCCCTAGCTGAGCAGCGCGGACAGCTGGTCGGGATGGATGTGCAGCCCCACCAGGCCGGCCACGCCCATCAGCACGCCGAAGAACGACGGCACCAGGCTCAGCGCGTAGAGCCACATCAGTTGCGTCAGCGACGAGACGGCGAGCATCGAGATGGCGATGGCCAGCAGCGCGTCCGACAGGTCGAACTGGTCGTCGCGGTAGTTCAGCGCGTCGTAGTTCTTCTGGTCGCCCTGGGCCTGGGCCAGCACGTCCTGCTTCTTCTGCGCCTGGTCCTTGGCCACCTGGTCGTACCTCGCGATCGCCTCGCCGTACGCGAGCTGCGCCGGAGCCGGCTGCGACGCTTGCTGCAGCCGCAACTGCGTGGCCGCGGCCTCGGCGATCTCCTGGCGCACGTTGCGCGCCTGGTAGTACGACCAATGGTCGATCTTGTCGGCCTGCGCCTGCTGCATGGCCTGGCAGATGTTGTCGTCCTTGATCTTGCAGATGCCCATGAAGGTGGCCAGCAGGGCCACGGTGATCGCCACCGCGGCGTTCAGGCGCGCGCGCCGGCGGTGCGCGGCGTCGGAGGCGCTGTCCTCGAAGGCGGAGGGTTCGGCGACCATTTCGAGGGGATCGAGATCCATGGCGGGGTTCATTTCTGGGCGAGGGGACGGGGGATTGGACATCACGAGGCTGAACGGAGGCTGCTGGCCCCGGCCACGTCACCTCGGCGAAGTATGCTTGCGCCATGTACGTGCCCTTCTTCGGCCTGAAGCAGAAACCCTTCTCGATCGCGCCCGACCCGCGTTACCTCTTCATGAGCGAGCGTCATCGGGAGGCGTTGGCGCACCTGCTGTACGGCGTGCAGGGCGGCGGCGGGTTCGTGCTGCTCACCGGCGAGATCGGCGCGGGCAAGACCACCGTGTGCCGCTGCTTCCTCGAGCAGATCCCGCCGCGTTGCAACGTGGCCTACATCTTCAACCCGAAGCTGTCGGCGCAGGAACTTCTGATCACGGTGTGCCACGAGTTCGGCATCAAGTTCCCGGCGTTGACGCCGGCGGGCTCGCCGCCCACGCTCAAGGACTACGTCGACGGGCTCAACGAGTACCTGCTGCGCACGCACTCGGTCGGCCAGAACAACGTGCTGATCATCGACGAGGCGCAGAACCTGTCGCCCGACGTGCTCGAGCAGCTGCGCCTGCTCACCAACCTGGAGACCAGCGAGCGCAAGCTGCTGCAGATCGTGCTCATCGGCCAGCCCGAGCTGCGCGGCATGCTCGCGCGGCCCGAGCTCGAGCAGCTGGCCCAGCGCGTGATCGCGCGCTACCACCTCGACGCGCTGTCCGAGAAGGAGACCACGCAGTACATCTCGCACCGCCTGGCGGTGGCCGGCCTGAAGGGCGCGCTGCCGTTCGACGCTCGCGCGCTGCACCGCATCCACCAGTTCACGCGCGGCGTGCCGCGACGCATCAACCTGCTGTGCGACCGAGCGTTGCTGGGCGCCTATGCCACGGGCAAGGCCAAGGTCGACCGCTTGATCGTCGACAAGGCCGCGGTGGAGGTGTTCGGCGAGGCGGGCGAGGCCAGTCCGCGCTCCTTGTCCGCACGCTGGTGGCCGCTGGCCCTCGGCGTCGGCGTGCTGGCCGGCGCGGCGGCGATGGCCGCGGCGCAATGGGGCGCGCGTGACAAGCCGCCGGCGGGCGACGTCGGCGCGTCCGCGGCGGCGAGCGCCGCATCCGCCGCCCACGTCGCCGTGGCGAAGACGCCCGCGGCGATGGCGTCGGCAGCGCCCATCGCGCCCGCGGCGAGCGCGGCACGCGTCCTGTCTTTGGAAGACCTGGACAACCTGCTGGCCCGCGCGTCGCACGACGAGCCCGACGCGCTGCGCGCGCTGGCCACCGACTGGTCGCTGCAGATCGGCGCGGGCGACCCGTGCGCGCTGGCGGCCAACCAGGACGTGCGCTGCTTCCGCGCGCACGGCGGCGTCGCGCTGCTGCGCCTGCTGGCGCGCCCCAGCGTGCTGGCGCTGCACGACGCGCAGGATCACGTCGTCTACGCGGTGCTGTCGGGGATGGGCCGCGACGAGGCCACGCTGGTGCTGGGCAAGACCCCGGTGCAGGTGCCGCTCACGTTGCTCACTACCGTCTGGCGCGGCGACTTCAGCACGTTCTGGCGCGTGCCGCCGGGCTATTCGGTGCCGCTCGCCATGGGCTCGCAGGGTGCGCTGGTGGACGCCGTTGGCGCGCAGCTTGCCGAAGGGCAGGGCGCTTCAGCGCCGGCGCCCGACCACGTCTTCGACGCCACGCTGCGCTCGCGCGTGACGGCGTTCCAGCAGGCCCAGGGCCTCACGCCCGACGGCGTTGCCGGACCCACCACGCTGATGCAGATCAATCGCGCCAGCGGCCTGGCGGAACCCTGGCTGGCGGGCATGGCGCCGCCGACCACAGCCCTTGCCGCTCAAGGAAAGTAAGCGCATGTCCTATATCCTCGATGCGCTCCGACGGGCCGACGCCGAACGCTCGCGCGGCGCCGTGCCGGGTCTCCACGCGCAGGCCGCGCCGTCCGACGGCGAGCCCGCGGCGCGCAACTTCGGCCCGCTGATCTGGGTCGCCGGCGCGGCCGGCGTGCTGCTCGTCGCCGTCGTGGTGGTGCTGGTCTTCGCGCCGTGGCGCGGCGCGCCCGGCGATGCCCGATTGGCCGCGGCGCCGCCGCTCGCGCCCGCGCCGGAGCTCGCTCCCACCGCACGCGACAACGCGTCGCCTGCCGCGACCGTGGCGCCCGGCGAACTGCCGCCCGCCAGGCCGGGCGGGCTCGATCCGGGCGCGCGGCCCATCGAGCCGCCGATCGCGCGTGGCAATCCGCCGCCGCTGAACGACCGCCGCGCCATGCCGGCCAACGGCGCACCGCCGCCGCTCGCCGCACCGCGCGAGCCGACGCCCGATCGCGTGGCCGCGGGCCGCGTCGCGACGCTCGAGACCAAGACCGCGCCCGCGGCATCGCCCCCGGTGGAGCACTACGGCGAGCCCTTGGCGCCCGCCGCCCCGGCCGCGCCCGCACGCGCCGCGGCCATTCCCAACATCAACGACCTCCCGCCAGGCACGCGCGCGCAGCTGCCGCGACTGACGGTGGGCGGCGCCATCTACTCCGAGGCGCCGTCCGCGCGCATGGTGATCCTCAACGGCCAGGTGTTCCACGAGGGCGACAAGCCCGCCGCCGACACCGTGCTCGAGCAGATCCGGCTGAAGTCGGCCATCCTGAACTTCCGCGGCCAACGCTACGAAGTCGCGTTCTGACACCCCGATCGAAAGGACACCGATGACTCTCGCCTCCGCCGCCCGACTCCTCCCGCTGGCCGCCACGGCGCTGCTCGCCGCGTGTGCGTCCACGGTGCTCAACCCCACCCCGCCCGGCGTGGCGATTCCCGCCAACCTGGCCGCGCCTGCCGGCGAGACGCTGCTTCGCACCCTGTCGGCCGACGGCGTGCAGATCTACGAATGCCGCGCCAAGCCCGACGGCAAGTCCGCTCCCGAGTGGGCCTTCGTCGCGCCGGACGCGAACCTCGTCGACGCCAACGGCGTGCTGGTGGGCCACCACGGCGCCGGCCCCACCTGGGAGGCCGGCGACGGCAGCAAGGTGGTGGGCACGGTCAAGGCCAAGGTCGATTCGACCGAACCTGGCGCCATCCCCTGGTTGCTGCTGGAGACGCACAGCACCGGCAAGCCAGGCCTGTTCGCCAAGGTCACCACCGTCCAGCGCCTGGCCACCAAGGGCGGCGCGATGCCTGTCGCGGGCTGCGATGCCACGACGATCGGCAAGCAGGTGAAGGTGCCTTACAAGGCGCAGTACACGCAGTACGCGCCGACTTTCTGAGGCGTGGGTCAGAGCGCCTGCGGCACCACCGCCGTCACCTCGATCTCCACCTTGGCCCGCGCCTCCATCAGCGCCACCACCTGCACCGCGCTCATCGCGACGTCGTAGTGGCCCATCACGTCGCGATACGCGGCGCCGATGTCGCGGTTGCGTGCCAGGTAGTCGGCGCGGTCGACCACGTACCAGGTCATGCGCACCATGTGCTCGGGGCGGGCGCCGGCCTCGGCGAGCACGGCCTTCACATTCTCGAGCGCCTGGCGCACCTGGTCGACCAGGTCGTCGCTGGCGAATTCGCCCGCGGCGTTCCAGCCCACCATGCCGGCCACGAAGACCTGGCGGCCTTGGGCGGAGACGCCGTTGGCGTAGCCGCGCGGACGCGGCCATCCGGCGGGTTGCAGGACTGTCTTCATGGCGTGTCCTTCAGGCGGAAGCGCTGCAGCTTGCCGGTGGCGGTGCGTGGCAGGTCGGCCACGAATTCGATGGCGCGGGGGTACTTGTAGGGCGCGACGGCGCGCTTGACGTAGTCCTGCAGGGCCTTCACCGTCGCGATGTCGGGTGCGTGGCCCGCGCGCAGCACCACGAAGGCCTTGACGATCTGGCCGCGCTCCTCGTCGGGCACGCCGATGACGGCGCACTCGGCGACGGCCGCGTGCTCCAGCAGCACCGTCTCCACTTCGGGCGCGGCGATGTTGTAGCCGGCCGAGATGATCATGTCGTCGGTGCGCGCCTGGTAGCGGTAGTACCCGTCCTCGTCCTGCAGGTACGCGTCGCCGGTGACGTTCCAACCGGCGTGCACGTACTGCGCCTGGCGCGGGTCGTCCAGGTAGCGACAGCCGGTGGGGCCGCGCACCGCCAGGCGGCCCACCGCGCCGCGCGGCAGCTGTTCGCCGTCGGGCCCCAGGATGCAGGCCTGGTAGCCGGGCACCGGCGTGCCGGTGGCGCCGGGCCGCGCATGCGCCTCGTCGGCCGAGATGAAGATGTGCAGCATCTCGGTGGAGCCGATGCCGTCGATGGCCTCGATGCCCGTGGCGTCCTTCCACTGCACGCGCGTGGCCGCCGGCAGCGCCTCGCCGGCCGACACGCACTGGCGCAGCGTGCCGCCGAGCGCCACCGACAGTCGACGCTCGCGCGCCTGCGTGGCGATCGCGCGGTAGGTGGTGGGCGCGGTGAACAGCACCGTGGCCCGGTATTGCGCGATCGCGTCGAGCAGCACCGGCGGCGTGGCCTTCTCCAGCAGCACGGTGCTGGCGCCGACGGACAGCGGGAACAGCAGCAGGCCGCCGAGTCCGAACGTGAAGCCCAGCGGCGGGCTGCCGATGAACACGTCGTCGGCCCGGGCGCGCAGCACGTGGCGCGGCCAGCATACGCAGATGGCCATCATGTCCTGGTGGAAGTGCATCGTGGCCTTCGGCTCGCCGGTGGTGCCCGAGGTGAAGGCCAGCAGGCAGGTGTCGTCGGCGGCGGTGTCCACCGCGGCGAACGGACGCGCGTGGCGGGCCATCGCGGCCTCCAGGCCGTCGGCCGACGCGTCGTTGAACATCCGCACCTGCGTGAGCGTGGGACAGTGCGGCCGTGCCAGCTGCAACTCCTCGGCCAGCGCCAGGTCGCACAGCGCGTGCGTGGCTTGGGCCTTGGCCACCACCTGCTTCAGCTCCTTGGCGCGCAACAGCGGCATCGTGGCCACGGCCACCGCGCCGGTCTTCATCACGCCGAACCAGCACGCGGCCAGCATCGCGTTGTTGGGCGCGCGCAGCAGCACGCGCTGGCCGGGCCGCACGCCCATCTCGTGCACCAGCACGTGGGCGATCGCGTCGGCGCGGCGCTGCAGCTCGGCGTAGTTCCACGCCAGCCCCGGGCCGACGATGCATGGACGTTCGCCCCAGCCCCGCCCGACGGCCTTGTCCAGCAGCTCGACGGCGCAGTTGAGCTGCGGCGCGAACTGCAACTCGGGCAGGTCGAACACGTAGACCGGCTGCTGCGCGAGCGGCGGCAGGTGGTCGCGGGTGAACGTGTCGACGTGGGCGGTGATGCCGCGCGAAGGGAGGCTCACTTCAACAGCTCCCGGGCGATGATCAGTTGCTGTACCTCGCTCGCGCCCTCGTAGATGCGCAGCGCGCGGATGTCGCGGTACAGGCGCTCCACCACCTGCCCGCTCTGCACGCCCGCGCCGCCCCACATCTGGAGGGCCGCGTCGATCACGCGCTGCGCGCCCTCGGTGGCCGCGAGCTTGGCCATCGCGGCCTCGCGCGTGACGGTGTGGCCCTGGTCGCGCCGCCAGGCAGCGCGGTAGGTGAGCAGCGCGGCCGAGTCCACCGCCAGCGCCATGTCGGCCAGCTTCGCCTGCGTGATCTGCAGCTCGGACAGCATCTGCCCGAACATCGGCCGCGTGGTGGCGCGCGCGAGGCCTTCGGCCAGCGCGCGGCGCGCGAAGCCGAGCGCGGCCGCGGCCACCGAGGTGCGAAACACGTCCAGCGTGCGCATCGCCAGCTTGAAGCCGGCGCCGGCCTCGGCCAGGCAGTTGGCCGCCGGCACGCGGCAGCCGTCGAACGCAAGGCGCGCCAGTGGGTGCGGTGCCATCGTGTCCAGGCGCTCGGCGATGCGCAGGCCGGGGGTGTCGGCGTCGACCACGAACGCGGCGATGGACTTCGTTCCGCGCGCCTCGGGCGCGGCGCCGGGTTCGACCTGGCGCGCGAACACCACGTAGAAGTCGGCGATGCCGCCGTTGGAGATCCAGGTCTTCTCGCCCTGCACGATCCAGTGGTCGCCGTCGCGGCGCGCCGTGGTGGTCATCGCGGCCACGTCGGAGCCGGCGTGCGGCTCGGACAGCGCGAACGCGGCGATGGCCGCGCCGCTGGCCACGCGCGGCAGGTAGCGCGCCTTCAGCTCGGGCGAGCCGTCCAGCGTGATCGCGCCGCTGCCCAGGCCCTGCATCGCGAAGGCGAAGTCGGCCAGGCCGTCGTGCGCGGCCAGCGTCTCGCGCAAAATGCACAGCGTGCGGGTGTCCAGGGCGTCGCTGTCGCCGCCGTAGGCTTTGCCGCCCACGGCCAGGCTCAGCCAGCCGTTGTCGCCGAGGGCGCGCACCCAGTGGCGGCAGTGGTCGTCCACCTCGTGGCGCGGGGCGTGCGGCGACAGGGGCGGCGGAAAGCCGCTGGCGCCGTCGTTCAGGCAGGCGCTGAGACGCGCATGCAGGCCACGGTGGCTGGCGTCGAAGAACGGCGTCTGCAGCGCTTCGGCGACGGCGGTGGCGACGTGTTCGCGGGCGTCCATGTCAGCGTCCCTCGAAGACGGGCCGGGTCTTGGCGGCGAAGGCACGGTACGCGTGGCCGAAGTCCTCGGTGAGCATGCACAGCGCCTGCGCCTGGGCCTCGGCCTCGATGGCGGTGTCGATGTCCATGCTCCATTCCTGGTGCAGCATCGCCTTGGTGAGCGAGTGCGCGAACGCCGGGCCGTCGGCCAGCTGGCGCGCGAACGCGGTGGCCTCGTCCACCAGCGCCGCGGGCTCCACCAGGCGGTTGAAGAAGCCCCAGCGCTCGGCCTCCGCGCCGTCCAGCGAGCGGCCCGAGTAGATCCATTCGGCCGCCCGGCCCTGGCCGACGATGCGCGGCAGCATCGCGCACGCGCCCATGTCGCAGCCGGCCAGCCCCACGCGGGCGAACAGGAAGGCCGTCCTGCTGCGCGCCGTGCCGTAGCGCAGGTCGCTGGCCATCGCGAGGATGGCGCCGGCGCCGGCGCACACGCCGTCCACGGCCGCGACGATGGGCTGCGGGCAGTGGCGCATCGCCTTCACCAGGTCGCCCGTCATGCGCGTGAACATCAGCAGGTCCGGCGCGGGCAGGTCGATCAGCGGGCCGATGATCTCGTGCACGTCGCCGCCCGAGCAGAAGTTGTCGCCGGCGCCGGCGATGACGATGGCGCGCACGTCGTGGGCGTGGCGCAGCGCGATGAAGAGGTCGCGCAGCTCGGCGTAGCTCTCGAAGCTGAGCGGGTTCTTGCGCTCGGGGCGGTTGAGCGTGATTCGGGCGATGCCGCCCTCGCGCTGCCAGCCGATGTGGGCGGCTTCGTAACCCGCGAGCGGGCGCCGGTTGCCGGCGGCCAGCGCCGGGTCGAGGCGGATCGGTTGCGTATCGTCGCTCATCGGTCGCTCCCTGGGGCGGCGCGCTCGACCGCGACCAGCTTGTCGCGCTCCAGGTTGCGCTCGAGCTGCGTCTTGGCGGCGCGGTATTGCTTGGGCCATTCGATGCCGGTGTAGCCGATGCGTGCGGCCTCCTGCAGCGTCCAGGCCGGGTTGGCGAGGTGCGGCCGCGCCACTGCGCAGAGATCGGCACGGCCGGCGGCGATGATGCCGTTGACGTGGTCGGCCTCCGAGATCGCGCCCACCGCCATGGTCGGGATGCCGGCCTCGTTCCTGATGCGGTCGGCGAACGGCGTCTGGAACATGCGGCCGTAGACCGGCTGCTCCTTCTTGCTCACCTGGCCCGACGAGCAATCGATGAGGTCGGCGCCGGCCGCCTTGAAGGCTCGCGCGATGTCGATGGCGTCGTCGGGGGTGATGCCGCCCTCGACCCAGTCGTGGGCCGAGATGCGCACCGAGATCGGCTTGTCGGCCGGCCAGGCCGCGCGCACGGCGGCGAACACCTCGAGCGGGTAGCGCAGGCGGTTGGCGAGCGAGCCGCCGTAGTCATCGGTGCGCTGGTTGGTGAGCGGCGAGATGAACGACGACAGCAGGTAGCCATGCGCGCAGTGCAGCTCGAGCCAATCGAAGCCGGCCTCGGCGGCGAGGCCGGTCGAATGCACGAAGCTGGCGGTGACGCGATCCATGTCGGCGCGCGTCTTCGCCCGCGACCAGTCGCTCACGCCATCGAGATACTGCTGCGGCGACGCCGAGACGAGCTCCCAGCCATCGCGCTCGAGCGGCTGGTCGATGCCCTCCCAGGCCAGCCGGGTGGCGCCCTTGGCGCCGGCATGGCCGAGCTGGATCGCGATCTTGGCGCTGCTGTGGGCGTGCACGAAATCGACGATGCGCTTC
>JBBQYL010000068.1:0-22547 GCA_038208735.1 Burkholderiales bacterium
CACATGAGCGCAGTACTCGGACACGACGGCACCGTCGGCTCGGGCGGCCACGGCCACGACGTTTCACACGACGAGGAGCATCACGGCGCTCCCCACGGATGGCGGCGCTGGGTGTTCGCCACCAACCACAAGGACATCGGAACGCTGTACCTGCTGTTCGCGTTCACGATGTTCCTCATCGGCGGCACGCTGGCGCTGCTGATCCGCCTCGAGCTGTTCCAGCCGGGGCTGCAGTTCTTCAACCCCGAGCTGTTCAACCAGTTCACCACGATGCACGGCCTGATCATGGTGTTCGGCGCGATCATGCCGGCGTTCGTCGGCTTCGCGAACTGGATGATCCCGCTGCAGATCGGCGCGGCCGACATGGCGTTCGCGCGCATGAACAACCTGAGCTTCTGGCTGCTGATCCCGGCGGCGCTGATGCTCGTGGGCTCGTTCTTCATGCCCGGCGGCGCGCCCGCCGCGGGCTGGACGCTCTACGCGCCGCTCACGCTGCAGATGGGCCCGTCCATGGACGGCGGCATCTTCGCGATGCACCTGATGGGCGCCAGCTCCATCATGGGCTCCATCAACATCATCGTCACCATCCTCAACATGCGCGCCCCGGGCCTGACGCTGATGAAGATGCCGATGTTCGTGTGGACCTGGCTGATCACCGCGTACCTGCTGATCGCCGTGATGCCCGTGCTCGCCGGCGCCATCACGATGACGCTCACCGACCGCCACTTCCACACCAGCTTCTTCAACCCCGCCGGCGGCGGCGACCCGGTGATGTACCAGCACGTGTTCTGGTTCTTCGGTCACCCCGAGGTCTACATCATGATCCTCCCGGCCTTCGGCATCGTGAGCCAGGTGGTGCCGGCGTTCGCGCGCAAGCGCCTGTTCGGCTACACGTCGATGGTCTATGCCACGTCGTCCATCGCCATCCTGTCGTTCATCGTGTGGGCGCACCACATGTACACCACGGGCATGCCGGTCACTGGCCAGCTGTTCATCATGTACGCCACCATGCTCATCTCCGTGCCCACCGGCGTGAAGGTGTTCAACTGGCTGGCCACCATGTGGCGCGGCTCGATGACGTTCGAGGCGCCCATGCTGTGGGCCGTCGGTTTCATCTTCGTGTTCACCATGGGCGGCTTCACCGGCCTCATCTGCTCGATGGCGCCCATCGACATCCAGCTGCAGGACACCTACTACGTCGTCGCCCACTTCCACTACGTGCTGGTGGCCGGCTCGCTGTTCGGCATGTTCGCGGGCTACTACTACTGGGCGCCGAAGTGGACGGGCGTCATGTACAGCGAGACCCGCGGCAAGATCCACTTCTGGTGCTCGCTGGTGTTCTTCAACGTCACCTTCTTCCCGATGCACTTCCTGGGACTGGCCGGCATGCCGCGTCGAGTGGCCGACTACCCGATGCAGTTCGCCGACTTCAACGCCCTGGCCTCCGTCGGTGCGCTGTGCTTCGGGCTGTCGCAGGTCTACTTCCTGCTGTTCGTCGTGGTGCCGGCCATGCGCGGCAAGGGCGAGCCGGCGCCGCAGCGTCCGTGGGAAGGCGCCGAGGGCCTCGAGTGGGAGGTGCCGTCGCCGGCACCGTGGCACACCTACGAGACGCCGCCCAAGCTCGATCGCACGGCCACCAAGGTCATCGGCTGAGGCCGGGGAGCGAGGCCACCATGGCACAGACCCCCGAACAACGCCGCAAGAACCTGCGCCTGGGCGTTGCCCTGTTCACGGTGGCGCTGGTGTTCGGCCTGGGCTTCTTCGCCAAGGCGATGATGTTCGGGCTATGAGCGCCGAAGACGACCAGGGCGCCAGGCCGCCCGAGCCCGGCACCCGGCGCAAGCTGAAGATCAGGCGCCTGAACCGCGACATGCTGTTCAAGCTGGTGATCGTGGTGTTCGCCATGAGCGGCTTCGCCTACGCGATGGTGCCCATGTACAAGTCCATCTGCGAGGCGCTGGGCGTCAACGTGCTGGCGCGCGGCGACGTCGGCGCGGCCTACGGCACCAAGGTGGGCGACGTGAACACGCAGGTGGATCCCAGCCGCAACATCCAGGTGCAGTTCGACGCCAACGCGCGCGGCCCATGGGAGTTCCATCCCGAGCAGAGCGAGGTCACGGTGCATCCGGGCCAGCTCACCACCGTGATGTACGAGTTCCGCAACACGCAGTCGCGCACGATGACGGCGCAGGCCATTCCCAGTTACGCGCCGGGCGTGGCGCAGTCGCACTTCACCAAGGTGGAATGCTTCTGCTTCAACCAGCAGACGCTGGCGCCGGGCGAGTCCAAGCGCTGGCCGGTGATCTTCGTCGTCGACAGCAAGCTGCCGAAGGACGTCAAGACCATCACGCTGTCATACACCTTCTTCGAGGTGGGCGGCACCACGCCGCCGGCGCCGGTGGGCCAGCTCGAAGCCAAGCCGCATGCCTGAGCGCGCCATGGCCACCGATCCCCGCGACGACCTCCCCTCGACCGCCCGCAAGGCCAACTTCGGGCAGACGTTTCGCGCGGTGGCCTGGTCGTTTCTAGGGATCCGACGTTCCGCCGACCACGAGCAGGACGTCAAGAAGCTGAATCCGATCCACGTGGTGATCGCCGCCGTCCTCGGCGCCGCGATCTTCGTCGTCTTCCTGGTGCTGCTGGTGCATTTCGTCATCGGCGCCGCCACAAGTCACTGAGCCTGGAGAAAAAGTACCCATGTCCGCCGCGACTCCCCACGGAATCACTCCGCACTACTTCATCCCGTCGCCCTCACGCTATCCGGTGTGCGTGGCCATCGGCCTGTTCCTCATGATCCTGGGCGGCAGCCAGTGGATCAACGGGCACGAGTGGGGCTCGTGGTGCGTGCTCACCGGCGTGGTGGTGTGGCTCGCCACGCTCGCGCAGTGGTTCACCACGGCCATCGGCGAGAGCGAGGGCGGGCTCTACTCCGACACCGTCGACGTGTCCTTCCGCTGGAGCATGAGCTGGTTCATCTTCTCGGAGGTGATGTTCTTCGCGTCGTTCTTCGGCGCGCTGTTCTGGGCGCGCGAGATCGCCATGCCCATGCTGGGCAATCTCGACCACCAGGTCCTGTGGCCCGATTTCCACGCGATCTGGCCCAGCACGCAGGCCGGCGTCACCGGCTCGCCGGCCGACACCATCGCCCCGTTCCGCACGATGGGCCCGTGGCCGATCCCCACGATCAACACCGCCATCCTGCTCACCTCGGGCGTGACGCTGACCATCGCGCACCATGCCCTGATCGCCAATCACCGCGCCAAGGCGATCGGCTGGATGTGGATCACGGTGTTCCTGGGCCTGAGCTTCCTCTGCTGCCAGGCCTTCGAATACCACGAGGCGTATACCGAGATGAACCTGAAGCTGTCGTCGGGCATCTATGGCTCCACGTTCTTCATGCTCACCGGCTTCCACGGTTTCCACGTGTTCGTGGGCATGCTGATGCTGTTGTTCATCACGCTGCGCCTGCAGAAGGGCCACTTCACGCCGCAACGCCATTTCGGCTTCGAGGGCGCGGCCTGGTACTGGCACTTCGTGGACGTGGTCTGGCTGGGCCTGTACGTGGTCGTCTACTGGCTCTGACGCCACCGCCGGAAGGGGGGCAATGCCTGACCCCGATCCTGCCGACGCCGCCTCGACTCCCCCGGGCGGCGTCGTCGTTTTCAGGTGCCGACGGGAATGCCCGACGGGTGGATCCACCCGAGGCTCCACGCCAGTAATATCAGCAGGAACAGCGTGACGGACAATCCCACCCGGATGGCCAGCACGCGGGCCATGCGCTTGTCCGCCCCGGCCTCGTTCGGATCGCGGCGCAGCATGAAGAAGCCCGCCCCGCCGAGAGCGGCCAGCACGAGCAACAAGAAGACAACGATCACGATTTTCATGACGAACGATTATTCCACCGAGCCCGCGTCGCCGTCCGCGGGTTCATCCCCTCCCGGCGCGCCGAGAAGCGGCGCCGGCTCCGCGCGGTCCCGCATCGTCTGGTTCGTGGTGGCGCTCGCCTGCGCGTCGCTCACCGCGCGCTTTGGTGTCTGGCAACTGTCGCGCGCGCATACGAAGATCGCCTATGCCAACTTGGTGGCCCAGCGCCTCACGATGCCGGCGGTGCCGCAGGACGCCCTCGCGCGCGACGCCGCAGCGGCCGAGCAGCAGTGGTATCGGCAGGTGGTGCTCACGGGCGAGTGGGTCGGGCCCCGTACGGTCTTCCTCATGAACCGCACGATGGACGAGCGCTCGGGGTTCTACGTGATGACGCCCCTGCGCCTCCCCGACGGGAGCGCGGTGATCGTGCAGCGCGGCTGGGTGGCGCGCGACGACGTCGATCCCCTCAAGGTGCCGGCCGTGCCCACGCCCGCCGGGCCGGTGGTGGTCACCGGGCGGGCCGCGGCCTGGCCTTCGCACTGGATCGACATCGGTCACGGCAACGGCGGCCCGGTGCGGCAGAATCTCGAACGCGATGCGTTCCAGGCGGAGTCTGGCCTGACGCTGCGTCCGCTCACTGTGGCGGAAGGGCCGACCGACGCGAACGCGCACGATGGCCTGCGGCGCGACTGGCCTGCCGTCCTGGGCGGCGTCAGCGTCGTCACCAACTACGGCTACGCCGTGCAGTGGTTCGCAATGAGCATCGCGTTCCTGGGCCTGTGGGTGTGGCTGCAGTTCGTCCGTCCGCGCCGCCCTGTTCCCTCCGATTCCGATTTCCCGGTCGACGCCCGCGTCGACGATCAACGCCCCCGATGAAACCGACGCCGTCCGACGATCCGCAAGCCTCCGGCCCGGAGTCCATGACCTTCACGCTCCACGGCACGCCCGCCCCGATGCGCGACTACTCGGCCGCGCAGAGCCGGCGCGGCCGCATCACGATGCTGGTGATCCTGTTCGCCTGCGCGCTGCCGGTGCTCGCGTCGTACTTCACCTACTACGTGATCCGCCCGCAGGGCCGTACGAACTACGCCACGCTGGTGGAGCCGCAGCGTCCGCTGCCGTCCATCGAGGAGGTGCCGGCGCAGGACATGGACGGCCACACCGTGCCGCTGACCACGCTGAAGGGCCAGTGGCTGATGATCGTCGTGGCACCGGCCACCTGCGGCAAGCTGTGCGAGAGCAACCTGTTCCTGCAGCGCCAGCTGCGCGAGATGATGGGCGCCGAGCGCGACCGCATCGCCAAGGTGTGGCTGGTCGACAGCCCCGAGGCGATCCCGGCCCAGCTTGCCGCGGCCGTCGCCGCCAGCCCCGCCGTGTCGGTCTACCGAGTGGAGCGCACGGCACTGGCGCGCTGGCTCGAGCCGGAGGCGGGGCACGCGCTGGAGGATCACGTCTACATCGTCGATCCCCTGGGCAACTGGATGATGCGCACGCCGGCCAATCCCGACCCGGTGAAGCTGAAGAAGGACGTCGACAAGCTGCTGCGCGCGTCGGCCTGGTGGAACCGGGCCAAGGACACGAAGTGAATTCGCGCCACGACTGGACGTCGCTGACTGGCCTCGCGCTGATCGCGCTGGCCATCGTGTCGGTGGTGTTGATGGTGGCGTGGTGGCGTGGCGGCCTGCGCCACAGGACGCCCACGCAACGCGTGGCCGCGCTCGCCGGGCTGACGCTGTTCCTGTGCTTCGACCTGGTGGTGTTCGGCGCCTACACGCGGCTCAGCGACTCGGGCCTGGGCTGTCCCGACTGGCCGGGCTGCTATGCCACGTCCAGCCCGTTGGCGGCAGCGCAGCACATCGCCGATGCGCAGGCGCTTGCGCCCGATGGCCCGGTCACCGAGAAGAAGGCCTGGATCGAGATGATCCATCGCTACTTCGCGATGGCGCTCGGCACGTTGATCATCCTGATGGGGGTGGCCGCGGCGCGCGCGCGCGAGCGGCGCGCGCTGGTGCTCGCGGGCGTGACGCTCGCCTGGGTGATTGCGCAGGGGATGTTCGGCGCGCTCACCGTCACCTGGAAGCTCTACCCGGCCATCGTCACCGGCCACCTGCTGGGCGGCATGGGCCTGTTGGCCTTGCTCGCGGTTCAGGCGCCCGCGCGCGCCGGAGACGCGCCGCGTGGTGCGCGCGACCGCGGGGCGCTGTGGCTGGCCGCGCTGGCGCTGCTGCTGCAGATCGCGCTGGGCGGCTGGGTCAGCACCAACTACGCCGTGCTGGCCTGCACCGGCTTTCCGCGATGCAACGGCCAGTGGTGGCCGGCCATGAACTGGGGCGAGGGCTTCACCTTCGCCCGCGAACTGGGCCGGCGCGCCGATGGCGCGCCCATCGCGATGACCGCGCTGGTGGCCATCCAGTGGGCACACCGCCTGTTCGCCGTCGCGTTCGTGGCCGCGATGGGCTGGCTGGTGGCGCGGCTTTGGACGCGCGGACCCCCGGCGCGCCGCCGGGCTGTCATCATGGCGGCCTTGGTGGTGCTCCAATTGGCGACGGGACTGTCGAACGTCGTGCTGGGCTGGCCCCTTCTGGCCGCGCTGGCGCACACGGCCGGCGCCGCGGCGCTGGTCATCTGCATCGGCTTCGAAGTGGCCGCCGCCCTGAACAAGAGAACCCGAATCTCCTCCCCATGAGTTCCGTCCCGATTCCCAATCCCGCGCCAGCGTCGGCAACGCCGTCGCGCTGGCGCCAGTACTACGCGCTGACCAAGCCGCGCGTGGTGCAGCTCATCGTGTTCTGCGCGGTCATCGGCATGTTTCTCGCCGTGCCCGGCTGGCCGCCGCTGGTGCCCACGCTGGCCGGCACCGCGGGCATCTGGCTGGTGGCCGCCGCCGCGGCCGCGTTCAACTGCCTGGTGGAGCAGCAGATCGATCGCCGCATGACGCGCACCGCCTGGCGCCCCACCGCCAAGGGCGAGCTCACCAACACGCAGACGCTGGTGTTCTCGGCCGTCCTGTGCGGTGCCGGCGCCGTGCTGCTGATCACCTGGGTCAACGCCGTCACGCTGTGGCTCACGCTGGCCACGTTCATCGGCTACGCGGTCATCTACACGCTGATCCTCAAGCCGATGACGCCGCAGAACATCGTCATCGGCGGCGCCTCCGGCGCGATGCCGCCGGTGCTGGGCTGGGCCGCGATGACAGGCCACGCCGACGCCAACGCGTGGCTGCTGTGCCTGATCATCTTCCTGTGGACGCCGCCGCACTTCTGGGCGCTGGCGCTGTACCGCACCGAGGACTATCGCAAGGCCGGGCTGCCGATGCTGCCGGTCACGCACGGCCCCGACTTCACCAAGCTGCACGTGTTCCTCTACACGCTGGTGCTGTTCGCCGGCACGCTGCTGCCCTTCGTCAGCGGGCTCAGCGGGTGGCTCTACCTGGCCTGCGCCGTGGTGCTGGGCTTCCTGTTCTCGGCGTACGCATTCAAGCTGTGGCGCCACTACAGCGACGACCTGGCCCGTCGCACCTTCCGCTTCTCGATCCTGTACCTGTCGCTGCTGTTCGCGGCGCTGCTGGTCGACCACTACGTGCCCTACGCCTACTGATGATCTCGCGTCGATTCCTTTTCTCGCTGGCGGCCGCCGTCGCGCTCGCTCTCTCCGGCTGTGATCGCGCGGCCCCGCCGCATCACTACAACGCGTTCGACATCACCGGCGCCACCTACGCGCTGGGCTTCGACCTGCCCGACTTCGACGGCAAGCCGCGCCAGGTGTCCGACTTCGCCGGCAAGCTCACGGTGGTGTTCTTCGGCTACACGCAGTGCCCCGACGCCTGCCCCACCACGATGGCCGAGCTCTCGGGCGTCCTGAAGTCTCTGGGCCCCGACGCGTCACGCGTGCAGGTGGTGTTCATCACCGTGGATCCGTCGCGCGACACGCCCGCGCTGTTGAAGAACTACGTCACCAACTTCCGCCCCGACTTCCTCGCGCTGCGCGGCGACGAGGCGCAGACGAAGCAGGTCATCCACGACTTCAAGCTGGTAGTGGAGAAGGTGCCGGGCAAGACGGCCGACAGCTACACCATCGACCACACCGCGGGCACCTACATCTTCGATACCCAGGGCCGTGTCCGGCTGTTCGCGTCGCAGTCGCTCGATCCGGCGCTGCTCACGGACGACATGAAGGCGCTGCTGGCCGAGAAGCGCTGAGCCAAGGGGTCTGGCATTGCCTGCGGGTACGCAGGAGATGCCAGACCCCTTCGAGCCGGACCCCTTCGGGCCGCAAACAAGAACGGACGCCGAGGCGTCCGTTCTTCATGGGGCTGCCGTCGTTCAGACCCGCTGCGGCTCCAGCGTCTTGCGCATCTTCTTCAGCGCGGCCACCTCGATCTGGCGGATGCGCTCGGCGCTGACGCCGTACTCGGCGGCCAGTTCGTGCAGCGTCATGCCGCCTGAGCTGTCGTCGTTGACCTTCAGGTAGCGCTCTTCCACGATGCGGCGGCTGCGCGGATCGAGCGTCTCGAGCGCCTCGCCGATGCCGGCGCCGGCCAGGCGGTCGTGCGCGGCGTTCTCGATGACGCGGGTGGGCTCGTCGCGGTCGTCGGCCAGGTAGGCGATGGGTGCGTAGGCCTCTTCGCCGTCATCGTTCTGCGACTCCATGGCGACGTCGCCGCCGGACATGCGCATCTCCATCTCCATGACTTCCTCGGCCTTGACGTTGAGGTCGCGCGCCATGCGTTCCACCTGCTCGCGCGACAGCGTGTTGCGGTGCACGTCGGCGTCGGCGGCCTCTTCCTTGAGCTTGGCCTTCATCGAGCGCAGGTTGAAGAACAGCTTGCGCTGGGACTTGGTCGTGGCGACCTTGACCATGCGCCAGTTCTTCAGGATGTACTCGTGGATCTCGGCCTTGATCCAGTGCATGGCGTAGCTGACCAGGCGCGCGCCCTGGTTCGGGTCGAAGCGCTTGACCGCCTTCATCAGGCCGATGTTGCCTTCCTGGATCAGGTCGCCATGCGGCAGGCCGTAGCCCAGGTACTGGCGCGACACCGAGACGACGAGGCGCAGGTGCGACATCACCAGCGCGCCGGCGGCCTTCACGTCGCCAGTGTCGCGCAGTTGGGTCGCCAGACGCATCTCCTCCTCCTGCGACAGCATGGGCAGTCGATTGATGGACGAGATGTAGGCGTCGAGGTTGCCCAGGGGGGGAACCAGACTCCACGGGTCACGGACGGACAGTGCGTTGGTTTGTGTGGTGGTCATGTGCTCAGTCTGATCGGAATTCGATCGTTCGGTTCCACGAATATTAGCACTCTCGGAGGAGGAGTGCTGATCTCGGGCGCCAGGCACGTCTGATGGAGAGACTGTCATGATTTCAAGCCCATATTGATAGCGAGTGCTCACAGCTAAACATACCGTATCGCTCGCTACGAAAACTTTACGTTCCATACCGGCAAAGCGGGAACCTGAGGCGCCCCGGCTGCGCGGAACGGTCGTACAGCCGAGCGCGCTCCTCCGTCCTACACCGACCCCCAGAATGTCGAGCTACGCTGCCGTGTCCTCAAGAGGTGAGAGCTGAAACAGGACAACAAGATCTTCGACCAGGTGTTCCAGGCGAATCCTGAGCAGTTCATCAAGGATTGGCTGGCCGAGGTCGGCACGTCAGGCGGCGATCGCCGCCGACGGCGGTCTCGCGCGCGTGGACGACGCTGCCTGGTCGCGTACGCGTTCGGTGTTGGCCGCGCTGTCGCAGTCGCGCGCCGCGCAAGGCATGGCCGCCGGTGACACCAGCCAGTTCGTGATGGCGCTCAAGCGCCCGCTGTTCGTCGGCCTCGACGAGCAACCGGCCGGCGCCCGAAGGCGGCGTTCGACGCGGCCTGGGCGGCCACCACGCTCATCGACCGCCTGGCCCAGTTCACCGCCACCACGTACCAGCGCGCCCGCTAGGACGTCATCAATCGCCAGCAGCAGGAGCTGCTGGAGCTGTCCACCCTGGTGGTCAAGCTGTGGGAAGGCGTCCTCGCGGTGCCGATTCGACCTGCAGGGCATCACCACCAAGGCCACGCTGGCCGACGCGCTGCAGCTGGCCATGAAGAAGGCCGGCTTCGTGATCACGCGCAACAAGGTCTGACGCGTCCGCCATGGAACGCATTTCTATCCTGAAGATGGGCCGTGCCCTGCTGGTGACCATCCAGGTCGACCTGCAGGACCAGGTGGCCCTCGCGCTGCAGGACGACCTGTCCGCGCAGATCGAACGCACCGGCGCCAACGGCGTGCTGATCGACATCTCGGCGCTCGAGATCGTCGACTCGTTCGTCGGCCGCATGCTGGCCAGCATCTCCGGCATCGCGCGCGTGCTCGACGCCACCACGGTGGTGGTGGGCATGCAGCCGGCCGTGGCGATCACGCTCGTCGAACTCGGCCTGTCGCTGGAAGGCGTGCGCACCGCGCTCAACGCGGAGCGCGGCATGCAACTGCTGGCCGACGCCGATCGGAACGAAATTGACTGAACCCACCACGGGGGCCATGCCGCTGCTCGGCGAGCGCGACATCGTCATGTGCCGGCAGACGGTGCGCAAGCTCACGCAGCAGTTGAAGTTCTCGCTGGTCGACCAGACCAAGATGATCACCGCGGCCAGCGAGCTCTCGCGCAACACCGTCGTGTATGGCGGCGGCGGCGAGATGCGCTGGGAGATCGTGCAGGAAGGCCTGCGCACGGGCCTGCGCCTGGCCTTCGAGGACAAGGGTCCGGGCATCCCGAACATCGACCTGGCGCTGACCGACGGCAGGACCTCCGGCACCGGCATGGGCGTGGGCCTCTCGGGCAGCCGCCGCCTGGTCAACGACTTCGACCTGCGCACCGCCGTCGGCGAAGGCACCTGCATCACCATCGCGCGCTGGAAGTAGCGTGATCCCGCACATCGACATTCCGGTCGCCGAGCCATCGCAGGTCGGCGAGGCGCGACGCGCCGCCAGCCGCCTGGCCAGCGACCAGGGGCTGGACGAGACCGTCGTCGGCCGCGTCGCCATCATCGTCACCGAGCTGGGCAACAACCTGTGGCGCCACGCCACGCAGGGCCGCCTGCTGATCGGCTGCCGCAAGACGGACGCGGGCTGCCAGCTGGAGGTGATCTCCATCGACAGCGGCCCGGGCATGAGCGACATCTCGCGCTGCCTGCGCGACGGCGCTCAAGGTGTTCGAGTCGGCGCGCGGCTCGCCCGCGGCCATCCTCGAGCGCGCGCACCCGCTGATGCGCGGCACGCGCGGGGCCGCGGTCACCCTCGCCACGGTCGACGCCAACGCGGGCACCATCACGTACGCGGGCGCCGGCAACATCTCGGGCCGCGTCATTTCGGGCATCGAAGACCGCTCGCTGATGTCGCAGCACGGCACCCTGGGCGTCCAGATCCGCAAGCTGCAGGACGTCACCACGCCGTGGCCCGACCACGCGATGGTGGTGCTGCATTCCGACGGCCTGATCACGCGCTGGAGCCTGAAGGACGTGGGCGGGCTGCTGCAGTGCGACCCGGCCGTCGTCGCCGGCTGGCTGCTGCGCGACTACACGCGCGGCCACGACGACGTCACGGTCGTCGCGCTGTACGCCGAGCTCGACACGCAGGCCCAGCAGCTGCAGCGCGCCACCGACCTCAAGAGCCGCTTCCTGGCCTACATGAGCCACGAGTTCCGCACGCCGATCTCGGCCATCCGCAGCCTGTCGGGTCTGCTGCTGGATCGCGTGGACGGCCCGCTGAACGACGAGCAGGACAAGCAGGTGAGCTTCATCGAGTCGACCGCGGAGGAGTTCGCCGGCATGGTCAACGACCTGCTCGACCTGGCCAAGGTGGAGGCCGGCCGCGTGGAGATCTCGCCGGCCTGGTTCGAGATGGTGGATCTGTTCTCGGCGCTGCGCGGCATGTTCCGCCCGGTGCTGACCAACCAGGAGGTGACACTCGTCTTCGAGGATCCGCAGCAGTCCTCGCGCCTGTTCACCGACGACAAGAAGCTGTCCCAGATCCTGCGCAACTTCATCTCCAACGCGCTGAAATTCACGCTCAAGGGCGAAGTGCGCGTGTCGGCCCAGGAGAACACGGACGGCAGCATCACGTTCGCGGTCACCGACAGCGGCATCGGCATCGGCCCGAAGTTCCACTCGGTGATCTTCACCGACTTCACCCAGGTGGATTCGCCGATCCGGAAACGCCTGCGCGGCACCGGCCTGGGCCTGTCGCTCAGCAGGCAACTGGCCGAATTGCTGGGCGGCAGGGCAGGATTGCAGAGCGAGCTGGGCGCCGGTTCGACGTTCTCCGCGACGATTCCGTTGCGCATGAACGCGGGGCAACGCCCCGGAACCCGACAAGCCTCCGGCCAATGACTGAGATCAAGCCCGAATTCCGTCCGATCGACCGATCGGAGCACGAGCTCCTGATCATCGACGACAACCCGGCGAGTCGTTACGCCACGGTGCGCCAGCTGCGCAGCGCCGGGTTTCGCACGCGCGAGGCGGCGAACGGCACCGAGGGCCTGGCGGCGGCCGACGACTCCATCCGAGCCCGGCGTGACGATGGCCGTGGCCACCGACGTGTCACAGCGCGTGGCGCTCGAGCGCCAGCGCCAGCAGCTGCTCGACCGCGAGCGCAACGCGCGCAGCGAGGCCGAGCAGGTGAGCCGCATGAAGGACGACTTCATCGCGGCGCTGTCGCACGAACTGCGCACGCCGCTCAACGCCATCATGAGCTGGACGCACGTGCTGCGCCAGCGCGGCGGCAACACCGAGACGATGCGCGGCCTGGCCGCCATCGAGCGCAACGGCACCACGCAGGCGCGCATGATCTCCGACCTGCTCGACATGTCGCGCCTGAACCTGGGCAAGCTGCCGCTCACGTTCGTGATGATCGATCCGGTCGAGGAGGTCGTGGCCTCGGTCAACGCGATGCGTCCGGCCGACGGCGACGGCGGCCCGCAGATCGAGGTGCGGGCCACGCCGCTGCGGCCAGTCCCGGCCTGGGCCGGGGCGCCACGTTCGATGTGTGGCTGCCGGCCGATCCGGCGCACCCGGGCCACGAGGACTATCCCGACTCGAGCCACGGGCTGGACGCCTTCGACCTGTCGCAGGCGTCGCTCGAAGGCGCGCAACTGCTGGTGGTGGACGACGACCCGGATGCCAGCGCGATGCTGCGCATCATCCTCAGCGACCGCGGCGCGGTGGTGCAGATCGCCAGCGACGTGTCCTCGGCGCTGCAACTGCTGGCCGCGCGTCCGTTCGACGCGTTGATCAGCGACATCGGCATGCCCGGCCAGGACGGCTACGACCTGATCCGCGAGGTGCGTCGCGCCGAGGCCACCCGGCCGATGCCGCAGCCGCACCTGCCGGCCATCGCGCTCACGTCGTTCACGCGCGAGCAGGATCGCGCGCAGGCGCTGGCCGCCGGCTTCGACGCGCACTGCGGCAAGCCCTTGCGGCCGCTGAGCCTGATACAGCAGATCCGTACGCTGCTCGATCACCGAGCCTGAGCTGCGACGTCATCGAGGCGTGCACTTCGCGATCCCGACCTCGCCGGACGCGCGTCGCGCTAGAGTGCGCCTCATGAGCGACGACACCCTCGAACCCGACGCAGCGCGCCCGCCCGGCTGGCGCGCCTACGCCATGAGCGTGGCCGTGTGCGCCGCGGTGATCGCCGCCACGACGCCGCTGCTGCACGTGCTGGAGAAGTCCAACATCGTGATGCTGCTCCTGCTGGCGGTGATGTATTCGGCGCTGCGCCACGGTCGCGGGCCGGCGATGCTGGCGGCCTTCGTCAGCGTGGGCGCGTTCGACTTCTTCGACGTCGCCCCGCGCTTCACCTTCGCGGTGGGCGAGGTGCAGTACCTCGTCACCTTCGCCGTGATGCTGATCGTGGCGCTGGTCATCGGCCAGCTCACCGCGGGCCTGCGCTACCAGGCCCGCGTGGCCACGCTGCGCGAGGAGCGGATGCGCGCGCTCTACGAGCTGTCGCGCGACCTCGCCGCCGCGCTGGTGCCCCGGCAGATCGTGGAGATCGGCACGCGCGTGCTGCAGGCGCAGTTCGAGGCGCGCGCCGTGTTCCTCCTGCTCGACGTCGACGACCGCCTCGTCGCGTCCGCGGACCCGGACGTCGACACGGACGTGGCCGCGTGGACGCTCGCCCACGCGGAGGCCGCGGGGCGCGGCACCGCCACGTTGCCGGCCAGCGCGATGCGTTACGTGCCGTTGAAGGCGGCCATTCGCGTGCGCGGCGTGGTGGCGCTGGCGCTGCGCAACCCGCGGCGCCTGGCGGTGCCGGAGCAACGCCGCCTGCTCGACACGGTGGCGTCGCTGCTGGCCATCGCGCTGGAGCGCATCCACTACGTGGACGTGGCGCAGCGCACCACGGTGCAGATGGAGTCGGAGCGCCTGCGCAACGCGCTGCTGGGCGCAATCTCGCACGACCTGCGCACGCCGCTGGCGGCGTTGGCCGGCATGGCCGACTCGATGCAGCTCACCGCGCCGCCGCTCGCTCCGGCGCATGCCGAGATCGCGCGGTCGCTGCGCGAGGCGGCGCTGCGCATGAACGCGCTGGTCAACAACTTGCTGGACATGGCGCGCCTCGAGTCGGGCAGCGTGGTGTTGAACCTGCACTGGCAACCGCTGGAGGAGGTGGTGGGCAGCGCGCTGCGCAGCCTGGGGACGCTGGTGACTGCGCGCCATCCGCTGAAGGTGTCGCTGCCGCCCGACCTGCCGCTGCTGCAGTTCGACGCCGTGCTTATCGAACGCGTGCTGGCCAACCTGCTGGAGAACGCCGCCAAGTACACGCCCGCGGGCAGCACCATTCGCGTGGGCGCCACGGCCTCGCGCCAATCGGTGGAGGTGTGGGTGGCCGACGAGGGCCCGGGCCTGCCGCCGGGGCGCGAGGAGCTGATCTTCGAGAAGTTCGAGCGCGGTCGCAAGGAGAGCGCCACGCCCGGCGTGGGGCTGGGGCTGGCGATCTGCCGGGCCATCGTCGAGGCGCACGGCGGCAGCATTCGCGGCGAGACCTTGCCCGAGGGCGGCGCACGTTTCGCGTTCACGTTGCCGCGCGGAGAGCCCCCGCGCATCGAGGAGCCGGCCGACGAGGTGGACAATGCCGGCATGGAAGCCATCGAATGAATCCCACCGAGATGCCGAGCAAGGTATTGGTCGTCGAGGACGAGGCCGAGATCCGCCGCTTCATCCGGCTGTCGCTGCAGGCCGAGTCGCTGCAGGTGTCGGAGGCCGACAGCGTGCAGCGCGGCCTGATCGAGGCCGGCACGCGCCGGCCCGACCTGGTGGTGCTCGATCTGGGGCTGCCCGACGGCGACGGCATCGACTTCATCCGCGGGCTGCGCGCGTGGTCGGAGATCCCCATCATCGTGCTGTCGGCGCGCACCACCGAGTCCGACAAGATCGCCGCGCTCGACGCCGGTGCCGACGACTACCTGGTGAAGCCCTTCGGCACGGGCGAGCTGCTGGCCCGCGTGCGCGCCCAGCTGCGTCGACACCCGCGCGCCAACGCCGACGTGCCCAGCGTGCTGGAATTCGGCGACGTTCGCATCGACCTGGTGCACCGCACGGTGGAACGCGCCGGCGCGGCGCTGCGCCTGACGCCGATCGAATACCGGCTGCTCACCCACCTGGCCGCGCATCCGAACCGGGTGCTCACGCATCCGCAGCTGCTCAAGGCCGTGTGGGGGCCCTCGCATTCGGAGGACACCCATTACGTGCGCATCTACATGGGCCACCTGCGCGCCAAGCTGGAGGCCGACCCGTCGCAGCCGCAGCACCTGGTCACCGAGCTGGGCGTGGGCTACCGGTTCGTTCCCTAGGAACGTGTACTGCGCGCAGGATGACGCGCTTTGTCACGATAATCCCCCTTTGAGCTGGCACCGTCGCCGGCCAGGGGAGTGGACACGGTGGATGCAGTTCGACGACGCGCGGCCCTTTCCTTGATTGCCGGTGCCGCCATGGCGCTGGCGGCATGCGCCACCCGCGAGGCCCCACAGCCCGCCAGGCCGCGCAGCTATTCCGAGACGATCTCGTCGGTGCTGGTGTCCGAGGACGGCAAGCGCATCGCCGCCATCGGCAGCAACCACCACTACATCTTCGACGCGCCCGACGTGCTGGTGCGCGCGCTGCGCTCGCCGGTGCATCCGCAGCTCACGGCCACGTTCGCCGCGTTCCACCTCGACCCGCAGGGCGTGGTCACCGGCGACTGGCTGCTCACGCTGGCGCCCGACGCCACCCCGGCACAGCAGCAGCAGGCGCAGGCCGTGGGGCTGGCGCGCGGCGCGGACGACGCGTGGAGCGCCGGCGGCCGCCTCAAGGGCCGGCGCTACACCGGCTGGACGTACACGCTGCGCGGCCCGCAGGACAAGCTGAACAAGGCCTACGAGGTGGAGATCACCTCCGACGCGAGCGCCGGCGACACGGCGGTCGACGCTGCCGCCACGCCCATCCGCGTGGCCGCCGATGGCATCCAGCTCATTTACTGGGCGCCGCTGGCGCCGGTGATCGTGCCGATCGTGTTCCTCACCCGCGCCAAGGACCACTGAAGAGCCCGATGTCCGCCGCCGAACTCGACCACCTCGCGCTCACCGCGCTGCGCCTGCTCCCCGACGAGCCGGAGCGCGCCATGCGCCTGTGGGACGGCGCGTTCGCGCGCGCCAGCGAGCCCGGGCGTGACGACGTGGTCCGCTCGCTGCTGCGCCTGCGCATCGTACGCATGCATCACCAGGCCCGCTTCGGCGACCGCGAGTCGCTGGGCCCGCGGATGCTGGCGGCCGCGGCCGAGGCGCGCGCCCACGGCTGGCGCGTGGAGTCGCTGCTGGTCGACCTGCTGGAGGTGTACCTGGCCACGCTGGGCAGCAATCCTGGCGACGGCCTGGGCGACGTGGAGGCCATCCGTGCCGAGGCCGAGGCGCATCTCGACCCCATCGAGCTGAGCTGGATGGAGCTGATGGCCGGCCACTTCAGCGGCACCATGCTGGGCTGGGCGCAGGAGCCCGAGCGCACCTACCGCGCGCTGAACCGGCTGGTGGCCAGCCCGCAGGCGCCGCCGGGTCTCATCGCCAACGTGCAGATGAACATTGGCCACAGCCACCTGCTGGTGGGCAACATCGACCTGGCCTCCGGCTATCTGCAGGAGGCGTTCCGCCTGTACGAGCCGCTGCCGCTGACGCCGCGCAAGCTCGCCGCCGCGCGGGCCTGGGCGCAGTGCCTGATGGCGCTCGACGACGCGCGCCGCGCCGATGCCGTGCTGCAGCCGGTGCTGGCCTCGCGCTCCGAGCTCGTGTCGACCATGCTCCTGGCGGGCGCGCTGCTGGTGGCCGCCGAGGCGCGCGTGAAGCTGGGCGACCTGGCCGGGGCGCGGGCGCTGCTGGACGAGGCCGCCGATTGTGCCGACGCGTCCACCGAGCCCGCGGTGCTGGTGCACGTGGCCTACGTGCGCGCGCTGCTGCTGGCCGAGCAGGGCGACATCACCGGCGCGGCCGAGGTGGGCGAGGCGGGCTGTCGCCTGATCCCGCACAACTCGCACAAGCTGGGCGTGCAGAGCTGCCTCGACCTGACCGCGCGGCTGCAGGCCCGCGTGGGTCATTTCCAGCGCGCCTACGAGCTGCAATGCCACGTGGTGGCCATGCGCCAGGGCCTGGCGAAGAAGTCGGCCGAGGTGCGCCACGTCGACCTGCATGTCGACCACCAGACGCACCTGGCGCGCCTGGAGATCGAGCACGCGCGCCGCGAACGCGCCATCGCCGAATCGGCCGAGGCCGCCATCGTGCAGAAGAACCAGCTGCTGGAGCAGCGCCTGCGCGAGGTGGAGCGGCTGCAGGAGTCACTGCGCGAGCTGGCCAACCGCGACGCGCTCACCGGCCTGTACAACCGCCGCTACCTGGGCGAGGCGCTGCCGGGCCTGGTGTCGATGGCGTCGCGCCGCGGCGACCGCATCGTGGTCATCCTGATCGACCTCGACCACTTCAAGGCGGTCAACGACGAGCACGGCCACCAGATGGGCGACCTGGTGCTGGCGGGCTTCGCCGACCTGGTGCGCGACGGCTTCCGCGCCCACGACCTGTGCTGCCGCTACGGCGGCGAAGAGTTCTGCGTGGTCATGGCCGACACCGACGACATCGCCGCCCACGAGCGCGTGGAAGAACTGCAGGAACGCCTGGGCACGCGCGTGTTCACCAGCGGCGACCGGCAACTGACGCGCGTGGGCTTCTCGGCCGGCATCGTCACGTTCAGGGCCGACCCGCGCATGGATCTCGACCTGGTGTTCCGCCGCGCCGACCAGGCGCTCTACGCCTCCAAGGACGGCGGCCGCCGCCAGATCTCCGCGCTCGAGCTGGCCTGATCGCCTGACAGACGGGTGGCCTTGCGCGCGTCCGGAGGCCTCCAGCCGTGACGGATTTCGCGGCTGGGCGCCCAGCCGTAACAAGCCGCTTCAGGCCGCGACGCTTCGTGCCGATACCCAGGGCAGCACGTGTTGCTGGCGCCGTCCTGGCGCGGAGCGCGTGCGCAACCGTGGAACCAGTCGCCCATGCTCGCCCGTCTCGCGATCCTCGCCGTCCTGTCGTGTGCCAGCGCCGTCGCGTGTGCCGCCAGCGTGAACGTGGCGTTCACCGACGCCGCCGGCAACCCGCTGGTGGACGCCGTGGTGATGCTGGAACCCGTAGGCGCCCGCCTGCCCGTCAAGCCGATGGCCGGCGCGCAGATCGCCCAGCACGAGCTGCAGTTCAACCCGCAGGTGACCGTGGTGACGGTGGGCACGCCGGTGATGTTTCCGAACCAGGACACCGTCAAGCACCACGTGTACTCGTATTCGGCGGCCAAGACCTTCCAGATCAAGCTCTACGCTGGCGTGCCGCACACGCCCATCGTGTTCGACAAGCCCGGCATCGCCGTGCTGGGTTGCAACATCCATGACAGCATGCTGGCGTGGGTGGTGGTCACCGACACGCCGCTGTGGGGCCGCAGCGCCGCCGGCGGCCGTGCGAAGGTGATCGACGTGCCGGCGGGCAGCTACCAGATGCACGTGTGGCATTCGTCGCTGGCCGACACCACGCCGCCGCAACTGCTGCCGCTCACCGTGGGTGCGTCCGACATCGACCAGCGCGTGAAGCTGGGCGCGGGCGGAATCGCCAAGTGACTTCCGCGGATCGCCGCTGGCGTGGAACCCTTGCAGCGCGCATCGCGCTGGTGTTCCTCGCTCTGCTGCTGGCCGTGCAGGTGGTCAGCTTCCTGGCGCTGCGCCTGAGCCTGTTGCACCACCAGCGCGAGAAGCAGCCCGAACGCGTGACCGAGGGCGGCCTGCTGCTGCAGCGCCTGCTCGACAACAACATCGACACCGCCAAGGCGTATGGCCAGACCCTGGGCCGTGACGAGACCATTGGCGGCGCGCTCGTCGACGGCGACGAGGCGACGATCGCGTCGGTGCTCGCCAACCTGAAGACTCGCGTCCACGCGTCCAAGGTGGCGTTCCTGGACCTCGACTTCAAGGCGCGTGCCGCGTCCTGGCGAGAGGGCGCGACGGATCTCGCCGCGGCCGTGCCCCGATTGAAGCCGCTGGATCGCGATCCGCGCATCCGCAGCGGGATCGTGCTGATGGGCGGCAAGCCGTTCCAGGCGGTGCTGGTGCAGCTCTACGCGCCGCGCGCGGTGGGCTGGGCGCTGATGGCATTCCCGCTCGACGAGAGCCTGTTGCACGACGTGAAGCGGCTGGCGGGATTGGACCTGACGCTGCTCGTGCGCTCGACGCCGCGCTCGCCATGGGTGGTGGACATGACGTCGCTGGACGCGCTGAGCGCCAACGAGCTGGCGGAGCAGGCCTGGGACCTGGCGGATCCGACGCCCGCGATGGTGTCGGTGCCGTCGCAGGGCGACGAGATCGGCGCGCACGCCGTGGTGCTGGGCGGCGACCATGGCGACTCGAGCGTGGTGGCGCTGGTGTCGGTGTCGCTGGGCGAAGCCGCGCGCCTGCCGTCCGACCTGCGGCTGGCGCTGATCGTCATCACCCTGCTGGCCATTGGCGTGTTCGGCGCCGGCAGCGTGATCACCGCGCGCCGGGTGACCACGCCGCTGCGCGGCCTGGCCGATGCCGCCGAGCGCCTGGGCGCGGGCGACTACGTGACGCCCATGCGCGGGCTCACGCGCTCGGACGAGATCGGCGCGCTCTCGGTCTCGTTCGAACGCATGCGCAACAACGTGGCCGAGAACCAGGCGCAGATCCTGCGCCTCGCCTACTGGGACACGCTCACCGCGCTGCCCAATCGCGCGCGCTTCCGCGAGGCCGCGGGCCAGGCCGTGCGCGACGCTGCCGACGCCAGACTGGCCGACGGCGCCGGGGCCTCGGTGGCGATCCTCATGCTGGACCTGAACCGATTCAAGCATGTCAACGACGTGCTGGGCTACAACGCGGGCGACCAGGTGCTGGTGGGCATCGCAGAGCGACTGAGCCGCGCCCTGGCGCGCGACGGTGACGTGGTGGCGCGCTTGAACGGCGACGAGTTCGGCATCCTGCTGCGCAACACGGACGCGGAGCAGGCGCAGGCCATGGCGCTGCGCATCGAGCAGTCGCTGGAGCAGCCGCTGGTGCTGGGCGACCACCGGGTGGACATGGGCGCGGGCATCGGCGTGGCCTGCTGGCCGCAGCATGCCGACGACGCCGACACGCTGCTCGTGCGCGCCGAGATGGCCATGTACGAGGCCAAGCGCCGCAGCAACGGCCCGGTCACCTACGATCCCTCGATCGACGCCACCAGCGCGCAGACGCTGACACTCATCTCCGAGCTGCGCCAGGCCGTCGAACGCAACGAGCTGCGGCTGTACCTGCAGCCCAAGCTGGCGCTGGACGACCGCCGCGTGGTGGGCGCCGAGGCGCTGGTGCGCTGGCAGCATCCGCAGCGCGGCCTCGTGCCGCCGATGCAGTTCATTCCGTTCGCGGAGCAGACCGGCTTCATCCGCACCCTCACGATGTGGGTGTTCGAGGAGGCCGCGCGTCACTGGCTGGCGCTGGCCGACGAGGGCCTGCAACTGCGGCTGTCGGTGAACCTGTCCACTCGCGACCTGCTCGACCTCGACCTGCCGCAGAAGTTCGCGGCGCTGCTCGCGCGCCACGCGGTGCCCGCGGCGGCCTTCTGCCTCGAGATCACCGAGAGCGCGATCATGGACGACCCGCAGCGCGCGCTGGCCACGCTGGACGCGCTGAGCGCGATGGGTTTCAAGCTGTCGATCGACGACTTCGGCACCGGCTACTCATCGCTCGCCTACCTGAAGCGGCTGCCGGTGGACGAGCTCAAGATCGACCAGTCCTTCGTGCGCAACATGACGACCGACCGCGACGACGCGATGATCGTGCGCTCCACCATCGACCTGGCGCACAACCTGGGCATCTTGGTCGTCGCCGAGGGCGTCGAGACCGCCGAGGCCTGGGACCTGCTTCGCGAGCTCAAGTGCGACCAGGCCCAGGGCTACCACATGGGCCGCCCGATGCCCGTGAGCGACTTCTCGGCCTGGTCCACCAGCTGGGGCATGCGCCGGCAGGCGGGCGATACGGACGGCATCCACCTGCTGCATTGACCTGGAGTGACTCAAGGGGTCTGGCATCTCCGCCGTACCCGGCGGCAATGCCTGACCCCTCAGAACTCGTGCTGCAGGCGCAACCGCAGCACGTTCTTCGGCGAGCCGCTGCCCACGCCGAACAGCACCGCGGCATCGAGCCGCACGGGTCCGCCGAGGGCATTGGTCTTCAGGAAGATCGCCGGACCCAGGGTATGTTCCTGCGCATTCCCAGCCGACCAGTCATTCCATGTTCCCACCGAGCCGAAGCCCTGCGCGCCGACTTCAACGCCGCGTGCCACGAGGCCCTTCACCTGCCACTGGTAGCCCAGCTGCCACGGCTCGGGCGTCTCGGCGCCCAGGTGCTTGCCAAGCGACAGGTTGACGTTCACCTGCAGGTCGTCGGTGTCCATCTGCAGCGTGGGGCCGCAGGTGACGCCCAGGCGGCCCTCGTCACGGTGGTGCGGGCGCGCGAGCTCGCACAGCAGGCCCACGTCCACCGGGCCGGAGCCCGGCGCCGTCAGCTTCAGGTGGTTCGTCCACGACCACTCGTCGACGGCAAACGGGCCGCCGTCGTCGGCAGCCCAGGCCGCGTAGACCGAGCTGTACCAGCGCTCGACGGGCGCGCCGCCGAGGCTGAGGGTCTGCTGCGTGGCGCGCGAGCCGTCACGAGCGTGTCTGGTCCCTGCGCCGTAGGCGAGCTGCCACAGGCCGATCTCGGAATAGGGCGTGAAGACGTAGCCGGCCGGATCGGCCAGCACGGGCGTGCCGATGGCCAGCAGGGCGCAAAGCGCGGCGCGGCGCACCCGGGTGGCCGCGATCTGTTTCGGGAGAGACATGGTCCACTATCGACGCCGAAGCGTCGAGATTGAGCCCGGACAGCCTGCCTGCCGTCAGATCTGCACCCGCGTGCCCAACTCGATCACCGAGTTGTTGGGCAGCTTGAAGAACTCGACCACGCTGCCGGCGTTGCGCGACATCGTGGCGAACAGGCGCTCGCGCCATTGCCACATGCCCTCGCCGCGCGTGGGCACCACGGTCTCGCGGCTGATGAAGTAGCTGGTGCGCATCGGCTCCAGGTCGATGCCGTGGGGCTCGCAGCGGCGCAGCGCGGCCGGGATGTCGGGCAGGT
>JBBQYL010000069.1:0-22485 GCA_038208735.1 Burkholderiales bacterium
GGGAAGTCGGGGTCGTGGTCGACGCCCTGACCGCGTTGCAGCAGAGGTTCAGCGGAAATCGCGCCAGCTGAGGTTGGTAGGCTCCGGATCGCACTGGAACGGCTTGACCGTGATCGACGCGTCGGCGCACGGCGCGAAGAACTCCTCGGTGTCCGTCTTGTCGAACTCCTTCAGGCGCGCCACCAGGTAGCGCGCGCGGTCGGTCTGGCCGCTCTCGGACAGCGCCGAGGCCCAGGCCATCATCAGGCGGCTGTCCAGCAGCGAGTGCGTGGCGTGCTCCAGCGCGCCCAGCGCCTGCGACGGCGGATCGGCGGTGGTGGCGTCGGCGTAGTCGGCGTGGTGGGCGAAGAACGGGCTGGTCTGGCCGGCCTGGATGCGTTCCTTGAGCGGGGCCAGGCCCGGCTCATCGAGGAAGATGGTGGACACGCGCCAGTAGTCCCAGGTGGCCACGAGCGCCACCACCACCATCGCGCCGCCGAACCAGCGCAGCCCCGCGCCTTCGCTGCCCAGGCGGATCAGCTTGCCCGGCTCCACCGGCGGACTGCCGACGACGCCGCTGAGCGTCTCCACCGGCACCGGCCCGGAGCCCAGCGTGAAGCCACCGGCCCAGGCCGCGGGCAGCAGGAAATAGGCGTACCACAGCGGGTATTCGTCGAGGCTGTGGATGGCGATCATCAGCACCATCATCCACGCGGCGCGCGCGCCGTGGCCGGCCGCGCCCTCGGTCTTCCAGACGCGGACCAACCCTTGTGCCAGCGCCCAGACCAGCAGGCCCAGCACCAGCAGCGCCAGGGGGATGCCCAGCTCGACGATCAGTTGCAGCGGCAGGTCGTGCGTGTGGTCGAAGAAGGCGGTGGGGCGGTGCGGGAACGGCGTGAGCGTCCACGCGAAGTTGAACTCGCCCCAGCCCACGCCCTGCCAGGGCTGCTGTCGAACCATCTCCAGCGCGTTCTTCCAGATCGCGAAGTGCGAACTGTCGCCGTCGGCGGACCGCGTGGCCGTGCCGACGGTCGCGTGCGCCACGTGCGAGCTGATCCATGGCATGACCAGCGCCAGCGCCACCGCCACCACCAGCGCGATGCGCGTGCTGACGGACAGGCGACGGTCGACGGCCGCCCACAGCACCAGGACGGCCGCGCCGCCCCACAGGCCGGTGCGCGAGCCGCTCAGGAAGACCGCATACATGATGAGCAGCAGCAGCAGGCCGCCCAGCCAGCGCGGGATGCGGCCCCACTCGACCAGCGGCACCAGCGCGATCACCGACCACACCAGCAGGCTGGCCAGGTGGTTGGGCTGGCGCAGGTTGCCCACCGCGCGGCCGGGGATGCCGGATTGCGCGATGAGGTTGCCGTCGGCCAGCTGCGGGATGTGGACCTGGATCACGGCGACCAGCGCGCTCAGCACGCCCACGCTCACCACCCCGATGGCGAACGGCGCGAACGCCTGCAGGCCGTCGTCCTGGTCGCCTTCCTGCGCGGCGCGTGAGCCCAGCGCCGCGACGAAGCACGCCACCACCAGCAGCAGCAATGGCGGAAGCGCGAGCGAGGTGGGCAGCGAGCCGAACGTCCAGGAGAGCAGGACGGCCACGCACATCATCCCGAGCGCGCCGGCGAGCACGGTGATGGCGCCGTTGCGGGCGCCGCTGGTGGGCGTGCGACCGGCCGCCAGGAGGCACAGGCCCCAACCGAACACGCACAGCAGTTCGTTGAGCTGGGTGGCCGAGGGCGTGCGGTTGTAGGCCAGCAGCGGAGGAGCGATGAGTGCCAGCGCGTAGACGAGCACGCGGATGTCGGAGCGATCGCTGTTGAAGGATTGAGGGGTCATTGCTGGAGGAAAAGAGGCGCCGGCGGACAGGCGCGGCCGGGCGCGGACGGTGCACAGGGTAACGCCAATCGGGGCCGGCGGCGGCCCCGCCTTCCAACTACCTGAAGTCGCGCCAGTCGACGGGGTGCGCGGGCGGCAGGCACTGGAACGGCTTGGCGACGACCGCCGGATCGTCGCAGGGCGCGTACCAGGGCTTGGGGCCGGACAGGTCGAACTCGCGCAGGCGGGCCGCCATGTAGCGCGCCTTGTCTTCCTCGCCTCGCGTGTGCAGCAGGTTGGCCCAGGCGTACATCAGGCGCCCGTTGAGCAGTACGTGCGACGCGCGTTGCACCGCCGGCATCAGGGCGGGGGACAGCGGCGTGTTGGTGACGTACGCATAGTCGGCCTGGTTGGCGAACAGCGGGCTCATCTGGGCGCGCTGGATGCGCTCGGGCAGCGGCAGCGCCGGGCCCGAGGCCTCGAACAGCGAAACGATGTTCTGGTAGTCGAGCCACGCCGACGCCGAGATGACGACCATCATCGCGCCCAGCGCGCGCCAGGCGCGCAGCGGCGGCGCCGGGACGACGACGTCGGCCCCTGCCGAAACCGGTGCGGCCTGCGAGCCGGACCCCAGCGCCAGGCCGAACGCCCAGGCGGTGGGCAGCAGCAGGTAGACATACCAGAGCGGAAACTCGAGCATGCTGTGCAGCCCGATCACCGTCACGATCATCAGCGTGGCACGCGCGCTGACGCCGGCCGTCCCGGCAAGCGTCCAGGCGCGCCGCGCGGCCTTCCAGAAGCCCCACAGCAACAGGCCCGTCATGATCGCGGCGATGGGCACGCCCAGTTCCACGGCGAGCTGCAGTGGCAGGTTGTGCGCGTGGGTCACCAGGCCCGCGGTACGCACCGGAAACGGCGTGAGCGTCCAGGCGAAATTGAACTGGCCCCAGCCGACGCCCAGCCACGGCTGCTCCTTGATCAACGCCAGGCAGTTGCCCCAGATCTCGCCGCGGTGCGCCGTGACGTCGGTCTCGCTGCGGTCGGTCAACACCACCGCCAGGTCGTGCGCGTGCGACCACGCCGACACCGCCCATTGTTCGGCGACGGCCACCAGCGGCGACGCCGCCAGCCCCACGCGCAAGGGCCGCGCGAGCCGGCGATCGAACGCGCCCCAGACCGCCATCAGCACCAGGGCGACCAGGCCCGTACGGGTGCCGCACAGCACCACGCCCAGGATCATCAGCAGCGCCGCCGCACACCAGCCCGCGCGTGCGAGACGCGCGCGCAGGCCGCCGGCCTTGTCCTGCCACGCTCGCGCCAGCGGCGCGATGGCGATCAGGCCCCACAGGATGGTGTCGGCGAACTGGTTGGGCTGCCCGATGCTGCCGCCGGCCCGGCCTCGACGCACGGGGACCGCGAAGATGACGTTGTCCAGCGCGTCGTAGAAGAACACCTGCATCACCGCGATGAACGCGCTGCACAGGCCGCACACGAGCAGCGCGATGGCGAACGCGCGCGCGAAGCCGCCATCGCCGCTGGCGCCGGCGCTCGCGCCGTGCAGGCTGACCGCGCCGCCCAGGAGGATGATTCCCAGCACGGCGATGCCGAACGACGACGGCATCGATCCGTTCAGGATCGCCAGCACGCAGGCGGCCGCCGCTATCGCGAACACGATCAGCAGCGGCGCCACGGCGCGCAGCGTGCCGCGGTCCAGCGCCGGCGCCGGCGCGAGCAGCATCACCAGGCCCCAGCCGAGGATGGCGACGAGCTGGTTCGTCATCGTGACCACGGGCGGATGGCCGCCGACGATGAGCAGGGCCGCGGCGACCGCGACCAGGAACGCAAGAATCTTCATGTCGGGTTCACTGGTTGGGGCAGCGGCACGTTGCGCTCGAGGAGAAAGATGTCCTGGTCGGTCAGGCGGATATGCCAGTTCGCCTTGATGGAGGGCATATCGCGCACGCTCATGTCGAAGTCGCGTCGCAGCAGCAGCATGTAGTCGACATGATTGCCTTCCAGGAACAGGTTCAGCAGCTTCTCGTCCTGCATGAGGCGGACGTGGAACAGCAGGTAGTCGTCGCCATACGAATCCACGCGCGAGTCGATGGACGGCTTCAGTCGCGGCCAGTCGCGGTAGATCAGCTCGCCGCCCAGCTCGTACGAGTTGAGCACGTTGCCCTTCATCGCCGGATCGGCCAGCTCGGCCACCAGGCCGGCGTTGTAGTTGTTGGACGGCGCGTACCACACGCGCGCGCCGCCGACGTTGCCGAACGCCGCGCAGGCCGCCAGTCCGGCCAGCGCCATGGCAATGCTGGCGCCGCGCAGCCGCAGCTCGCGGCGCGGAGTCAGCGGGCGTTGCCCCAGCAGGCGCGCGCAGACCGTGAGCGCGATGAAGCCGAACCACACGATGTGCCGGCTGCGCTCCAGCGCCAACGCCGAAAAGAACAGGAACAGCAGCACGTCGGTGGCGCCCAGGAGGCGGCGCAGCCTGGCGACCAGCGCGCAGGCGGACGCGAAGAGGACGATGAAGACCCAGAAGAAGCGCTCGGTGACGACCTGCGGCGAGAACGTGGGCAACCATTCCTTGATCAGCTGGCGCATGACGGTGGAATGCTGCAGCTGGAACGGGAACGCCAGCAGGCTCACGCCGGCCGGATTGAAGGCGCAGGCGGCGATCATCGCCAGCATCGCGACGGCGTAAGGCAGCCCGGCCGACCATCCCTGGCGCAGCCGATGCGGCACGCTGCCGGCGGCGGCGCGCGCCGTCGTCAGGCCCTCTCCTAGCGCGAAGATGCCGGCCACCGCAGGCCCGACCAGGAACGAGCCGTGGCAGTTGGCCCAGAGGATCTGCACGGGCAGCGCCCACAGCAGCGTCGTCCAGCGCCGGCCGCCGCGGTAGCGGTCGAAGACCATGAGCAGCAGCACCAGGAACAGCAGCGCGAACAGCTCGGGGCGCAGCACGTAGCGGATGTTGGCGCAGGCCATCGCCAGCATGGCCAGCAGCAGGGCCACGCCGAGGCTGCCCGACTGGCGCCGTGCCAGCACCACGCACAGCGTGAACTGCACCAACGCGAAGGCGCCGACCACGTACATCAGGTTGTACAGCCCCACCGCGCGGTCGATCTCGTGGTACAGCACGGACACCAGCCACTCGTGCGCGTTGAAGTGGTTGTCGCGCACGGTGGTGAACGCGAACAGCACGGTGTCGGGAATCTTGCCGGTGTCGACGATCATCTGGCCGATCCTCATCAGGATCCAGACGTCGTTGTTGGCCACCGGCACCACGGTGAGCATCAGCATCAGCAGGCCGGCGAACACCACTGCCGCGGCCGTCACGTACTGGAGCCTGGAGCGCTCCGACTCGAACGCCTTCATCGCGCCTTCCAGGTGACGGCCCGCGTGGCCGCGTAGTTCCACACCGTACCCACGAGCGCGCCGGCAGCCGCCGCCAGCACCCAGCCCTGGCGCTGGAACAGCAGGCCGGCCACGCCGACGTTGCCCACCACGCCCACGCCGCAGATGGCGTAGAAGCTGAGCAGGCCGCGCCACCAGCCGAGTCCGCGATGGCGCTGGTCACGGTAGGTGAGCGAGTTGTTGAGGGCGTAGTTGGACGTCATCGCGACCAGGGTGGCCGAGGCCTGCGCGAGCGTGAACGCCAGGCTGGCGCCGCGGTACAGCAGCGTCAGCGTGGCGAAATGGATGAACACGCCGGAGATGCCCACGAGCGAGAACAGCAGGAATCGCGCGGGGATCCAGCGGCCGAAGCGCTTGTCGATCAGCAGCAGCGAGAACTCCCACAGCACCGCGGAGTCGAGCTTGCTCTCGCCGGCCACCCGCGGGCGAAAGGTGTAGGGCACCTCGGCCAGGCGCACGGGCCCGGGCATCGAGGCGAGCAGGTCCAGCAGCAGCTTGTAGCCCTCGCCGGACAGCCGGCGCACGGCGAGGTCGAAGGTGTCGCGGCGCATCACGAAGAAGCCGCTCATCGGGTCGGTGAGGCCCGTGGGCACCATGCGATTGGCCAGGGCCGTGGCGAAGCGGCTCATGCGCGCGCGCTCCGCGTCCCAACCTTCCAGGGCGCCGCCGGCCGCGTAGCGGCTGCCCACCACGATGTCGGCCGGCGCCTGCGCGGCGTCGCCGCGAAGGCGAGCCAGCATCGCGGGCAGCACTGTCTCGTCGTGCTGCAGGTCGGCGTCGATGACCGCCACCACCGGGGCCCAGGTGCTCAGCACGCCTTCGACGACGGCGCGCGACAGGCCGCGGCGTCCAAGGCGCTGGATGCAGCGCACGCGCGGATCGGAACGGGCCAGGGCGCGCACTTCGTCGGCGGTGCCGTCCGGCGAGTCGTCGTCCACGAACACCGCCTCCCAGCGACAGTCCTTCAAGGCGAGATCCAGGCGCCGCACCAGTTCGCCAACGTTGGCTCGCTCGTTGTAGGTGGGCACGACCACCGACAGTTCGATCATCTGCACTCCAGTTCCGGGACGGCACATTGTCGTCGCATCGGACGGGCGGACAACGGGGCGCGACGATGCGGCATCGCGTTTCGCGCCCCCCAATGAAAAAGAGGTGCCGAAGCACCTCTCCTGGTCACTCAGGCAAGCCTGGGATCAGCCGCGGCACGAACCCGGCAGGTACTTGACCAGGGCCGACGACGTGGCGCCCGGAGCCGCGGTGGCACCGCAGGACCACTTGAACACTTGCGTGTTGCCCATGACGTTCGTACCGCTGCTGATATAGACGGCGCTTCCGGAGTCGACGGGGGTCAGGGTCAGCGTGTCGCCCTGGATGGCGGCCGGCAGCGACCCGTCGCTAGAGACCTTGACCGAGATCATGCCGTTGGGGTCGGTGACCACGCTGGTGACGTACTTGCTGGTCGGCTGGCTGCTTTCACAGCCCCAGCTGTTGGCGAGGGGCGCCGACGAACCGGTCTGGTAGACCTCGGTGATGGTGGTGCGGCACTGCGAAGCGGCCAGCACGACTTCCGACATCTTGGCCTTGACCGTGTAGGTCTGGTAGGCCGGCAGGGCGACGGCGGCGAGGATACCGATGATCGCGACGACGATCATCAGTTCGATCAGGGTGAAACCCTGTTGGACGGTGCGCTTCATTTGAAACTCCTGGGAGGTGGGACTAGGAACGACGAGGCAATCGAGAGAGATTCGCAGACAGTCTGTATGCGAATGCCGTGCCAGCTTGACGGCCGGCGTTGCTGCCGGCCGGCGTGTGACTTATGCACGTGAGGTGACGCACCTTGTCAGTGCTGTCTGACAGGACCCGTTCCGACAATCACCGGAACTGACAATTTTTGTCACACCCACTCAAAACTGTCACCCCGGATTCTGGGCCCATCCGGGCGAGTCGTGCCCACAAAAAAGGGTGCCGAAGCACCCGTTGTTCGCTGGACGGCCGAAGCCGCCGCGATGTCAGCCGCGGCACGAACCCGGCAGGTACTTGACAAGGGCCGACGAGGTGGCACCCGGCGTCGCCGTGGAGCCACAGACCCACTTGAACACTTGCGTGTTGCCCATGACGCCGGTGGCAGCGGTGTTGTAGACGCCGCCGGCGGAGTTGGTCGGCACCAGCGTCAGGGTGTCGCCCTGGATGGCCGTGGGCAGCGAGGTGTCGCTAGAGACCTTCACCGAGACGATGCCGTTCGGGTCGGTGCCCACGCTGGAGACGTACTTGCTGGTGGCGGTGCTGCTTTCACAGCCCCAGCTGTTGATGGTGGGCTGCGACGAACCGGTCTGGAAGACCTCGCTGATGGTCGTGCGGCACTGCGACGCGGCCAGCACGACCTCCGACATCTTGGCCTTGACCGTGTAGGTCTGGTACGCCGGCAGGGCGACCGCGGCAAGGATGCCGATGATCGCCACGACGATCATCAGTTCGATCAGGGTAAAGCCTTGCTGGACGGTACGTTTCATTCTTCTGGACTCCGGGAGGAGGTGGTCATGGGGAGGGCTGACCAGCTGTCAAACGGCTATCGGCATCCTGCCAAGGTTTCGCGAGGCTTGCGACGCGTCAGCAGGTTTGCATGTGTGACAAAACCCCGTGATCCGACAGATGCAGTCCATATTCCCCGACACACCCACACTCAACTCGGGCTGTGGATGGCCGAACCGTCAACCCAGCTCGAAGGTGTCGCCCTTGAGCAGTTCCATCACCGGCCGCTCTTGGTCGAGCGCCCGCAAACCGGCCATGACGGCGTCGATCTCGCCCGGCTTGATGTGGGTGATGTAGATGCTGGCGTCCGGCGGCGCCGTGGCCAGCTCGGCGGCCAGCGAGCTCGGGCAGTGGTGACCGCTGGCCTTGGCCAGGCGGCACTCGGGCTCGCTGAACGCCGTCTCGACGACGACGTGCGCCACCGGAAACTGCGCGATGCGCTCCCAGAACGCCGGGTTGGGTCCGGTGTCGCCGCTGAATACCCAGGCGCCGCGGCCGCCCTCGGGCCCGTGCACGGCGAAGCCGCAGGCCGGCACCGAATGGCGCGCGCTGAGCACTTCCACCTGGCGCAGCCCCAGTTCCAACGTGTCGCCGACCTGGAACGGCACGAAGCGCAGCACCGGGTATTCGGCGGTGGGCAGGCGCGTGAAGTCGGGCCACAGATGGTTGTTGAACAGGTGGTCGCGCAGGACGGCCAGCGTCTCGGGGAGCGCGTGCACCTCGATCGGCGCGGCGCCGCGTGCCTGGCGCCGGCGCAGCACGCTGTCGGCCAGCAGCGGCACGCCCAGCACGTGGTCGAGATGGGAGTGCGTGAGCAGGATGTGGTCGATGCGTTCCAGCGCGTCGAGCGACAGGTCGCCCACGCCCGTACCGGCATCGATCAGCACGTCCTGGTCGAGCAGGAAGCTGGTGGTGCGGCAGTCGCGCGCGATCGACCCGGAGCAGCCGAGGACCTGGATTTTCATGCGGGGATCACGCGGAGGAGGGACGCGACAGTGTCAACGGAAAAGTTCATGTTCTTGGGCTTGCTCGGCTGCCAGGCTGGCCAGCCGACGAGCCGCCAGCGCATGGAGCTGAGGCGAAGCGGGCCGGGCGGCAAGCAGCTCGGTCAGTCGCGCGTGAGCGACGGTGCGCGCGGATGGCGTTGGGGCCTCCCACGTACCGTTGCCATGGTGCCCGCGCAGCGCATCGCGTGCAAGGCGCCAAAGGCCAAGTTGTTCATGAAACGCCTTGATTTCCTGCTCGTTTCGGGGCGCGTAACCCGGCAGTGAAACATCCGTTACAGGCAGCGGCACGTAGAGCGTCACGAGTTGGCTGCGGCCCTTCACGGCCACCTCGTCCACCTCGACCCATTCGCATCTCGCCAGCTCGCCGGCGGCGGCACGCGTGGTGTCGGCCACCAGCAAGGGCACGTCGTAGCTGCGCGTGGCGCCTTCGATGCGCGCGGCGAGGTTCACGCCGTCGCCCACCGCCGTGTAGCTGCGGCGCAGCGCCGAGCCGAGATCGCCCACGCACACCACGCCGGTGGCCAGCCCGATGCACGGCGCCAGCGGCGGCAGGCCGCGCTCGGCCAGCTCGGCGTTGAGCGGGCCCACGGCGGCGATCATCGCCATCGCCGCCTGTACCGCGTGGGCGGCATGCTGCGGGTCGCTCTCCGGCGCGCCCCAGAACGCCATCACCGCGTCGCCGATGAACTTGTCCAGGGTGCCGCCGTGCCCGTGGATGATCTGGCTCATGCGCAGGAAGTACAGGTTCAGCAGCTCGCGCAGCCGCTCGGGCGCCATCTTCTCGGACATCGGCGTGAAGCCGCGCAGGTCGCAGAACAGCACCGTCAGCTCGCGGTTCTCGGCGCTGCTGGCCACGTCGAGAAAGCGTTCGGGGTCGCTGGCCATCGCCCGCACGCGCTCGGGCGGCAGGTAGTGGCCGAACAGCTGCGCCAGCGAGCGGCGCGAATGCCATTCGCGCAGGTAGTTGGCCACGATGCCCACCACGCCCAGCAGCAGGCCGGCGGCCAGCGGCGCGGCGATGGGAATGGCCCAGCCGCGGCCGGTGAGCGCCCACAGGTCGCACCCAAGGAGCACGGCCAGGATCACGCCCAGCGCCAGCACGGCCACCGGCCCGGCGAGGCGCCGCACGGCCAGCGTGACGGCGGCCAGCACACCGGCCAGCAGCAGCAGCTCGAAGCCGGGCGACCAGTCGGGCCGCACGCTGAGGTCGTTGTCCTCGAGGCCGGCCATCAGCTGGGCGTGCACCTCGATGCCGGGCAGCGCGCGGTGCACGGGCGTGGCGCGCAGGTCGGCCAGCCCCGGCGCCGAGCTGCCCAGCAGCACGACGCGGCCTTCGAGCTCGCGCGCGCCCACGCGGTGCGCCAGGACGTCGGCGGCGGGGATGTAGCGGAAGCGGCCGGTGCCGGGCGAGGTGCCCGGGTGCAGCGCCGCGCGGTACGGCAGCGTGACGGCGCCGCGCGGGTCGACGCGCAGCGCCCGCAACGCCTCGCCGTCGCCCGACGTCAGCTGCAGCCCGACGAGCCGCGGCGGACCGCCCGCGTCGCCGCGCCGGATGACCGGCCGCAGCGCGCCCACGTGATGCCACTGGCGCCACAGCGACAGCGCGAACGACTCGTAGACGGCGCCGCCGTAGCCGGTGACCAGCAGCGTGGAGCGCAGCTCGCCGTCGGCATCGGGCAGCGCGTTGATGAAGCCGGTGCCCGAGGCCGCGCGCAGCAGCGCCGGCACGGGCACCTCGACACCCTGCCACGGCGCCAGCGCCAGCGCGCCGGCCGGCAGCACGTCGGGCTCGGTGATGGGCTCGGGCAGCCCGCGCGCCGGCACGGGAGTCGATGGGGACGGGAATGCGGACGGCGGCGACGACGGCAGCACCGCCGTGGCGCTGCCCGGCGTCGCCGCGTCGCCCTGGTGGTTGAAGTGGTAGGCCAGCGTGACGGGTCGCCCGGCCAGCGCCTTCGCCAGCCGCGCGTCGTGGTCGGCCCGCGCCTCCAGCGTGCCCTGCCAACGCGCGACGCCCGCGCGCAGCGCCGCGTCGTCGGGCGCCAGCCGGGTCAGCGCGGACAGCGCGTCGCGCACGGTGCGCGCCTGGTCGTCGGGCTCGGCCAGCACGAGATCGATGCCCAGCGCCGCCGCGTGGTCGTCGTCGAACAGCGTCTCCACCAGCGTGGCCAGGCGATCGCGCGGCCAGGGCCAGCGGCCCAGCTCGCGCAGGCTCGCGTCGTCGATGTCGATGATGACGATGTCGTCGCGCGGGGCGGTCACCGGCGACAGCGCGGTGGACTGGCGGACGTCGTCGAGCGCCAGCTCCAGCCGCGTGAGCGGCGCGATGGGTGCGATCACCACGTGCCAGGCGCCCAGGAACCACAGCACCGTGGCCACCAGCGACAGGCGCACGGCCGGATGCCAGCGCTGGAACCGCTGCAGTGAGCGCTGCAGGAACGGCAACGCGGGCGGCGGATCGGAATGGAACTGGGTGGAGACCCCGGTCGGATGCGACGGGGTGCTGGCTGGATCCCGGTCGGGCGGTGGCGTCACGCCACTAGCGCCAGGGATCAGTTCTGGACGAACTGCATCTGCGTGCCGGCCAGGTCGATGATGTCGCCGTGCTTGAGCGAGATGGAATCCTCGCCGACAGGCGCGCCATTGACGCTGGGACGGCGCGAGCCTTCGACATGCGACAGCACATAGCCGCCGGGACGCTTGGTGACCGACGCCACCTGCACGCCTGGCTTGCCGACGGTGGTGACCACCTTGGTGAGCAGCACCTCGCGGCCGGCGGCGCCGCCGTTGAGCACCTTGATGGACGCCGGGCCGGCGGCCGCGGGGCCCGCGGGCGGCGGCGTGCCGATGGTGCCCGGCGCGCGGCCGAAGGCCCCCGGGCGCAGGATCATCGTCTTTTCGTAGTCCTCGGCATCTTCGGCCAGGAACTTGATGCGGTACTTGCCAACCTCGACGACGTCGTTGTTGGACAGCAGCTGCTTCTTGACCGCCTTGCCATTGATGTACGTGCCGTTGGTGCTGTTCAGGTCTTCGATGAACACGTCGGATTGCGCCGCCGTCAGCACGGCATGCTCGCCGCTCACGGCGAGGTTGTCGATCACGATGTCGTTGTACGGCCGGCGGCCGAGCGTGGTGCGCTCTTTCGTGATCTGGAATTCCTTGATCACGACGTTATCGAGCGAGACGACGAGTTTGCCCATTGAAAACCTCAGTTTCTCTCGCGGCCTTGACACCGCTTGTCGGAAACGCCGCAGCGCTCTTTGTATTCATCGTCCGGCCTCCAGCTGGCCGGCCTGTCAACGCCAGAAAGACCACCAGGACTTCGCGAAGTCGCGACTGCCCGGATTGGCGCGTGCCAATATCACTGCAATATTATCTCGCCCGCCGGCCGCATTGGCGGCCTGCACCAGCATGGCCCCTGCCGCGGGCAAGCTGTCGTTGGTCCGCAACAGCTGTTCGATCTGCTCGTCGGTGAGCATGTCGGACAGGCCGTCGGAGCACATCAACAGCAGGTCGCCCGGCTCAACCGGATATTCGTGGATTTCAAGGTCGACCAGTTCATCGACCCCGACCGCACGTGTAACCAGATTCTTGTGCATCGAGTAGGCCGCCTGTTCCGCCGTGATCAGACCGGCGTCGATCTGCTCCTGCAGCAGCGAATGGTCGCGCGTGAGCTGCTCGAGGTGGCCGTTGCGGAAACGGTAGCCGCGGGAGTCGCCGATGTGGCCCAGCCACAGGCGGTCGCCGCGGTACACGGCCACCACCAGCGTGGTGCCCATGCCGGCGTACTCGGGGTGCGACATGGCGGCGTCGTACACCTCGCGATTGGCGCTGTCCACCGCGTCGAGCAGCGCCGTCTTGATCTCGGGGTCGGTGGGGGTGCCGCCAAGCGCCTTCAGGCGTTGGCCGAGCTCGCCCTTGACGCGCTCCGAAGCCATGCCGCTGGCCACTTCGCCCGCGTTGTAGCCGCCCATGCCATCGGCCAACACCGCGATCCGCCCGGCTTCGTCGAGCGCCACGGAGTCTTCGTTGTTTCGGCGTGCACGGCCGGTATCGGTAACGCTGAAGAACTCAAGGATCATGAGGACGGCAGAAGGCGGCGAGACGAGTCGTTCGCGCGGTTTAGCTGGCGATTGTGCCTTGGAATGGATGGGATGCCGTCAAGTCGTGCAAGGGATCGTTTCCGGGATCGGCTCCGGGCGCCGTATCGGGCCATTCGGCGGCCGAACTGCCGGGCTCGGCGGCGGCGCATTGCTGGCGCGCCAGGCGCAGTTCGAGGGCCACCTGGTGGGCGTTGTCCTGGCGCAGGCCGGGGCTCTTGGCCAGCAGGCGGGCCACGATGTCGTCCAGCAGCGGCGGCAGCTCGGGGCGCAACATGCGCACGCGGGGCGGGGTCTGGTGGGCGATGCGCGCCAGCAGGTCGCCCATGGAGTCGGCCTCGAACGGGCGGCGGCCGATGAGCAGCTCGAACAGCAGCACGCCCAGCGCGTAGAGGTCGGCCTGGGCGGTGGCGTCGGCGCCCGCCAGCTGCTCGGGGGCCATGTAGGCGGGCGTGCCCAGCATGACGCCGCTGCGCGTGGCGGCGGTATCGGCCACCCGCGCCGAGCCGAAGTCGGTGACCTTGACGGTGCCGGTGGTCGGATCGAACAGGACGTTGGACGGCTTGATGTCGCGATGCACGATGCCGCTGCGGTGCGCCAGCGCCAGCGCCAGCGCCACGCGCTGGCAGATGCCCACCACCACGGCCTCGGGCAGCAGCCGGTTGTCGCAGGCGTAGCGCGACATGTCGGTGCCGTGGATCCATTCCATGGCCAGCCACCCGGTGGTGGCGTCGCCCTCGCCCTGCACGCCGCCGGCGTGCACGGTGACGATGTACTCGTGCTTGAGCCGCGCGACGGCCGCGGCCTCGCGCAGGAAGCGCTCGCGCCACAGGCCGCGGTCGGTGCCGCTGGTGCTGCCGATGCGCACCGTCTTCAACGCGATGAGGCGGCCGGTGCTGCGCTCGGTGGCCTGGTAGATGGTGGCGCGCTCGTTTCGGGCGATGACGTGGCGCAGGTCGTAGTCGCTGAACTTGGGCATGTGTCCGGACGGCGCGTCGTGCACGGGCCAGCCGGCCGGCGCGGCCCCGGGCTGCGGCGGGGACTGGCGCCCGAACATGCGTTTCAAGCGGAACCACGCCAGCGGCGCCGTCGGGGACGGCGGCGTGGGCTTGGGGAGCGTGGAACGCGGCATCCTGCAAGGTTGGCCGCAGACGCCGCCCGCGTCAACCCACCGGACGTCACAGCCGAGTTTCGTGAGGCTTTCGTCACGCGCTGCCGAGCGGGCGGCGGCCTCAGGCGGGTTTTCCGGCCCGCCGTTGCAGCAGTCGGCCGACGATGACCACCAGGATCGCGCCGACGATGCCGCCGATGCGGACGGCCGATTCGGGGATCTCGCCGAACCACGCGTGGAGCGCCGGGTCGGTGAGCATCATCTCGCCCGCCAGCCAACCCAGCAGCGCCGCGCCGGCCACGATGATCGCCGGGAAGCGTTCCATCACCTTGAGGATCAGCGTGCTGCCGAAGACGATCAGCGGGATGCTGACGGCCAGCCCCACCACCATCAGCAGCGTGTTGCCCTGGGCCGCCGCGGCCACGGCCAGCACGTTGTCCAGGCTCATCACGAGGTCGGCCACGAGGATGGTGCGCACGGCGACGGCGATGCCCATCGGCCTGGACTCGTGGGCGTTCTCGTGCTCCTCCTCGGCCATCAGGTTGGCGCCGATGTAGAGCAGCGCCACGCCGCCGACCAGTTTCAGCCACGGCAACCCGAGCATCTTCACCGCGATCAGCGTGAGCACGATGCGCATCACGATGGCGGCCCCGCTGCCGAACACGATGGCCTTCTTCTGCTGGCCGGGGGGCAGCCCGCGCGCCGCCATCGCGATGACCACGGCGTTGTCGCCCGACAGCAGCACGTTGGCCAGGATGATGGAGCCGAGGGCGGCCCAGAAGGCGGGGGTGAGCAGGATGTCCACGGGGTCGGGTGGTTGGCGGGCGGGAAAAAGAAAAAGGAGCCCGAGGGCTCCTTGTCGTGCCAGCGCGGAGTCTACCCAACGCCAGCAAGCTTCCGTTCAGTTTCACGGCGCGTCCGCCACGAAACCTCAGGTGTCAACTCCGGATCAGAGCAGGGCCTTGAGCAGCTTGGCCATTTCCGACGGGTTGCGCGTGACCGTGAAGCCGCAGGCTTCCATGATCTCGAGCTTCGCGTCGGCGGTGTCGGCACCGCCGGAGATCAGGGCGCCGGCGTGGCCCATGCGCTTGCCGGCCGGGGCCGTGACGCCCGCGATGAAGCCGACGATCGGCTTCTTCATGTTTTCCTTGCACCAGCGCGCCGCGTCGGCCTCGTCCGGGCCACCGATCTCGCCGATCATGATGACGGCGTCGGTGTCGGGATCGTCGTTGAACGCCTTCATCACGTCGATGTGCTTCAGGCCGTTGATCGGGTCGCCGCCGATGCCCACCGCCGAGGATTGGCCCAGGCCGATCTCGGTCAGCTGCGCCACTGCTTCGTACGTCAGCGTGCCGGAGCGCGAGACGACGCCGATGCGGCCCTTGCGATGGATGTGGCCCGGCATGATGCCGATCTTGATTTCCTCGGGCGTGATCAGGCCCGGGCAGTTGGGGCCCAGCAGCAGGGTCTTCTTGCCGCCGGCCGCTTCCTTGGCTTTCATCCGGTTGCGCAGCATGAGCATGTCGCGCACGGGAATGCCTTCGGTAATCGCGACCACCAGGTCGAGGTCAGCCTCCACGGCTTCCCAGATGGCGGCCGCGGCGCCCGCGGGCGGCACGTAGATGACGGAGACGGTGGCACCGGTTTGCGACGCGGCTTCCTTGACGGAGGCGTAGATGGGGATATCCGAGAACTTCTCGCCGGCCTTCTTCGGGTTCACGCCCGCCACGAACGCGGCGCGGCCGTTGGCGTACGCCTGGCAGCCCAGCGTGTGGTACTGGCCGGTCTTGCCCGTGATGCCCTGGGTGATGACCTTGGTGTCTTTGTTGATGTAGATCGACATGTACTTGATCCTTGACTGGGCTTGTTCAGGCGACGGCGGCGACGATCTTCGTCGCGGCTTCGGCCATCGTGTCTGCGGCGATGATGGGCAGGCCGGATTCGGCCAGCATCTTCTTGCCCAGGTCTTCGTTCGTGCCCTTCATGCGCACGACCAGCGGCACCTGCAGGTTCACGGCCTTGCAGGCGGTGATCACGCCTTCGGCGATGGTGTCGCACTTCATGATGCCGCCGAAGATGTTGACCAGGATGCCCTTGACGTGCGGGTTCTTCAGCATGATCTTGAACGCTTCGGTCACCTTCTCGGCCGTGGCGCCGCCGCCGACGTCGAGGAAGTTGGCCGGCTCGCCGCCGAACAGCTTGATGGTGTCCATCGTGGCCATGGCCAGGCCGGCGCCGTTGACCAGGCAGCCGATGTTGCCGTCGAGGCTGATGTAGGCCAGGTCGAACTTGGAGGCTTCGACTTCGGCCGGATCTTCCTCGTCCAGGTCGCGGTAGGCCACGATCTCGGGGTGGCGGAACAGCGAGTTGGCGTCGAAGTTGAACTTCGCGTCGAGGGCGACGAGGTTGCCCTTGCTGTCGCAATTGAGCGGGTTGATCTCCACCAACGAGGCGTCGGTGTCCATGTAGCACTGGTAGAGCTTCTGGAACACGTCGACGGCCTGGGCGTGCGAGCCCTCGGGCAGGCCGATGGCGGTGGCGATCTTCCTGGCCTGCTCGGCGCCGAGGCCCGTCAGCGGGTCGATGAAGTCGGTGATGATCTTCTCGGGCGTGGCGTGGGCCACTTCCTCGATGTCCATGCCGCCTTCGCTGGAGGCGATGAACGCGATCTTCTGCGTGGCGCGGTCGGTGACCAGCGACACGTAGTATTCCTTCTTGATGTCGGCGCCTTCCTCGATGTACAGGCGACGCACCTTCTGGCCTTCGGGGCCGGTCTGGTGGGTCTTCAACTGCATGCCGAGGATCTCGCCGGCCAGCTTCTTCAGGTCGTCCGGGGTGCGCGCGAGCTTGACGCCGCCGCCCTTGCCACGGCCACCGGCGTGGATCTGGGCCTTGACGACCCAGACGTTGCCGCCGAGCTTCTGAGCGGCCTCCACCGCCTCCTGCACCGTGAAGGCGGGGTAGCCGCGCGGCACGGGCACTCCGAACTGGCGCAGGAGTTCCTTGCCTTGGTATTCGTGGATCTTCATGGAAGCGTCTTCTTGAAGTGGTCGACTAAAGGGAGTGTCCGGGAAGCTGCGGGACGAGACGGGCGCTCAGATTCGAGGGGAGCCAGGGCGCGCGGCGAGTCGACAGGGGCAGCGGACGGGGTTCACGCAAGCGGGGATTTTGCGATGGTTTGCTACAGGCGGGGGGATATCCGCAGGGCGCGGATGCTCGGAAACCCGATGTAACCGCGACTTTATCATGGTGCACCGCACCATGTCGGAGCGCTGCGGTGTCACCGACTGCGCCGGTGGGATGTCGGATGGCGGCGCGGGGACGCCCCGCCGAGAGGCCTGGCCGTTTTTGCGCGCGGCGCCGCCAGGCCCCTCAACTTTCTTCCAGGCCCCCGACGATGCGGCGTACGACGTCCGCCGCGAAGCCGCGCGCCGCCAGGAAGCGCGCCTGCCTGCCGCGTTCGCGTGCATCGCCCGCCACCTCGCCGAACTTGCGTTGCCACAGGGCCTGCGCCCGGGCGAACTCGGTCTCGCGCAGCACGGCGGCCTGCTCGGGGTCGAGGGCCAGGCCGTGGCGCGACAGCTCGAGCTTGATCCGCAGCGTGCCCTGCTTGCGCGAGCGGGCGTTGACGCGGCTCTCGACGAAGCGGGTTTCGTCGAGGTACTTGTTGGCGGTAAGCCAGTCGAGCAGTTGCTCGATCGTGGCCTCCGGATCGGTCAGCTCCGGAGCGTCATTGGTCGAAGCCGTCGCCGTCGCTGTCGTAGCGTCGCGGGCGGGCACGAAGGCGTCGTCGATCCCATTGGAGACCCGTTCGGCCAGCGCCATCGCGGCCTTGCCCGCCGCGGCGTGGAGCGCCGCGTCTTCGCGGGCGTGCTTTCGCAACGAATCGAGGAGCTTCGCGCGCAGCTCCTGGCGGCTGTGCTCGCGCCGGGACAGGAAGCCGATGGCCTGCATCTTCAGGCTCAGGCGCGGCTTGGCGCGGCGAGGCGCACGCGGCGCGTGCGAGTCGTGGGAGGAGCGCGACTCCGGCAAGGACATGGGTGGGCAGGATACGAGGAAGGCTGAAGCAACGATGGCCTGAGCAAACGCCATCGAGCGCCCGTCAGGCCACGCGTCATTTCGGAGCCGGGCGGCGAACCGCACCGCCGGGCGCCCGGGCCGCTCAGTCCTTCTTCTTGGCAGGCGCGAGCGGCGCGGCGGCCGCGACCACCGGCACCAGCGGCACGCCCAGCGACTCGCGCACCTTGTTCTCGATCTCGATGGCCAGTGCCGGGTTTTCCTTCAGGAATTCGCGGCAGTTGTCCTTGCCCTGGCCGATCTTCTCGCCGTTGTAGGCGTACCAGGCGCCGGACTTCTCGACGACCTTGGCGACGACACCCAGGTCGATGATCTCGCCCTCGCGGCTGATGCCCTGGCCGTACAGGATGTCGAACTCGGCTTCCTTGAAGGGAGGCGCGACCTTGTTCTTGACGACCTTGACCTTGGTCTCGTTGCCGACCACTTCCTCGCCGCGCTTGATGGAGCCGATGCGGCGGATGTCGAGGCGCACCGAGGCGTAGAACTTCAGCGCATTGCCGCCCGTGGTGGTTTCCGGGCTGCCGAACATGACGCCGATCTTCATGCGGATCTGGTTGATGAAGATCACCATCGTGTTGCTCTTCTTGATGGTGCCGGTGAGCTTGCGCAGCGCCTGGCTCATGAGGCGGGCCTGCAGGCCGGGCAACGAATCGCCCATCTCGCCTTCGAGTTCGGCCTTGGGCGTGAGCGCCGCCACCGAGTCGACGATGATCAGGTCGACCGAGCCCGAGCGCACCAGCGCGTCGACGATCTCGAGGGCCTGCTCGCCCGTGTCCGGCTGGGAGATGAGCAGCTCCTGCAGGTTGACGCCCAGCTTTTGCGCGTAGTTGATGTCGAGCGCGTGCTCGGCGTCGATGAACGCGCAGACGCCGCCGACCTTTTGCATCTCGGCCGCCACCTGCAGGGTGAGCGTGGTCTTGCCCGACGACTCAGGGCCGTAGATCTCGATGACGCGGCCGCGCGGCAGGCCGCCGACGCCCAGCGCGATGTCGAGGCCCAGCGAGCCGGTGGACACGACCTGGATGTCTTCGATGACCTCGCCATCGCCCAGGCGCATGATGGATCCCTTGCCGAACTGCTTCTCGATCTGGGCCAGCGCGGCCTGAAGGGCCTTGGCCTTCTCGGCGTTCAACGCGGGGGTCTGAACGACCGGCGCGGCGTTGACGGCCTGGTTGGTGGCGGGGTTGGCGTTCTTCGAGGCGTTCTTGGTGGGGGCGTCCATGCGGATCTCCGTGTTCGGTTAGCGCTGCTGTGATTATGACCATCAACTGGATATCTGTACAGCTGTTGAGGAAAGATTATTCGCGGGTCGAAGCTCGCTGCGTGAGCCAGCAACGACGCTTCGGCGAAAATCAATATAAGCATTCGCGCCCCGGCGTCCGCCCGCCGAATCGCCCCGAAAATGGCGTGCAGCGCCAAACCCACCGATAACGAGCCGAAAAGGCAGGAGAGCGTCAAATGCGCATACTGATCGCCGAAGACGACCAGGTCCTGGCGGACGGCCTCCTGCGCTCGCTGCGCGGCTCGGGCTACGCCGTCGACCAGGTGTCCAGCGGCACCGAGGCCGACGCCGCCCTCGCCTCGCACGAGTTCGACCTGCTGATCCTCGACCTGGGCTTGCCGCGCCTGCACGGCCTGGAGGTGCTGCGCAAGCTGCGCGCCCGCGGCTCGACGCTGCCCGTGCTGATCCTCACCGCGGCCGACTCGGTGGACCAGCGCGTGAAGGGCCTCGACCTGGGCGCCGACGACTTCATGGCCAAGCCGTTCTCGCTGCAGGAGCTCGAAGCCCGCGTGCGCGCGCTCACGCGACGCGGCCTGGGCACGGCCTCCAGCGTGATCCGCCACGGCCCGCTCACGTTCGACGCCACCGGCCGCGTGGCCTACATCAACGAGCAGATGATCGAGCTGTCCGCGCGCGAGATCAGCCTGCTCGAGGTGCTGCTGCAGCGCGCCGGCCGGTTGGTCAGCAAGGACCAGCTCGTCACCCGCCTGTGCGAATGGGGCGAAGAGGTGAGCAACAACGCGATCGAGGTCTACATCCACCGGCTGCGCAAGAAGATCGAGCAGGGCCCGATCCGCATCGCCACCGTGCGCGGCCTGGGCTACTGCCTCGAGAAGATCGCCGCCTAGGAACGCTTCGCGTTCGCGCGGCACGATGCCCGCCGGATGTGCCCGCGGCGCAACGCCGCGGGACGATGTTCGTGCACCCGGCACGAAGCGGCTCTCCTGCCCGACGCAAAGCGGCCCGCGGCTCCGAGACTCGTCTCCGATGCGATGCCGAAAGCCCTGGAAATGAATGCCGACGCGTGGAACCAGCTGGACGACCGTAGCCGGGTGCTCGTGCACCACGTGTCGCGGCTGATGGGCGTGCTCACGCACCCGACGCAATCGCGCGACGACCACGTGCTGCGCCCGATCGGCGCCGAGGCCGCGGTGGCGCTCGAGTCGCTGCTCGAGCAGATGCAGGGCGCGCCGGAGCTGGCCGCCCACATGCGCACCCTGCAGCGCTTCGACATCGCGCTCGCCGCCTGGCGCCGCAGCGTCGCCGAAGCCAGCCCGCTGCTGGCGCGCTACCAGACGGCGCTGCTGCAGCAGGCGGCGCAGATCGTCACGTCGTGCCTGCACGTGGCGGCGCTGGCGGCGAGCGAAGCGGCGCGGGTGCTCGTCATCCGCGGCGACCCGTCGGGTCGTCCCAGCCCTCCGCCGACCTGAGTGATCTCGTCGCAGGGTCTGGCCCCGAACGCGGCCACTCGTTGCAAGGGGCCTGCAACCCGACGTCTTCACCAAAGCCTCTCCACGCGTCCGTCGCGTATGCTGGCGCCCGCGATGACAGAGCGGCACGAGCAACGATCCCTGTTCGGCGAGATCCTCGACTGGATGCTCGCGCCGCTGCTATTGCTGTGGCCGATGAGCGTGGCGCTCACGTGGCTGGTGGCCCAGGGCATCGCCAACGGGCCCTACGACCGCGAGCTGGGGCAGCTGGCGCACGGCGTGGCGCGCGAGATGCGCGCCGACCCGGCCTTCGACCGCGGCCTGGCCGGACGCCACGACCTGCGCCTGGCCGAGCCCACCGCGGCGCTGCTGCGCAGCGACGACGTCGACCGTGTCTGGTACCAGGTGCGCAGCGTGCAGGGCGACCTGGTGGCCGGCGACGCCGAGCTCGCGCCGCCGCCCGAGGAACGCCAGGCCGCCGACGAGGTGCAGTTCCGCGACGCCACCGTGCACAACGATCCGGTGCGCGTGGCCACGTTGTGGGTGGGCACGCCCGCCGGCGCCAACAGCGGCGTCGTGGTGCAGGTGGCCGAGACCTTCGACAAGCGCTCGCGCCTGGCCACCGAGATCATCAAGGGCGTGATCCTGCCGCAGTTCGTGATCCTGCCGCTGGCGGTGCTGCTGGTCTGGTTCGCGCTGGCGCGCGGCATCGCGCCGCTGAACGCGCTGCAGCAGCGCATCCGCCGCCGCGAGAGCCAGGACCTGAGCCCGATCGACGAGCACGACGTGCCCGAGGAGGTGGCGCCGCTGGTGAGCGCCATCAACGACCTGCTGGCCCGCCTCGACCAGACCATGAGCTCGCAGAAGCACTTCCTGGCCGACGCGGCGCACCAGATGAAGACCCCGCTGGCGGGCCTGCGCATGCAGGCCGAGCTGGCGCAGCGCGAGATCGACGCCGGCGGCGACCCGCAGTCGATCAAGCGCTCGCTCAAGCAGATCGCGCGCTCCAGCCAGAGCGCGGCGCACCTGGTCAACCAGCTGCTGGCGATGGCGCGCGCCGAGGACACCGAACAGGCGCGCCGGCTGCAGGAGGTGCCCATCATCAGGCTGGCGCGCGAGGCGGTGCGCGACTTCGTGCCGCGCGCCATGGACAAGCGCATCGATCTCGGCTACGAAGGCCCCGACGTCGACCCGCCCGCGCCGCGCATCGTGGGCCAGCCGATGCTGGTGCGCGAGCTGATCCGCAACCTGGTGGACAACGCGCTCCAATACACCCCGGCCGGCGGCACGGTCACCGTGCGGTTGATGCCCGACCCCTACGGCCAGGTGATGGTGCTGCAGGTGGAAGACACCGGCCCCGGCATCCCCGAGGCCGAGCGCGAGCAGGTGTTCCAGCCGTTCTATCGCGTGCTGGGCACCGACGTGGACGGCAGCGGGCTGGGCCTGGCCATCGTCAAGGAGATCGTCGACAAGCACGGCGCCAGCATCGCCATCGCCGACGCCACGAACGCGCACGCCGGCGGCGGGCAGACGCCCGGCGCGCTGTTCAGCGTGCGCTTCGTCTGCGCGCCGCGGGCCGAGGCCGGCGCGGCCGCCGCCACCACCGCGTCGGTGGGCGCGTATTCGACGCCAACGAGAACGGGCTGTTCTTCGCCTCGTGCTGGCTCGCACGGCACACGCGCCCCGCCGGGCCGCTGAAGCCCTGATCGGGCTCAGGTCTGAACTGAGCGCC
>JBBQYL010000070.1:0-22467 GCA_038208735.1 Burkholderiales bacterium
GGCACTACAGCGCGAAGTCGATGCTTGGCAGCGCGCGAGGAATGCGCTTCGGCGCACGATTAAATGGAAGTTCACTCGGCAAGATGCTGACCGCAAACTCAGCCGACACTATGTTCCGAAAGTTGCGTGTTGAAGTACTAGTACCTGCCTGCTAGGCCTTCTTCACCCAGGCGCTGCACCAGCCCTTGGCCGCCACGGCCTTGCCGGCGTACAGCGGGCACGGCCCGGCGGCGTCGCCGGCCTTGCCCTGGTACAGCGCGCACACGCTGCACGCCTGGCCCGCGGCGTACTTCGGAAACTTCGCCTTGTCCGCCTTGGTGGCATCGGCCACGTAGCCGAGCGCAACGGCCGTCGGATCCTTGGGATCGACAAGCGGCGCTGGGGCCTGTGCCCGCGCCAGCGTGGCGGCTCCGATGAGGGGAACGAGCGAGATGAAGCGGCGGCGTGAGGTCATGGAGTGCCTTCCTGCGAGAGCGGGTGGATGGGGTCGATTGTGGGCGACAAGGGCAAGCCCGGCGCGACGCTCGGGTATGAGGTGTTGCGCGGGCGCCGCTGTTTCAGCCGAACAGGCGCTCGACAGCAGCCGATTCCCCCGGAATGGCGAATGCGGGCCGGGGCTAGCCATGATTGAATAGCGGATCGACGGCGGGCTCCAAGAAGGCCCGCGCGCCACCAGGCCGTGCACATGCTGCTCCAGGGACGGCCTCAGGAAACCAAATCTCATCGAAGAGACACTGCCATGACACCGACGAAACGCTTCCGCCTCCACCCGCTCGCCGTCGCGACCTTGCCCGTGGCGCTGCTGCTGCAGGGCTGCGCCACCGATCCGAACACGGGGGCACAGTCCATCGCCGGGGTCAAGGTGAGCGACGACCCCTGCGCCAAGACCGCCACGGTGGTGGGCGGCGTCCTGGGCGCCGTGGCCGGCGCCGTCGTCACCTCGCAGTTCACCAAGTCCACCGACGCCCGCGTGCTGGGCGGCGTGGCGGGCGGCGGCATCGGCGCGGCCATCGGCTACAACATGGACCAGCGCCGCTGTGCCCTGTTCGCCATCGCCAAGGAACACAACGCCGAGATGAACGTCACCACGGTCATCGTGCCCAAGGGCGACCTGCCGGCGGCCGCCACCGTGGCCGCCACCACCACCGCGCCCGCCTCGGCCACGCCGTTCACGGCGGGCAGCGACACCACCTCCGCCGGCCTGTCCGTCACGCTGCGCGACAACGGCAAGCAGTTCGCGTCGGGCTCCGACAAGCTCACGCCCGAGGCCGAGGCCCTGTTCCGCGACGTGGCCGACCAGTACGCCTATGCCAAGCAGCAGGCCAAGCTGGGCGCCACGGCCACCGACGACGACAAGGCCGCGGTGGAGTTGCTCAAGACCAAGCGCATCCTTCTGGTGGGCCACACCGACGACTCCGGCAGCACCACCGAGAACGCCACCCTGTCCGAGCGCCGCGCCGCCGCCGTGGCGCGCGTATTCCAGGCCCAGGGCGTTGCCGCCACCAGCCTGTACTTCCAGGGCGCGGGCGAAACGCTGCCCATCGCCGACAACCACACCGAGGCGGGACGCGCCGCCAATCGCCGCGTCGAAATCGTCGATCTCACCGACGACGTCACCTTGCACAAGTTCCTGGCCACCCGCCGCCAGACGCTGCAGTACTACCGCGCCAGCGACGTGGCCGTGCCCGACGTGGCCGCCACCGCGCCCGTGCTGGCCAAGGGCAAGAAGGCGCCCAAGGCCAACACCGGCTTCGTCGACTTCGGCGGCGTGCCCGCCACCACCCTCGCCAGCTCGCCCGATTTCGCGCCCGGCACGGTCGGCGGCGGCGCCGAGGCCGGCAACCGAGCGTTCCGTCCCATCGTGCCCAACTGCAACGCCGACCGTCCGCGCGTCGCCGGCGGCGTCAAGTCGCTCGCCACGCAGAAGGACCTGCCGATGAGCGACTACGTGCCGGGCCTGTACAACACGTCGTGGTCGGACACCGTCAACGGCAACCTCATCGGCCTGACCAACGTCGACGTGCCGCGCGACGGCGGCGCGGTCTCGGGCAAGCCCACGTTGTTCATCTGGAAGAACTACAACGCGAAGAAGAAGATGCCGCCGGCCGACTTCCAGGCCAGCCCGGACGTCAACATCTACCGCGGCAGCCACGCGATCCTGTACCGCGTGTTCGTCGGCGGCCCGATGAAGTGCATGGACGTGTGGTTCCCATACACCGCCACCGGCGAGTCGCGCAACTCCAGCCTGTTCTACGACCGCCAGCAGTCGTTGTACGTGAGCTCGTTCGAACTGAAGTCGCTCAGCGGCGGCGGCGCCGAGTAAGCCCCGCGGGGGCGATGCCGTCCTGCGCGCCCGCCAAGTGTCATCCCGCGCCAGGTTTCAAGGCAGGCCCCGTTATTGCCGCCCTGTCGGGCTAGACTCCAGCGCAACAATGGCCGCACCCGCACCCGCCTCCGTACCGATGTCCGCCGAACCCGCCTGCTCCGCGCTCGCCGCGGGCTTGTGGCGTTGCCACGGTTGCAACGCGGTCTGCACGCCGCCTGCCGAGGCGCAGGAACGCGGGCGCGCACGCTGCCCGCGCTGCGACGCCGTGGTGCGCCCTCGCAAGAAGGACGCCATCGCGCGCAGCTGGGCCTTCCTGCTGGCCGGCACCGCGCTGTACCTGCCGGCCAACCTGCTGCCCGTCACCGCCACCTCGTCCATCGGCGGGCGCCAGGACGACACCATCTTCTCGGGCATCGTCTATTTCTGGAAGGACGGCTCGTACGGCCTGGCGGTGCTCGTCTTCGTGGCCAGCATCGCGGTGCCCATCGCCAAGCTGCTGCTGATGTCGTTGCTGCTGATCTCGCTGCAGCGCCACGACCGGCGCTGGGCGCCGCGGCGCCTGAAGGTGTACCGCCTGCTGGAGCTGATCGGCCGCTGGTCGATGCTCGACATCTTCGCCATCACGATGCTGGCCGCGCTGGTGCAGGTGGAGAGCCTGGCCGAGCTGCGCCCCGGGCCGGGCGCGATGGCCTTCGGCGCGGTGGTGGTGCTCACCATGCTGACCACCCATAGCTTCGACTCCCGCCTGCTGTTCGACCAGCCCGAGGGCGAGGTGGCGCCCGTGCCCCTACCGTTCACCGACCCTGCCGGAGACGCGACTTGAGTCCCCCTGAAGATCCGCGCGACACCGATATTCCGCCCGCGGCCGAACCCGCGGCCCCCGTGCCCCCGGCCCCCGTGCCCCCGGCCGACCTGCCGCGCCCGGTGATCGCTCGCCGCGCCCACTACTCGCTGTGGCTGGTATGGCTGGTGCCGCTGGTGGCGGTGGTCATCGGCGTCTACCTGGGCGCGCGCTCCATCCTCAACCGCGGCCCCACGATCACCATCTACTTCCACAACGCCGAAGGGATCGAGGCCAACAAGACGTACATCAAGTACAAGGACGTCGACGTGGGCATCGTGCGCCGCGTCAAGCTCACCAAGGATCACCGCGAGGTTGAGGTCACCGCCGAGATGCGCGGCAACTCCGGCATCGAGACGCTGCTGGTCACCGACACGCGCTTCTGGGTGGTTCGCCCGCGCATCGGCGCCGCCGGCGTCAGCGGACTGGGCACACTGCTGTCGGGCGCCTACATCGGCATGGACGCCGGGCGCACGGCCAGCGAGAAGCGCGAGTTCGAGGGCCTCGACGTGCAGCCGGCGATCACCGCCGACGTGCCCGGTCGCTCGTTCACGCTCATCTCCGACGACCTGGGCTCGCTGGACATCGGCTCGCCCATCTACCTGCGCCGAGTGCCCGTGGGCCAGGTGCAGGGCTACACGATGATGCCGGACGGCCGCCACATCAAGTTCACCATCTTCATCACCGCGCCCTACGACCGCTTCGTCAGCGCGCACAGCCGCTTCTGGCATGCCAGCGGCGTGGACGTCGATCTCGGTGCGCAGGGCCTGCACGTGCAGACGCAGTCGGTGGTGAGCGTGCTGGCCGGCGGCATCGCCTTCCAGGACCTGCCCGATCCCGACAACGCGCTGGCCACGCCGCCCGAGGCGGCCGAACGCGCGCAATTCACGCTGTACGCGCAGATGTCCGACGCGATGAAGCTGCCCGACTCGCAGGGCTTCGACTACCGCCTGCTGTTCGCCAGCTCGGTGCGCGGCCTGGCGGTGGGCGCCCCGGTGGAATACCGCGGCCTGCCCATCGGCGAGGTCACGCGCATCTCGGTGGACGGCAGCGGCGGCGAGACCAACCCCGAGCCGATGATCGCCGTCGACATCCGCGTCTATCCGCGCCGCCTGCCCACGATCAACAAGTCGGGGCCCGAGGACATGACGCTCGACGACCAGAAGAAGCGCATCGACCCGATGGTCAGGCGCGGCTTCCGCGCGCAGTTGAAGAGCGGCAGCCTGCTCACGGGCCAGCTCTACGTGTCGCTCGACTTCGTCAAGGACGCGCCCGCGGCGCGCATCGACTGGGCGACGACGCCGCCGCTGATGCCCACCGCGCCGGGTGGCCTGGACGACTTGCAGGCGTCGCTCACGTCGGTCGCCAAGAAACTGGACGCGATTCCGTACGACCAGCTGGCCGCCGATCTGCACAAGGATCTCGGCGACCTGGACACCAGCCTCAAGCACGTGGACGACCTGGTGCAGCACCTGGACAACGGCGTGGTGCCGGAGGCCAAGGAGACGCTCGCCGACGCGCGCAAGGCCGTCGACGACCTGCGCAAGACGCTGGGCACCGTCGACCAGACCGTGGGCCCGCAGGCCACCAATGCGCTCAACGAGGTCTCGAAGGCGGCGGCCTCGCTGAAGGGCCTCGCCGACTACCTGGAACGCCATCCGGAGTCGCTGCTCAAAGGCAAGCCGGAGGATCCGAAATGACCATCAAGCGCCTTGCCCTCGCCGTCGCCGCGCTCGCCGCCGCGACCGGCTGCTCCACGCCGCCCGACTACTTCCACACGCTGCGCCCCGCCACCGCCAGCGCGCCCACGAGCGCCCGCGCGGCGCCGCGCGGGCTGTCCATCGGTCCGGTGACGGTGCCCGATGCCCTGGGCCGCGACGAGTGGGTGATCCGCACCGGCGACACCGGCGCGATGGTCTACGACCACCAGCTGTGGACACAGGCCCTGGGCGCCGACGTGGCGCAGTCGCTGGTGGACTACCTGAATCGCGGCCCCCTGCCCGACGGGCTGTGGGCCGACGCCGGCCCCACCGGCACGGGCAGTGGCGCCGACCTCGAGCGCCCCGCGCCGCTGCGGGTACGGGTGCAGGTCCTGCGCTTCGACTCCCTCCTCGTGCCCCAGCCGGCGGTCAGCGACCAGGTGCGCTGGACGATCGAATGCCTGCCGTCCGACGCGGCCCTGGGTCCGGTGGAAGCCGGTCGCTACCGCACCGTGCGCACGGCGGTGCGCGACGCGGGGGGTGCGGCGCCGGCAGGCAACGCCGGCGTCGAGGCCGCGCAGCAGCGTTTCGACCGCGTGGCCCGCGCGCATTCCGACACCGTCCGCCTGGTGGCCGACGACGTGGCCGCCGCGCTGCGCGCCAGCGTCGACGAGCGCGCCCGCACCTGCGTCGCCGCACCCTGACGTGTTCGAGCGGTTTCGTCGCGTACGCGCCAACAACGGCTCGTCCCGCCACCTGGCGCAGACGGCGCAGACGGCGCTGGACGACAGCGTCGACGTGCTGGCGCCGCGCATCCCCGTGGCCACGCTGCGCGACGACCTGATCGCCTGCGAGGAGTGCGACGCGCTGCACCGGCGCTCCAGCGTCGACGGCGTGGGCGAGGACACCGACGACGTCGTGCCCTCCGGCCGCCACTACGAATGCCGACGCTGCGGCGCCACGCTGGGCCTGGCCCGCCACGCCACCTTCGACCTGCCGCTGTCGCTGGCCATGGGCGGCCTGGTGATGCTGCTCATCGCCCACACCAACAACATCCTGGTGATCGACATCCAGGGCCAGTTCCGCAGCACCACGCTGTGGGAGGCCGCCTGGACGCTCTACGACGAGGGCGCGTGGTTCATGGCCGTGCTGGTGCTGTTCACCACGCTGCTGAATCCGCTGGTGGAACTGGCCGCCGTCGCGTGGGTGCTGCTGCCGCTGCGCGCGGGGCAGCTGGCGCCCGGCTTCGACATCGTGCTGCGCGCGATGCAGGCCGTGCGGCCGTGGGTGATGGTGGAGGTGTTCATGCTGGGCGTGCTGGTGGCCTTCGTGAAGCTCAACGGGCTGGCGAGCGTCATCCCCGGCCCCGGCCTGTGGGCCTTCGGCGCGGTGATGGTGCTGGCCGCGGCGATGGCCTCGGCCTTCGACCACGAGCACGTGTGGGCGTCGACGGCGCGGCTGCGCGCCGCCGTCCGGCGCCGGGCCTGACCGGACATTCAGCGCACCGCGTAGGCGCCCAGCCCGGCGTGCCGCGTCAGCCAGCGGTACGTGGTCGTGAAGCCGGGCCAGTTCACCGTGTGGCGCCCGTGCGCGTCCACGTACCAGCTGGTGCAGCCGGCGAACACCGTCTGCCGCGAGCGTTGCTGCAGGCGCGAGTTGTAGCGCTCGAACGCCGGCGCGGCCACCTCGATGGTGCGGCCGCCCTCTTCGCGCAGCTTGCGCAGGCAGCGCATCACGTGGGCCACCTGGCACTCCAGCATGAAGACGATGGAGTTGTGGCCCAGGTTGGTGTTGGGGCCGTAGATCATGAAGAAGTTGGGAAAGCCCGGCACCGTGATGCCCAGCCATGCCCGCGCGCCCTTCGACCACGCGTCGTCGAGGCTGCGCCCGCCGCGACCGCGGATGGCCATCGGCGCCAGGAACTCGCTGGCCGCGAAGCCGGTGCCCAGCACGATGGCGTCGACCTCGATCTCGCGCCCGCCCGCCACGCGCACGCCCGCGGGCGTGACGGCCTCGATGGCGTCGGTGACCAGGTCGACGTTGGGCCTCGCCAGCGTCGGCAGCCAGTCGTTCGAGATCAGGATGCGCTTGCAGCCGACGGGATAGTGCGGCGTGAGGCGCTCGCGCAGGGCCGCGTCGGGCACCTGTTTTTTCAGGAGTCGACGCGCCGGCAGGCCGGCCAGGAGGGGCATCAGCCAGCGCAGGCGCGTGAAGCCGACGGCGCGCGCATCGTGCGCCACGTAGATCCATGCGCGGTGCAGCGCCATCAGCGAAGGCCAACGCGCGAATCGATCGCGCTCGCGCTCGCTGTAGGCGCGGTCGGGCCGCGGCAGGATCCACGACGGCGTGCGCTGGAACACGGTCAGGCGCGCGGCCTGGCGGGCAATCTCGGGCACGAACTGGATCGCCGACGCGCCGGTGCCGATCACCGCGACGCGCTTGTCCAGGTCGACATCGTGGCGCCATTGCGCCGAATGGAACACCGGACCGCGAAAGTCGGCCAGGCCGGGCAGCGCGGGCAGCGCCGGGCGGCTCAGCAGGCCCACCGCGCTCACGAGCGCGCACGCGTGACCCGCATGCGCCTGCCCCTGCGCGTCGCGCCAGTCGACGCGCCACAGGGCGGTCGCCTCGTCGAACGCGGCGCCGGTGACCTCGCAGCCGAAGCGGATCTTTCCGCGCACGCCGTACTTGTCGGCGCAGTGGCGCAGGTACTGGTGGATCTCGGCCTGCGGCGAATAGGTGCGCGACCAGTGCGGGTTGGGCTCGAACGAAAACGAGTACAGGTGCGAGGGCACGTCGCAGGCGGCGCCCGGATAGGTGTTCTCGCGCCAGACGCCGCCCACATCAGCGCCCTTTTCCAGCAGCAGGACATCGTGCTCGCCAGCCCGCGCCAGCGCGATGGCCATGCCCAGCCCGCCGAAGCCGGCGCCGATGATGAGCACGGCCCAGGGGCTGTCTGCGCTGCCGCATGCGGTGTGGTCCATGCCGCGACTGTAGCGCGCGCCACCTTGTCATCCTGCGCACCTTGTCATCCTGCGCAACCTTGTCATCCTGCGCAACCTTGTCATCCTGCGCGAAGTCGCAGGATCCACCGTGGCGACTCAGCGCGGCGCGAGGCCCGCGATCTCGGCGAGCAGGCTGTACGACCTGCGACGCGCGTCGGGGTCGAAGATGGCCGACACCACCATCAGCTCGTCCGCGCCGCTGTAGGCCACGAAGCGCTCGAGGCCGTGGCGCACCGTCTCGGGCGAGCCCACCACCGAACAGGCGAGCATGCTGTCGGCCATCTGCTTCTCGGCGGGCGACCAGTACGCGTCGATGTCGTCGATCGGCGGTTGCTGCGGCCCCGGACGGCCGCGGCGCAGGTTGGCGAACGACTGCTGGTGCGTGGTGAACAGGCGCTTCGCCTCGGCGTCGGTGTCGGCCACGATCACGTTGACGCCGGCCATCGCGTGCGGCTTCTGCAACTGCTCGGACGGCTTGAACAGGTGGCGATAGAGCTCCATCGCCTGGGTGAGCGCGTCGGGCGCGAAGTGCGACGCGAACGCGTAGGGCAGGCCCAGCGCCGCGGCCAGTTGGGCGCCGTAGGTGCTGGAGCCGAGGATCCACAGCGGCACGTCGGTTCCGGCGCCGGGGAAGGCCTGCACGGCCTGGCCGGGGCGCGTGGGCTGGAACAGCGCCTGCAGCTCCTGCACGTCCTCGGGGAAGCTCTCGGCGGCGCGCGCGTCGCGACGCATCGCGCGCGCGGTGACCTGGTCGGTGCCCGGCGCGCGCCCGAGGCCGCAGTCGATGCGTCCCGGATACAGCGACGCCAGCGTGCCGAACTGCTCGGCGATCACCAGAGGCGAGTGGTTGGGCAGCATGATGCCGCCCGAGCCCACGCGGATCTGGCGGGTGCCCTGGGCCAGGAAGCCGATGACCACCGACGTGGCCGCGCTGGCGATGCCCGTCATGTTGTGGTGCTCGGCCACCCAGTAACGAGTGAAGCCCAGCGTCTCGGCGTGCTGCGCCAGCGCCAGGCTGTGCCGCAGCGCCTCGCCCGCAGTGGCGCCCTGCTGGACGGGAACGAGGTCGAGGACGGACAGCGGGGGGAACTTCGGGGAAGTGATCGAGGACATGGGTGTACGTTACTGCTCAATGCGAAACCGAGGTGGGCGCAGGGGCGGAGGAGTCCGTCCACTTGGGCGGGCGCGAGCTTGCTTCGTTCAGGCGCCGTTGGTCGGCGCGCCCTCTCCCCACCCGCCCCCCAGCGCGCGGATCAGCCCCACGGTCGCCTGGTACTGCGCCGCCCGCACCTGCACCGCCACGCGGCGGTTGGCGAGTTCGCTGCGGCGCGCGTCCAGCAGCTCGAGCTGGCTCACCAGGCCGTTGCGGTAGCGCGCGTCGGACAGCACCGTGGCGCGCGTGGACGCGTCGACGGCCACCTTCTGGGCGCCGGCCTGGTCGGACAGCAGGCGCAGCGAGGCGAGTTGGTCCTCGACGTCGCGGAACGCGCCGAGCACCTGTTCGCGGTAGGCCGCCGCGGCGATGTCCCACTGCGCGTTGGCCGTCTGCACGCCCGCCGCGCGGCGGCCGCCATCGAACACCGGCAGCGACAGCAACGCGCCGATGCCCCACGCACGCGCCGACCACTTGAACACGTCGCCCAGGTCGGTGGACGCGTAGCCGCCGTTGGCGGTGAGCGAGACGTCCGGGAACCACGCCAGCCGAGCGACGCCGGCGCGCGCCTCGGCGGCCTGCATCGCGAGCTGCGCGGAGGCCACGTCGGGACGCCGCGCCAGCACCGTGCCGGGCACGCCGGCCGGCACGCCGGGCAGCGCGCCCGACCAGTCGCCCGGCGCCAGCGAGAACCCCGTCGGCAGCTCGCCCAGCAGCACCGCCAGCGCGTGCTCGTGCAGCGCGCGTTCGCGATCCAGGGCCAGCGCCTGCGAGTTCGTCGCGGCCACCTCGGCCTGCACGCGGGCGAGGTCGAGCTCGGCCACGTCGCCGGCCGCGTAGCGGCGCTCGGTCAGGCGCAGCGTGTCGGCATAGGCGCCCATGGTCTGGCGCACGATGTCGCGTTCGGCGTCGAGCGCGCGCAGCTCGAAGTAGGCCTGGGCCACGCTGGACTGCACCACCAGGCGGGTGCTCTGCAGCGCCGCCTCGCGCGACTTCGCGTCGAGCGCCGCGGCGTTCTTCGTCTTCGTGAGCTTGCCGAAGAAGTCGGGCTCCCACGCTGCCGCCAGGCCCGTGCTGCCGAGGTTGGCGGCCTGGCCCGGCGCCGCGCCGAAGCCCGGCTGGATGGTGGCGCGCGAGACGCCCAGCTGGCCGTTCACCTGCGGCAGCAGGTCGGCCTGCGCGTCGCGCAGCAGGGCGCGTGCGGCCTGCACGCGGGCGGCGGCCTGCTGCACGTCGGTGTTGTTGGCCGCGGCGCGCCGCACGAGGTCGTCGAGCACCGGGTCGGAGAACACCGTCCACCACGCGCCGCGCGGTTGCGCCTCGGCGGGACCGACGTTGGCGAACCGCGCCGCGCCGTCTTCCTTGAAGGCGACGGGGGTGACGGGCGCCGCGACGGGCGTGAACGGCGCGCTGGCACAGCCGGCCAGCACGAGGGCGGCCATCAGCGGGATCAGCGAGGTCTTGAGGATTCGGGTCATGGCAATTCCTTAAGTCGTTGCGGGCAAGGCGCGCGGCATTCGGGCCGCGCGCCGGCCGTCTTCATTCGTCGGGGTGGCGCGGCGCGGCCAGCACCGGCTGGGCGCCGAAGCCGCCACTGACGCCGTGGCCCGGGTCGATGTTCACGCCCGGCGCCTCGACGTCGTGCGGGATCTCGCCGTGCTGCTTCAGCGGCTTGTTGCCGGTGAGCGCGCGCAGCAGCACGTAGAACACCGGCGTCAGGAACAGGCCGAACGCGGTCACGCCGATCATCCCGAAGAACACGGCCACGCCCATCGCATGGCGCATCTCGGAGCCCGCGCCGGAAGACAGTACCAGCGGCAGGACGCCCATCACGAACGCCATCGACGTCATCAGGATCGGACGCAGGCGCAGGCGGCTGGCCTCGATCGCGGCACGCAACGGCGTTCGCCCGGCGAATTCGAGCTCGCGCGCGAACTCCACGATCAGGATCGCGTTCTTCGCACTGAGCCCCACCAGCACCATCAGTCCGATCTGCGTGAACACGTTGTTGTCGCCGTGCGTGAGCCACACGCCCGTCATCGCGGCGAGCAGGCCCATCGGCACGATCAGCAGGATGGCCAGCGGCAGCGTCAGGCTCTCGTACTGCGCGGCCAGCACCAGGAACACCAGCAGGATCGAGATCGGGAAGATCAGGGCGGCGGAGTTGCCGGCCAGGATCTCCTGGTACGTCAGGTCGGTCCACTCGTAGGTGACACCCGGGGGCAGCGTCTCCTTGGCGATGCGCGCGATGGCGTCCTTGGCCTGGCCCGACGAGTAGCCGGGCGCAGCGCCGCCGTTGACGTCGGCGGCCAGGAAGCCGTTGTAGCGCATCGCGCGTTCCGGGCCGAACGTGGGCGACACCTTCATCAGCGCCGACAGCGGCACCATCTCGCCGGTGGTGGAGCGCACCTTCAGCAGGCCGATGTCCTCGGCGCGCGCGCGGAACGCGGCGTCCGCCTGCACGCGTACGGAATACGTGCGGCCGAACTTGTTGAAGTCGTTGGCGTACAGGCTGCCCAGGTAGATCTGCATCGTGTCGAAGATGTCCGTCACCGGAACGCCCAGCTGTTGCGCCTTGGTGCGGTCGACGTCGGCGTACAGCTGCGGCACGTTGACCTGGAAGCTCGAGTACATGCCCGCCAGTTCCGGCGCGGCGTACGCCTTGGCCAGGAACGCCTTCAGCGCGGCGTCCATGCCGGCCACGCCCACCGAGCCGCGGTCCTCCAGCTCCAGCTTGAAGCCGCCCGTGGTGCCGATGCCCGACACCGGCGGCGGCGGGAACATCACCACGAACGCGTCCTGGATGGCGCCGAACTGCTGGTTCAGGCTCTGCGCGATCGCGCCGGCGCTGAGGTTGGCGCTCTTGCGCTTGTCGAAGTCGGCCAGCGACACGAACACGATGCCCGAGTTGGAGCTGTTGGTGAAGCCGTTGATCGACAGCCCCGGGAACTGGATCGCGTGCTCGGTGCCCGGCTGCCTGGCCACGATGTCGCCCATGCGGCGGATCACCGCCTCGGTGCGATCGAGCGTGGCGCCGTCGGGCAGCTGCGCGAAGCCGATCAGGTACTGCTTGTCCTGCGGCGGCACGAAGCCGCTGGGCACCGCCTTGAACAGGCCCAGCGTGAGCGCGGCCAGCACCAGGTACGCGCCGACCATGATCGTCTTCTTCGAGATCGCCATGGTCACGCCACCGCTGTACGCGTCGGAGCCGCGATGGAACAGGCGGTTGAAGGCGGCGAAGAAGCGGCCCAGCACCTTGTCCATGCCGCGGGTGAGCGCGTCCTTGGGCGCGTCGTGGCCCTTCAGCAGCAGCGCGGCGAGCGCCGGCGACAGCGTCAGCGAGTTGACGGCCGAGATCACTGTCGACATGGCAATGGTCAGCGCGAACTGCTTGTAGAACTGGCCGGTGAGGCCCGTGATGAAGGCCAGCGGAACGAACACGGCCACGAGCACCAGCGCGATCGCGATGATCGGGCCGGACACCTCGCGCATCGCGCGGTAGGTGGCGTCACGGGGCGAGAGCCCGCTGGAGATGTTGCGCTCCACGTTCTCCACCACCACGATGGCGTCGTCGACGACGATGCCGATGGCCAGCACGAGACCGAACAGGCTGAGCGCGTTGATGGAGAAGCCGAACAGGCTCATGATGCCGAACGTGCCCACCACCGCCACCGGCACGGCCAGCAGCGGGATGATGGACGCGCGCCAGGTCTGCAGGAACAGGATCACCACCAGCACCACCAGCGCGATGGCCTCGATCAGCGTGTGCACCACCGATTCGATCGACGCGCGCACGAACTGCGTCGGGTCGTAGACGATCTCGTACTTCACGCCGTCGGGCATGGCCTTCTGCATCTCGGCCATCTCGGCGCGCACGCCGTTGGAGATGGCGATCGCGTTGGACCCCGGCGCCGCGAAGATCGGGATCGCGACCGCGTCCTTGTTGTCCAGCAGCGAGCGCAGCGAGTAGTCGGCGGCGCCCAGCTCGATGCGGGCGATGTCGCGCAGGCGCGTGACGGCGCCGTCCGCGCTGGTCTTGACGATGATGTCGCCGAATTCGTCTTCGGTCTGCAGGCGGCCTTGCGCGTTCACCGACAACTGCACGTCGATGCCGTGCAGGTTGGGCGAGGCGCCGATGATGCCGGCCGCGGCCTGCACGTTCTGGCCGCGGATGGCGGCCACGACGTCGCTGGGCGACAGGCCGCGGTTGGCCACCTTCTGCGGGTCCAGCCACACGCGCATCGAGTAGTCGCCCGAGCCGAACAGCTGCACGTCGCCCACGCCCGGAACGCGCGCGAGGCGGTCCTTCACGTTCAGCACCGCGTAGTTGCGCAGGTAGGTCATGTCGTAGCGGCCGGTGGGCGACAACAGGTGGACCACCATCGTCAGGTCGGGCGAGCTCTTGATGGTGGTGATGCCCAGCGTGCGCACCTCCTCGGGCAGGCGCGCCTCGGCCTGCGCCACGCGGTTCTGCACCAGTTGCTGCGCCTTGTCGGGGTCGGTGCCCAGCTTGAAGGTGACGGTCAGCGTCATCAGGCCGTCGGTGGTGGCCTGGCTGCTCATGTAGAGCATGCCCTCGATGCCGTTGATGGATTCCTCCAGCGGCGTCGCCACCGTCTCGGCGATCACCTGCGGGTTCGCGCCCGGGTAGTTCGCGCGCACCACCACGGAGGGCGGCACGACGTCGGGGTATTCGGAGATGGGCAGACCGCGCACGGCGATCAGGCCGCCGAGGAAGATCAGCAGCGACAGCACGCCGGCGAAGATCGGTCGGTCGATGAAGAATTTGGAGAGATTCACGTGGGGCTCCCGGGGGAGTGTCAATATTTCGTCGTGACCCAAGCTATCGGGAAGCGAGGATCACATCCGAGCCGAACCGAGCTCCCCCCTGGGGGAGTGCAGGCGGCAGAGGATCTGCGGAGCAGATCCCCGCCTGCACGGCATCCGGCTTGCAAGCCGGATGCTTCTCGACGGAGGAGCGTGGGGGCGTCGGTTACTTGGTGTCGTCGGCGGTCTTCATCGCCACCATCTGGGGCGCGATGAGCGAGCCGGGGCGCACGCGCTGCAGGCCGTTGACGACCACGCGCTCGTTGGGCTTCAGGCCGGTGGTGACGATGCGCAGGCCGTCGACGTTGGCGCCGAGGGTCACCTCGCGGTACTGCGCCTTGTCGTCCGGACCGACCACCATCACGAACTTCTTGTTCTGGTCGGTACCCACCGCGCGCTCGTTGATCATCAGCGCCGGCTCGGCCTTGACCGCGCCCATGCGCAGGTGCGCGAACTGGCCGGGCATCAGCGTGCCGTCGGCGTTGTCGAACACGGCGCGCACGCGCACCGTGCCGCTGCGCGCGTCCACCTGGTTGTCCACCAGCTGCAGGTGGCCGGCGATGGGGGTGGCGGTATCGGCCACCGTGCCCATCTGCACCGGGATCTTCTCGATCTGCGCCCGGGCGCTGGCGCCTGCGGGCAGTTCGCGCAGCGCGCGCGTGACCACCTGCTCGTCGGCATCGAAGCTCGCGTAGATGGGGCTCACGCTGACCAGCGTGGTGAGCACCGGGGCACCCGGACCGGCGGCCACCAGGTTGCCCGTGGTGATCTCCAGCTTGCCCACGCGGCCCGACACCGGCGCGCGCACCTGGGTGTAGCCCAGGCTCAGGCGGGCGGTCTGCATCTGCGCCTGCGCGGAGCGCAGGTTGGCGTCGGCCTCGCCGTTGGCGTTCAGGCTGTCGTCGTACTCGCGCTGCGAGATCGCGTGATCCTGCAGCAGCTGCTTCGACCGCTCGTAGTTGCTCTTGGTATTGGTGAAGCGCGACTGCGCCGCGAACACCTGGGCATCGGCGCGGTCGACGTCGGCCTGGTAGGGCGCCGGATCGATGGTCAGCAACAGGTCGCCGGCCTTGACCAGCGCGCCTTCGCGAAAGTGCACGCCCTGCACCGTGCCCGCCACGCGCGAACGGATGTCCACGCGCTCGACGGCCTCGAGTCGGCCGGAGAAGTCGTTCCAGGCGGCCACGTCGCTCTGAACGACCGTGGCGACGGACACCGGCGTGGCCTGCGCCGCGGGCGACGGCGTGGCGATGGCCGGGCCGGACTGGAGCAGGAAGACGGTGGCGAGGGCGGCCGCGACGGCCGTCAGCGTGGTGCCGGCGACCCAGAGGCGGCGACGGGCTTGGAGGGGAACCTGGTTCATGACAACTCCTGGAATTCGACGTAAGGCGGGAAGTGAGTGCTTGGGAACTTTTTGGCAAAGCAGCGGCTCGACCGGGCGTTGCCTGGCTTTTCGCTGTCTGTCCGGGAAAGTTTTATCGTAGCGATCGCTACGACATATGGCACAATGTAGCCAAGCCGCAAGGGCACGTCAACTGCTTTTCGTATCGAACGCTATGAAAAAGACAAACGAGACATCCGAGGCCGGTTCGGTCGGCCTCGCCGAAGCGCCGGAACCGCAAGCCGCCGCGACCAAGGCACCGCGCAAGCCGCGCGGCCGCCCGCTGTCCTTCGACCGCGACGCCGCCCTCGAGACGGCCATGCACGTGTTCTGGGAGCGCGGCTACGAGGCGGCTTCCATCTCCGACCTGACGTCGGCCATGGGCATCACGCCGCCCAGCCTGTACACCGCCTTCGGCGACAAGGAGCAGCTGTTCCTGGAAGCCATCGAGCGCTACGCGCTGGGCTACGGCAGCGCCGGTGCGCGCGCCCTGGTGGAAGAACCCACCGCGCGTGGCGCCATCGAGCGCTGGCTGATGGAGGCCGCCAACGAACTCACCCAGCCCTGCCATCCCAAGGGGTGCATGGTGGTGATGGCCGCCACCAACTGCTCGGCCGCCGCCGAACGTGTGCAGGACGCGTTGCTGCTGCGCCGCACCGAGGCCATCGCCAACGTGGGCCGCCGCATCCAGGGTGGCATCGACGGCGGCGAGCTGCCGGCCGACACCCATGCGAAGGACCTGGCCAACTTCTACGCCACCATCTACCAGGGCATGTCGATGCAGGCCAAGGATGGGGCCACGCACGAGAGCCTGATGGCGACGGTGCGTACGGCGATGCGATCCTGGCCGCGGGTGTGACAAAGGGGTCAGGCATTGCCGCCGTGTACGGTGGAGATGCCAGACCCCTCGGATCGCTGGCACAGACAAAGGAAAAGCCCTCGCAAGGAGGGCTTTTGTCTTCCGGGCAACGTGACGGGTCACGAAGACGGTGTGCGGGTACGGGGTGACGGGTTCCCGGAGTTCCACCCAATTTGTGGCCGGTTCTGTACCTGCAATGGGCTCATCTTGAACGCGGAATGTGACAGCGGCGTGTAGGACAAACGCGCAAGCTCATGCCGGCGGTGCATGTTCGCGCAACCGCGCGATGGCGCGCGCATAGTCGCCCGACCCGAACACCGCCGAGCCGGCCACCAGGGCATCCGCGCCCGCGTCCACCGCCTGCCAGGCGTTGTCGCCGTTCTGGCCGCCGTCCACCTCGATGTAAGGATTGAGCCCGCGCGCGTCGCACAGCCGGCGCAGCGCGGTGATCTTGGGCAGCACCTCGGGCAGGAACGACTGGCCGCCGAAGCCCGGGTTGACGGTCATCACCAGCACCACGTCGCACAGGTGCAGCACGTTCTCCACGAAAGCGATCGGGCTGCCGGGGTCGATGACGACGCCCGCCTTGCAACCGAGGTCGCGGATGCGCGACAGCACGCGGTGCAGGTGGATGGTGGACGCCGGCTCGCACTGCACCAGCAGGTGGTCGGCGCCGGCGTCGACGAAGTCCTTGAGCATGCGCTCGGGCTCCACCATCATCAGGTGCACGTTCAGCGGTTTGGTAGTGGCGCGGCGCACGGCCTCGATCACCACGGGGCCGAAACTGATGTTGGGCACGAAGCGCCCGTCCATCACGTCCACGTGGATCCAGTCGGCGCCGGCGGCGTCGACCGCGCGCACCTCCTCGGCCAGGCGGCCGAAGTCGGCCGACAGGATGGAGGGGGCGATGACGAGCGGGTTGGCCATCGGGGACTCAGCTCGGCGACGTCGCGGTGAGCTTGGTGATCTTCTCCTCCAGGCCGCCGACCAGCCCGCTCCACGACTTCTTGAAGGACTCTGCGCCCTCCTTCTGCAGCGTGTCGGCCAGCGCCTCGATGTCGACACCCTCGCGGCGGATCTCATCGATGGTCTGCTCGGCGTAGCCGCCGTCCACCGGCATCGGGTCGCCCACGTGGCCGTCCTTGGCAAACGCCTTCAGCGTCTTGTCGGGCATCGTGTTGACCGTGTCGGGCGCCGCCAGCGCCTCCACGTACAGGCTCTCGTCCGCCTTCGGATCCTTGGTGCCGGTGCTGGCCCACAGCAGTCGCTGCGGATGCGCGCCCGCGGCGGCGAGCTTCTTCCAGCGCTCCGACGCGAGCAGCTCGCGATAGGCCTTGTAGGTGCGCATCGCGATGGCGATGCCCAGCCGGTTCTGGAACTGCTCGGACACCGTCTCCTTCACGCCCGTGTCCCAGCGGCTGACGAACACCGAGGCCACCGACTCCACCACCGGCGACTTGCCGTCGTTGAGCCGGCGCTCGATGCCCTTCATGTACGCCTCGGCCGCGGCCAGGTACTGTTCGCGCGAGAACAGCAGCGTCACGTTGACCGGGATGCCCTGGTAGATCGCTTCCTCGATGGCCGGGATCCCGTCGATCGAACCCGGGATCTTGATGAACAGGTTCCTGCGCGCCGCCTGCGCGTGCAGGCTGGCGGCCGCCTGGATCGTGCCGCGCGTGTCGTTGACCAACAGCGGCGACACCTCGAGCGACACCCAGCCGTCCACGCCGCCCGTGGCCTCGTGGATGGGTGCGAACAGGTCGGCCGCCTTCTGCAGGTCGTCCACGGCCAGCGCGAAGAACAGGTCCTCCGTGGATCGGCCGTCGCGGGCCATCTGGCCGATGGCGTCGTCGTAGGCGTCGCCCTCGCCCATCGCCTTCTCGAAGATCGACGGGTTGGACGTGAGGCCGGTCACCGAATAATCGGCGATCAGCGTGGCAAGCGACCCGTCGCGCAGAGTCTGCCGGCTGATGTTGTCGATCCAGAGACTCTGGCCGAGGTCATGGAGTTGTTGCGTGTTGGTTGTCATGGGGGGCTCCTGAAGGGAACCACCCGGCAATATTCGTGCGTGCGAGGTCGCCGATGTGGTCGACCACGATATCAGGCGGCGGATATTTCGCGGCCTGGACCGTGTCGAGCGCGTAATGGCCCTGGCGCGGGAAGATGGTGGTCACGTCGTCGCCCCATGCGGCCTTGAGGGCGCCCAGGATGCGCGGCTTGTCGTCCACCATCACGTAGTGACGCGCCGGAAAGGTGCGCTTCACCTCGTCCAGCATCAGTTCCTTGTGCACGTAGATCAGCACGCGCCCCTCCACGGCGCGCCACAGGCCGGAGCGCTGGATCTTGCGCGGCTGGAACACCACGTCGCCGTCGGACAGGATCACGGCCGGCCCCAGCTTGTTCATGCGCGCGAGCGCGTCGACCGCGCCCGGGTACACGCGATCCTGGAACGGGTAGTCCACCAGGAAGCTGGACATCTGCAGCAGCGACTGCGCCTGGATGCCCTTGCCTTCCACCTCCTTGCGGTACAGCTGCAGCGCGCCGAGGTAGTCGGCGTAGCCGAGCTCGTCGCGCAGCTTCTCGAAAAGAGTCCAGTAGCGACCGGAGCAGGCCACGCCGAACTCCTGGATCAGGTGGTCGCGCAGGTCGGCGATGATGCGGTCGTTGTCGAGCAACGTGTTGTCCACGTCGACAAGGAACACCACATCGTGGAGAAGGGAAGCCATCGGCGTCAGGGCCTTTGCAATCGGATCAAACTCATGAACTGAGCATGAACAGGTGATGAACAGCGGAGCACGGGCAGGCAAGCGGCTTGCCGATCGAGCGCCTGGTTCGTCGAATGCTGAGCAAGCCCCATACCCGCGTTTCACACGCCGTATCCGATCCATCGTCACGCCGAAAGATCCTGATGTCCGATTCGCTCGACCAGCAATGCATCGATACGCTGCGCTTCCTCTCCGTCGACATGGTGCAGAACGCCGACAGCGGCCATCCGGGCCTGCCGCTCGACGCCGCGCCGATGGCCTACGTGTTGTGGACGCGCTTCCTCAAGCACCATCCCTCGAACCCGCTGTGGGCCGACCGTGACCGCTTCGTGCTGTCGGCTGGCCACGGCTCGGCGCTGCTGTACAGCCTGCTGCAGGTGACCGGCTACGGCCTGACCATCGACGACCTGAAGCAGTTCCGCCAGTGGGGCAGCAAGACGCCGGGCCACCCCGAGCGCGGCCACACCGCCGGCGTGGAGGTGACCACGGGCCCGCTGGGCCAGGGCCTGGCCAATGCGGTGGGAATGGCCATCGCCGAGGCGCAGCTGGCCGGCACCTACAACCGCGATGGCCACGCCGTGATCGACCACCGCACCTGGGCCATCGTGAGCGACGGCGACCTGATGGAGGGCGTCGCGGCCGAGGCCGCATCGCTGGCCGGGCACCTCAAGCTGGGCAAGCTCGTGTGCCTTTACGACGACAACGAGGTCTCCCTTTCGGCCGGTACCGCCATCACCTTCACGGACGATCACGCCAAGCGCTTCGAGGCCTATGGGTGGCAGACGCTGACGGTGGCCGACGGCAACGACGTCGACGCGATCGACCGCGCGCTGCAGTCGGCCGTGGCCGACACGACGCGCCCCACGTTGATCCTCGTGCGCACCCACCTGGGGTATGGCTCCCCGAAGCAGGACAGCTTCAAGGCGCACGGCTCGCCGCTGGGCGACAAGGACGTGGCCGCCACCAAGGCCAAGCTCGGCTGGCCCGAAGCGCCGACCTTCTACGTGCCCGACGACGCGAAGCGCAAGTTCCTCGAGGCGCAGTCGGCCGGCGAGAAGGCCGAGGCCGCGTGGAACCAGCGCATGACGGACTACGCCCAAGCTTTCCCCGACCTGTACACGGAACTCGGCTCGCGCCTGCGCGGCGAGCTGCCCGCCGGCTGGGACGCCGACATGCCCACGTTCCCCGCCGACGCCAAAGGCCTGTCGACGCGCGTGGCCGGCAAGCAGATCCTGGCGGCCATCGGCAAGAAGCTGCCGTCGCTGGTGGGCGGCTCGGCCGACCTCGACCCGTCCACGTTCACCAACCTCGTGGGCCTGGGCGACTTCGGTCCCGCCCCCGCGTCGGATGCGAAGAAGATCGAGGGCGCCGACGAGGGCGGCATGAGCTGGGCCGGACGCAACCTGCACTTCGGCGTGCGCGAGCATGCGATGGGCGCGATCGTCAACGGCCTGGCCGCGCACGGCGGCTTCATCCCGTACGGGTCCACGTTCCTCATCTTTTCCGACTACATGCGCCCGGCCATCCGCCTCGCCGCGCTGCAGAAGCTGCATGCCATGCACGTGTTCACGCACGACAGCATCGCCCTCGGCGAGGACGGCCCCACGCACCAGCCGATCGAACAGCTCGTGAGCCTGCGCGCGATCCCCGGCCTCACCGTGATCCGTCCCGCCGACGCCAACGAGACCGCCGTGGCCTGGAAGGTGGCCATCACCAGCCACGAGCGTCCGGTGCTGCTGGTGCTCACGCGCCAGGACGTGCCTACGCTCGACCGCAGCAAGCACCCGGCCGCCACCGGCCTGGTCAACGGCGGCTACATCATCAGTGGCGCGGACGACAACGCACCCGACATCATCCTGATCGCCAGCGGCTCGGAGGTGAGCCTGATCACGGCCGCGGCCGACACGCTGGGCCAGGAGGGCGTGAAGGTGCGCTGCGTGTCGATGCCCAGCTGGGACCTGTTCGACGCCCAGCCGCCGGCCTACCGCGACACCGTGCTGCCGCCCTCCGTGACCAGGCGGCTCGCCGTCGAGGCCGGCTCCACGCTGGGCTGGGAGCGCTATGTGGGCCAGGCCGGCGACGTGATCGGCATCGACCACTTCGGCGCCTCGGCGCCGGCCAAGGTGCTGCTCAAGGAGTTCGACTTCAGCGCCGACAACGTGGTGGCCCGCGCACGCAAGCTGCTGGGAAGGTAGATGGCGGAGGCGGAGGCGGAGGCGGAGGCGGACGGCGGCGGCGCGGGCTCGAAACGGGCGGTCTGGGCGGCACTCATCGGCAACGTGCTGGTGGCGGTGACCAAGGCCGGCGCGGCCGCGTTCACCGGCAGCTCGGCGATGCTCAGCGAGGCGGTGCACTCGTTCGTGGACACCGGCAACGAGCTGCTGCTGCTGTACGGCATGCGCGTGGCGAAGAAGCGCGCCGACCGCGACCACCCCGCGGGGTATGGCCGCGAGCTGTACTTCTGGAGCTTCATCGTCGCGCTCCTGGTGCTCGCGCTCGGCGCCGGCGTGTCCATCTTCCAGGGCGTGCACCGCGTGATCAGCCCGCAGCCCATCGAGAACGCGATCGTCAGCGAGGTGGTGCTGGCCGCGGCCTTCCTGTTCGAAGGCTGGTCGTGGGTCGTCTCGCTGCGGCAGTTCAACAAGGTCAAGGGCGACCTCGGCTACTACGAGGCCTTCGTCAAAAGCAAGGACCCGCCGCTGTTCATGGTGCTGTTCGAGGACAGCGCCGCGCTGATCGGCATCGTGATCGCCGCGGCGGGCACCGTGCTGGCCGCGCACTTCGACATGCCACTGGCCGACGGCATCTCGTCGATCCTCATCGGGCTGGTGCTTGCGTGCACGTCCACGCTGCTGGCGCGCGAGAGCAAGAGCCTGCTGATCGGCGAGAAGGCCGACAGCGCGCTCATCAAGTCGATGCTGGAGATCGCCAACGCCGCCTGCGGCACGTCGCGCGCCAACGGCGTGCTCACCATCCAGATGGCGCCCGACCAGATCATGGCGGCCATGAGCTTCGAGTTCGACGACAAGCTCACCGCGCCGCAGATCGAGGAGATGATCGCCGACATCGAGCGCCGCATCCACGAGGCGCACCCGGAGGTGACCTCGCTGTTCGTCAAGCCGCAGAACCCCGAGCAGTACAAGCGCACGGTGAGCGAAAAGTTCGGCGAGAACCTGGCGGATGCCACCCGCGCGGCGCAGCCGTCGGTGGCCAACTGAGGCCCGCGGAAGAAACTCTCACGCCGTCGTGAGCGAAGACCGGCCACGCGCCGGCCCATCGCTCGCTATCGTCTCCGCATGGCCACCCGGACGGTTCCGGGCTGGCCGGCAACCGGGGACTTCACTTGAACGAACACCAGCTGTCGCTTGCCCGGCCGCGGCGGTCAGCTGATGGCCTGCGAGCCCTGCGACATCGCCGGCGAGCTGCCGCGCATCGACGTCGCCTTCCCGGCGTTGCACGGCCCGTTCGGCGAGGATGGCCGCCTGCAGGGCCTGTTCGAGACCTGCGGCGTGCCCTACGTGGGCGCGGGCGTGCCGGGCGGCGCGGTCACGATGGACAAGGAGCTGACCAAGCGGCTGCTGCTGCAGGCCGGCCTGCCGGTGGTGCCGTA